>JAGDWA010000023.1:14051-34332 GCA_023269735.1 Thermofilum sp.
GTCAGGGGGCGCGCGCAACCGCGACCCGCCGCTGCTCCGCCCGCCCAGCGCGGCCCGAGCGGGCCTCTGGGCGCCCCAGCGCGCCAGCCCAGGGCCCCGCCCGGGGAGATCTCGGCGGCCCTCAGGGACTCCATGATAAAACGCCTTCCCGAGGTGAGGGGGGCGGCGCCCGCCTTCCCGGGTGCTGGAGAGGGGGGCGGAGGGGGCCCTCTAGCTGCGCCCCCGGAGCGCGCGGTGCAGCCTCAGCCGCCTGCCTCCCAGCCCAAGCCCACGGCGCCGGCTGAGGGCGCTAGGGGCGGTGTGCCAACCGTGCCTCAGCCCCTTATCATCGAGGAGTTGACGATAAGTCCCGCGCCCGCTCCTCAGCCGCTGGCTAGGAAGACATGCCTGAGCTGCATTTTCTACGACAGGCAGAGCCAAAGGTGCCTGCTGCTCCGCCGACCCGTCGCGGACCCCGGGCGCCCCATCTGCTAAAGGGAGGCGCGCAGCAGCTCCCTGAGGTCCCACTTGTCCTCAATCACTGGGTCGGCCTCCACGTCGTAGCGCCAGTAGGTCCAGGCGCACTCCACGACGAGATCCACTTTGGCAGCTTTGACCCCCAGTTGCCCGAGCGAGGGGGGTGCGAGGCCTTCGACAGCCCGCCTCGCCAGCTCGACGTCGTCGGGGGCCAGTGGGGGGGCACCGGCCTCTCCCACCCGCTTTGCCAGCTCCGAGAGCCACGCCGGGAAGATTGAGAGCTCCGCTTTGAAGGGGTCGACGCCCAGCAGCGCATGAAGGGCCCACGCGAGCGCCGAAGGGGCCAGGCCCCTGGCTCCTACCCTGACCGAGAGCGCCGCCAGCAGCGCGGAGAACGCTAGCCTTTCAGGCTCGCTACGGGCGAGGGCAGCTCGCAGCTCCTCAAGGGCATCCCTGGCGAGCCTCCCCGCCAACGCGTTCAGCCGGCTCATCGCGCTCCCCTTCATCGCGAGGAGCGCCACCTCGGCCACCACCTGGTCGCGGGGGACGGCCTCGAATAGGGAGGGGTCGAACAGAGCCAGCGCCGGCTGCTTAGCTGGCCTCCGCGCTGCCAACACACCCCTCGGCGGGACGGGTGCGACGGCTAGGGAGCTGCTGAAGGAGGGCGGGACGGCGACCGTGACCAGCTCGAGTCCGAGGCGGTCGCAGGTGTGCATGGCAGCCGACGCGGCGATCCAGCCGCTCACAGCGACGATCGCATCGCAACCGGCCGAGTCTCTGGCCACCGCCTCTAGGCAGCCTTCGTCGAGGGCACCGCAGGCGCGCAAGCCGGCCACGGCTCCGCCGGCCCTCCTCACGCTCTCCGCCACGCGGTCCCCCAGCGGCTCCGCCCCCTCCTCGGTCACGATCGTGACCTTGCGCGCGCCCATTGCGGCTAGCTCCAGGCCTACGCGCTCCAGGGCTCCGCGCCCCAGCTGGACGCGCGTGGGAATGTCCAGCAGAGCCCTCATCTCCGAGCACCACTCGGCGCTCCGATTCTTAAGCGTTGGAGCTAATTCGTCACCTATCCGCGCTGCCTTGTGGGTCTGGCGGAGGACATCGACCTAGTGGTCGAGCGCCTGGAGAGCAAGCTGGATCCCGACTCCGCCGCGTCCCTAAGGTGGCTCGGCTCAAAGCTCAAGAACCTCGCCCTGAGGAGGGCCATCAGCTCGAACCACACCGTGATGGAGCTGGTGGTCGCAGCGTACCTCCTGTCGAAGGGCTACAGCGTCGACGCCGAGCGCGAGGTGGCGCCGGGCCTCGTCTGCGACCTCTACGCCACCAAAGACGACAAAACCCTGGTGGTTGAAGTGGAAACCGGCTTCGTGCCCCCCGAGAACTCTAAGGACCCCATCGCCTACAGGTTCGCTAGGGAGCTGAGCAAGGTCGCCCGCTACAGCAAGCACGCCGACATCTTTGCCATGGCCGTGCCCCCCTTCCACATCCTCCAGCTGCCCCCCCTGATCTTCCTCCCATCGGCTGAAAGGAGGCTGTGGAACCTTGAGGCCTTCAAGAGGATCCTCGACGCCTATTACGCGAGGCCCCCCCTCGAGCTGGACGACCTGCTCTCGGCTAAACTCCACTATGTGTACGTGGTGCTCGTTGACACCCTAGAGTTAATCGAGCTGACCGCCCGCGAGTACTTCCTCACTTTTGTCGAGAGGCCCTCCATCCTGATGGCGAGGAACGGATGGCCACCGAGCTGGGTAGGGGCCGAGGGAGAGGCGAGCGCGACGTGGTCAGTTGCGACGGCCCCTATCACCGCTCAAACCGGATTCGCATCATCACCAGCCAGTAGTGGAGGTGCGGAATTTAACGGTTACCGCCGTGCAGGCAGTGGGCACAACTCTTAAGCCCCGTGTACCGGCTATGACAGCGAGATGCCCCTGCTGGTGCTCGAGAACCTCCACGTCAGGGTGGGGTCGCTAGAGATCGTGAAGGGCGTGAGTCTGGAGATCGATGCCGGCGAAGTGCACCTGCTCTTCGGGCCCAACGGCAGCGGCAAGAGCACTCTGCTCAGGGCCATCATGGGCCTGCCCAGCTACGTGGTCTCGAGGGGCAGGATACTCTTCGACGGGCGCGACGTGAGCGCGCTTAGGGCTCACGAGAGGGCTAGGCTCGGCATCGCCCTCATGCACCAGAACCCGAGGCCCGTCAGCGTGAGGTTCGGCCAGCTGGTCGCAGAGATGAGCAGGAGGTACGGCCAGCGCCCCGACGTCATCGGGAAGCTGGGCCTCGACGGACTCCTCGACAGGGAGCTCTTCAGGGGCTTCAGCGGCGGCGAGATGAAGCGCGCCGAGCTGGCCCTCGTGCTGCTGCAGAGGCCGAGGCTGGCGCTGCTGGACGAGCCGGACAGCGGCGTGGACCTGCCGAGCCTGAGGGTTGTCGGCAGCGTCATCAACGAGCTGGCGAGCGGCGGCGTGGCGGTGCTCCTGGTCACCCACACCGGCCTGATAGCGGAGCACATAGAGCGCGTGCGCAGGACCCATGTGATGGTGGGTGGGAGGCTTGTCGCCTCCGGGGATCTTCACGAGATCCTCGAGAGGCTGAGGGAGGGGGGCTACGATGCGTTCGCCTAGCGACCCTGAGGCGGCCGGCTGGGGGGGCGGGGTCGCCGCCGAGGGGGCTGCAGCGCGCTACCTGCAGAAGAACGTGGACGTGATCAGGCTGGTCCTGGCCAAGGGTCTCTCGGAGAGAGGCGTGGTGATCAAGCGGATGGACGAGGCCGCCGGAGACGAGGGCGTAAAGCGGCTGTCCTGGAGGCTGCTGCAGGAGAGGCCAGGAGCCAGCACGGGCGTCTTCATATACGTGCCACCCCGCACAAAACTGAGCGCGCCCCTCTCGGCGTGCTTCGCGGTCGACAAGGGCGCGCAAGAGGTCCACAACGTCGTGGCGATCGGCGAGGGCAGCAGCGTCACCCTGTTCTCGACCTGCGTCAGCGCGGGGGAGGGGGTGAGTCACAGCGGCTTCACGGAGATATACCTGGGGGAGGGGGCGGAGCTCGACCTCGTAATGATCCACGGCTGGACCAAGAGGACTGAGGTCACAGCCGAGACCGCCGTCCTGGCGGGGGAGGGGGCGAGGTTCAACGAGCTCTACCTCGCTTTTCGATCTCCCGCGAACTTGACCAGCCGGGTCAAGGTCGTGGCCGGCAGAGGGGCGAGCGCCCTCGCCTCGACGCTCTACGTGGCCGGTGGGGGCTCTTCGACGCTGGAGACCCACGTTGAGCTCGCGGAGGGGGCTAGCGCCGAGGTCATCTCGAGGGTCGTCGTAGCGAGGGGGGCCGCCGTCAGGCAGCCGATAACGATCGAGGCTAAAGGGGAGGGCGCGAGGGGCCACATCGAGTGCAGGAGCCTCAAGCTCGACCCCCGCTCCACGGTCGAGACGGTGCCAGCGCTGAGATCCCTCCACGGGGAGGCCCAGCTGACGCACGAGGCGGCCATCGGCAAGATCTCGCAGGAGGAGCTCGAGTACTTGACGTCGAAGGGCTTCAGCGAGGACGAGGCGGTAGCGCTGCTCGTTAGAGGCTTCCTCGAGCTGGGGGTGAGGAGCCTGCCCCCAGCCCTCAAGCCCCAAGTTGAGGCGCTGCTCAACCTCATCTCGCGGTCAGCGCGAGGCTGAGGCTGCCAACGCCGCGATGCTTAAAGGAAGGGGAGAGGCGCGGGGGTCCTAAGATGCCGCGTCCGCTGATGTTCGCAAAGAGGTACTTCGACGACCTGGTCAGCGGGAGGAAGCTGGCGACGGTACGCGCCGGGAGAGCGCGCTACAAGCCCGGCGACGTCGTGCTCGTCCACTGTGGGGGCTACGTGCTGGGGAGGGTGAGGATCGTGAGCGTCGAGAAGAAGAAGGTCGTAGACCTGACGGAGGAGGACGCCCGCCTAGACGGCTTCAGCAGCCTCCGCGACCTGCTGGCTGCGCTGAAGCAGCACTACCCCGCTATCCGGGCCAACACCCCCCTCACGATCCTGAGGTTCGAGTGGGTCGAGAGGTTCGAGACCCCGGTCAGCAGCGACGAGTACGGCTGGCGCTACGAGCAGTCCCCCCAAGAGGTCGCAGAGCTGGCGCTCAGGGAGCTGAGCGACCTGAGCGAGGAAGAGAAGCTGGTCCTCGGGGCGTACCTCCGAACCGGGAGCATAAGGAAGGCGGCGGCCAGGCTCGGCGGCCTATCGGCTAGGCCAATCGTGAGGGGGGTCCTGCGACGCGCAGCTGAGAGGCTCGCGGAGCTAGGCCTCGTGAGGCGCAAGGATGCGGCGCGCGACACCGCCATAGCCATAAGCCCCCAGGAGGCCCGGGGTTGAGAATGATCGAGTACGCTACGCGGGAGTACAGCAAGGAGGAGGTGCTGTCGCTGCTGCACCCTCTCGTGGCGGAGTGGTTCAGGCTGAAGTACGACGACCTCACGCCCCCCCAGAAGCTGGGCGTCGTTCCGATCTACGAGGGCAAGAACGTGCTGATCTCCAGCCCGACGGGCACCGGCAAGACCTTGACGGCCTTCCTGGTTGTTCTCAGCGAGCTGATCAAAATGGGATTTCAGGGAGAGCTCGAGGACAGCGTCTACGCTGTCTACGTTTCGCCTCTGAGGGCCCTGAACAACGACATCTACAGGAACCTGGAGGAGCCTCTCGGCGAGATGAGGAGGGTGGCAGCGGAGAGGGGGGTGGAGCTGCCAGAAGTCAGGCATGCCGTGAGGACCGGGGACACCACAGCCAACGAAAGGCAGAGGATGCTGAGGAAGCCGCCGCACATCCTGATAACGACGCCCGAGACCCTGGCGATAGTTCTCGTCGCCCCGAAGTTCAGGGAGAAGCTAAGGAGCGTTAGGTGGGTCATCGTCGACGAGATACACAGCCTGGCTGAGAACAAGCGCGGGGTGCACCTCTCCCTGAGCCTCGAGCGGCTCCAGGAGCTGGTCGGGAGGCCCTTCATCCGCATCGGCCTCTCCGCGACAATAAACCCCTTGGAGGAGGTGGCCCAGTTCCTCGTCGGCTACGACGACGGGAGGCCGAGGGACTGCACCATCGTCGACGCCCGCTACGTGAAGAGGAAGGACATACGGGTGTTGTCGCCAGTCTCTGACCTCATACACACGCCCTCGCAGGTGCTCCAGCAAAAGCTCTACGAGGCCATCTACGACCTCCTGATGCGGTACAGGACCGCCCTCATCTTCACGAACACGAGGAGCGGGACCGAGCGCGTCGTGTTCCACCTGAAGATGCTCGGCAGGGAGCGGGGTGGCCTCGACGAGTCGCAGGTGATGGCCCACCACGGCTCGCTCTCGAGGAACGTCCGGCACGAGGTCGAGGAGAAGCTGAAGAGGGGTGAGCTCAAGGCGGTAGTCAGCTCCACCTCGCTCGAGCTGGGGATAGACATCGGCTACATCGACGTCGTCGTCCAGATAGGCTCCCCAAAGTCCGTCACCAGGTGCCTGCAGAGGATAGGCAGGAGCGGGCACAGGCTGCACGACACCATCCGCGGCCGGATGGTCTGCGTGGATCGCGACGACTTGGTGGAGGTCGCGGTGATGGTGAAGGAGGCCTACCGCAACCACCTGGACAAGGTCAGGGTGCCGAAGAACGCCCTGGACGTGCTGGCCCAGCACCTGGTCGGCATGGCGATAGAGCGCAAGTGGAGTATCGAGGAGGCCTACAGGCTGGTGAGGCGCAGCTACTGCTACCGCGACCTACCCTTCGAGGACTTCATGAGAGTGCTCAGGTACCTGGCTGGGGGGCACGCGACGCTCGAGAGCCACAGGGTGTACGGCAAGATCTGGCTCGACGAGGGGGAGGGGGTCTTCGGGAGGAGGGGTAAGTATGCCCGCGTCATCTACACCCTGAACGTGGGGACGATCCCTGAGGAGGTGCACGTCAAGGTCTACACGGTGACCGGCAAGTACCTGGGCAACATCGAGGAGGAGTTCTTGGAGCGGCTGGTGCCGGGAGACCGATTCATCCTAGGGGGGAAGGTCTACGAGTTCGTAGAGGCGAAGGCCAACAAGGCGATCGTGAAGCCGGCCTTCGACCTGAAGCCGACTGTCCCGAGCTGGTTCTCAGAGATGCTCCCGCTCAGCTACGACCTGGCGCTCAAGATAGGCGAGTTCAGGGAGAGGATGTTCAAGTGGCTTGAGGAGGGGAGGCCCAGGGAGGAGGTGCTCAGGTACCTGATGAGGAGCTGCCGCACCAACCGCGAGGCCGCGGAGGCGATCTACGAGTACTTCTGGGAGATGCACAGGTTCCTGCGCGCGCTGGGGGTGCGCGAGTACCCGTCGCACAGGGTCGTCCTGGTGGAGAGGTACGTCGACGAGCGCGGGCGCCTCCACCACGTGTTCCACACGCTCTTCGGCCGCAGGACCAACGACGCCCTCTCGAGGGCGCTGGCCTACCTGGCTACGCGGAGGGCCGGGGTGAACGTGGGGATAGCCGTGCACGACAACGGCTTCGCGCTCGTGTACCCGCCCGGCGTTGAGCCCCCCGTCACGATCACCGACCTCAGGAGCGATGAGCTCGAGGAGCTACTGAAGGACGCCCTGGAGAATACCGAGCTCCTGAGGAGGCGGTTCCGGCACGTGGCCGTGCGTTCGCTGATGGTGCTGAGGAACTACAAGGGCCACGAGATCAGCCTGGAGCGCCAGCAGCTCAACGCTCAGACGCTGCTCAAGGTCGTGATGTCGCTCGGTCGCGACTTCCCCGTCCTCAAGGAGACCTACCGCGAGATCCTCGAGGACTACATGGACGTGGAGCACGCGAAGGAGGTCCTCCGAAGAATCGAGGAGGGCGCGATAAGGGTCGTGGAGCTGCCCACCCTCAGCATCCCGTCCCCCTTCGCCTACAACATCGTGCTCGAGGGGCTGAGCGACGTCGTGCTGATGGAGGACAAGAGGGCCCTCATCCTCAGGTTCCACGAGCGCCTGTCCAGGCTCGTGAAGGCCGTCGCGACGGCCGACGGCTCGCTGGGCGGCGACGCTAGCGGTGAGCAGCGCCAACCAGCTCCCTGATGCTGGCTAGGCCTTCCCCCGCCACGTAAGCCCGGAGCCCCTCCACGATCTCTCCGATGACGTGGAACCCCCTCCTGAGGGCCGTCGCGACTCCTACGGCCGTCGCCCCCGCGAGGATCAGCTCCGCCGCCTCAACCCAAGTCTCGACGCCGCCGACCCCGATTATTGGCACATCGGGGAACTCGCGGTGCAGCTCGTAGACCACCCTCACCGCTACAGGGTGGATGGCAGGCCCCGAGAGGCCGCCGTAGACGCCCCCCAGCACCGGGCACTTCGCCCTGACGTCTATCGCCATGGCCTTGAGCGTGTTGATCGCCACCAGGCCGCTGGCGCCGGCCCCCAGAGCCCTGCTCGCCACGCCGATCCAATCGCCGTGCGCTGAGAGCTTGACGAAGACGGGGCGGCCGAAGCTGCGCAGCGCCGAGACTATGTCGGCCACCAGCTGCGGGTCGTCCATCAGCTCCGCGCCCAGCCCCCTGACGTGGGGGCAGCTCGCGTTGAGCTCGAGCGCGTCCGCGCCTCTCAGCCTCTCAGCGACCTCCTCGGCCTCCCGCGGCGACTGGGCGGCGACGCTCGCTATGAGCGGCACCCTCATCACCGCCTTGGCTTCGCTTATCAACCGCCCCATCTCCTCCGCGCCGGGGTTGGGCAGCCCCATCGAGTTTAGGAGGCCGTAGGGTAGCTCGTAGACCACGGGGTTGGGGTGGCCCTCCCTCGGCCTCAGGGTCGCCGTTTTGAGCGTTATTGCAGCGGCGCCGGCCTCCTCGGCCCGCTTCATTAGGCCCAGGCTCACGCCGAGGGGGCCGGAGGCCACCACCACCGGGTTCCTCAGCTCCAGCCCCGCCAGCTCCACGCGCAGGTCAACCAAGCGCACCACCCTCTCCCCGCGCAGGGGAGTACCTCCTGCCGAAGCCCTTTTCCACCAGCAGCTCGCCGCCGTCGTAGGCCAGCGTACCCCTCACGAACACCTTCGCGACCCTCCCCCGGACCTCGAAGCCCTCGAAGGGCGTGTACTTCGCCTTGCTCCTCAGCTCGTCCCCCCTGACTCTCCACCTCTCCCTGACGTTGAGGAGCACCAGGTCAGCGTCCCTCCCCACCGCGATCTCCCCCTTGGGGACTGCCAGGAGCCGGGCCGGTGCGCTGGAGTAGAGGTCGAGAGCCCTCAGCAGCAGCGCGCCCTCGGCGATCAAGGTGACGAGCAGCGGAAGGCAGAGCTCGAGGCCCGGGAAGCCCGGGGGGATGGCGTCGTAAGCCTCGCTGAGCTTCTCCTCGCGCCTGTGGGGCGCGTGGTCCGTAACCACCGCGTCGAGGAGCCCCGAGCGGATCGCGAGCCTCAGGGCCTCGACGTCACGGCGGCTCCTGAGCGGCGGATTGACCTTGGCGATCCCCCCCAGCCTGCCGACTGCCCCCTCGTCCAGGCACAGGTAGTGGATGGCTGTGTCCGCGGTCACCTTGGCTGCCGCCTTCGCAGCGGCGACCGCCCTCAGAGCCTCGAGCGAGCTCACGTGGGTCACGTGGAGCCTGAAGCCCAGGCTAGCGGCGAGGTAGGACAGGGTTCGGACGGCCTGGGCCTCCGCCTCCGGCGGCCTGAGCTTCCCGTGCAGCACGACGTCCTTTGTGAGCGCAGCCTCCGCCGCGCGGAGGATGAGGGGGTCCTCGGCGTGCACCACGACGGGCAGGTCCAGCCTCGCCGCCTCCCTCAGGACGGCGGCGAGCGCCTCCTCCAGCAGGTCGCGCGGGTAGAGCTTCATGCCGACGACACCGAACTCCGCGGCCCTCGCCAGCTCGCCAACGTCTCTGGGGAAGCCAAGGTAGAAGCCGTAGTCCACAACCGCCTTCCTCGCGGCCTCCGCCTCCTTCAGCTCCAGGTCCTCCACGCTGCGCATCGGTGGGACGTTGTTAGGCATGTCAGCTACGAACGTAACTCCCCCCGCCAGCGCGGAAAGGGTGCCGGTGAACCAGTCCTCCTTGTCGGACTCGCCGAGGTCCCGCATGTGGACGTGCATGTCGACCATGCCGGGCAGCACGACGACGCCGTCGCCAGCCTCGATGCGCTCTTCCGCAGGCGGGGCCAGCGAGGGCTTGCCGACCCAGACCACCTTGCCGTCCTCGACCCCCACTGCGGCCTCGACGAGGCTCCCCCCGATGTAGAGCCTCCCCGAGACGAGGAGGTCAAGGCTGGAGGGGGACCCTCCTGCCCGCCGCATCGTGCCACCACCGGCCGAAGTCGCCAGCGCGGGTGAGCGTATCGCCGTCGAACGCGGGGCCGTCGGCGCAGACCCTGAGGCCCAGCGGCTCCAGCACGCAAGCACCGCAGACGCCTATGCCGCACTTGACCAGCCTCTCCAGGGACGCCTCCACGCGCACTCCCCGAGCCATCGCGAGCTCGATCACCTGCCTCATCATCGCCTCCTTGCCGCAGACGTAGACGAAATCGAAGTGCCGCTCGGAGAGAAGGGCCTCCGCCACGTCGACGGCCGTCCCCCTAATGCCAAGGCTCCCGTCCTCGGTGGCCACGTGGGCCTCGTCGGCGCAGCTCGCCAGGTCCTCCGCCAGCGCCCTGTAGTCGGCGCTCCTGAGGCCGATGGCCGCCACCACTCGCGCGCCGGCCCCCTTCAAGGCGGCGCAAAGGTGGATGAGGGGGGCGACACCGACCCCGCCCCCGACCAGCAGCGCGGTGCCCTTAGCGACCGCGAACCCCCTCCCCAGAGGCCCCCTCACGTACAGCCTCCAGCCCTCCCTCACGTTGTCATGCATAAAGCCCGTAACCCTGCCCTTGCGCGCGACGAGCAGGTGGATCTCTCTCCCCTCCTCCCGCGCGACGCTCAAGGCCACCTCGCCCACGCGGGGCACCCACACCATCACGAACTGGCCGGGGCTCGAGCCGAGCCGCCTCTCGAGCTTCAGGACGTACCTCACGACGTCAGGGCCCACAGGCTCGGCCCTCAGGACCTCTGAGCCGACGTACATCGCGGTGCCTCCTGCGGGGCGGCTATATTCCTGACCCACAGAGCGGCGCCGGGAATACTTTTTTAAGCGGACCCCCCGGGGGGGCCGCGCGGGGGGATGAAGAGGGGGGTTGGCCTAGGCAGGCACGTTATTGCCGAGCTGATGGATTGCGATGCTAGGCTACTGAACGACGTCGAAGCCGTCGAGAGGGCGCTCCTCGAGGCGGCGAGGGCTACGAACAGCAAGATCATCGCTCACTACGTCTACCGCTTCCAGCCGCAGGGGGTCAGCGGGTACGTGCTCATCGCTGAGTCCCACATCTCGATACACACGTGGCCCGAGTACGGTTACGCCGCCGTGGACGTGTTCACGTGCGGGGATCACACGGACCCCTTCTCCGGGCTCGAAGTGCTGAAAAGGGAGTTGAGGGCTGGGAGGGTCACCGTAGTTAGCATGGAGCGAGGGATCCTGATGAAAAAATGAGGTTAAGCCTTGCTAACCCGCTGCTTCCACCTGAGCATCTCGTTCAGCAGCTGAGCCACAGCCTCGTAGCTCAGGCCCGTGGTGTTGATCACGGCGTCGTAGAGCGAGGGGTCGGTGAAGGGCTTCCTATAGAGCCTTTCGACCAGCCTGTTCCTATCCTCGTCGCTCACTTCAACTTCGCGCTCCGCTTCAGCGAGGCTCACGCCCCTGCGCTTCGCAACCCTCTCGGCCCTCGCCCTCCTGTCTGCGTAGAGGAACACCTTGAGGATGGCTGGCCTGTCGAGGACGAGGAACGCCGTCCTTCCCTCCACAATCACATTGCCCTCCTCCACGTAGTCGATGGCCACGTTCCTGATCAGGCCCTCGAGGTCCACCTCGCCGTCCCTCACCATCTCCGCGAACATCGCGTACGACGCGCCCTTCTCCGAGACCACCTCCCTGATTATGCGCTCGCTGTTGACCACTTCGAAGCCCGTCAGCTTGGAGAGCTCGAAAGCCACCGAGGTGCAGCCAGCGCCGAGCATGCCAGCCACTATGATGACGGGCTTCATCGCATGAGAGCTGGCAGCAGCCTCATAAAAGTGTTAGCCCTCAATGGCCCATGATACCGCTGGGCGACGACGTTCGCAGGCGGGGTCCCTACGTTGCCACACTCGTGCTGATCGCTGCCAACGTGGTAGCCTTCCTGCTCAGCGCGTTCTACGGCGTAGAGCTTACGGCCGAGAGGAGCGGCTTCAGGCCGGTTTACCTCCTCGCCCACCGGAGGCTGGAGACGATCCTGACCTCGCTCTTCCTGCACGCCGACATCCTGCACCTCGCCGGCAACATGGTCTACCTCTTCATCTTCGGGAGGAGCGTGGAGGGGAGGCTCGGGCCGCTGCTGCTCTTCCTAACCTACATCGCCAGCGGAGTAGCCGGGGCGCTGCTCCACTCGGCGGCCACGTTCGTCCTCCCCCCGCAGCTCGCCAGGGAGCTGGTGCGACCGCTCATCGGGGCTTCCGGGGCGATCTCCGGCCTGCTGGGCGCCTACACTGTCTTCTACCCCCACGCGAGGGTGGCCACGCTGGTGCCGTTCTACTACATCCTCGTGATCAGGGTTCCAGCCCGCTTCTACGTGGCGGCCTGGTTCGCTTACCAGCTCGCGGTGGGCCTGGTCGGCCTCAGGCAGCCCCTGCAGGTGGCGGCGTGGGCGCACGTAGGCGGCTTCGCCGCCGGGGCGGCCATCGCCCTGGCCCTCGAGGGGGTCACATCAACGGCACGGCCTCGTACCCGCGTGGCGTGAGGAGCAGGCCCTTCGGCAGCGCTGCGGGGTAGTAACGGCAGGAGAAGACCGAGATGACCTTGCCCCCGAAGTAGAAGAACACGCCGCCAGGGAAGTACTCGTGGGCCCTGACCATCAGCCGCAGCCCGTTGTCCCGCGCGAAGCTCTCGAAGACGTCCCGGCCGAAGAGGTACGTGCCGGGCCCCCGGGGGCCCGGCGCGAACCCCCTGACCTCCTCGCTGGGGTCGTTCCAGAGCAGCTCGAACGCGATGGGGTCCTGGGGCACCTCGTCGGGCCTGGGCAGCTCCCTCGCCTGGGAGATCTTCCTCAGCCCATTCGCCAGGCCCCCGTGCACGGCGAAGACGTCGCCGTTGACGAGCGCCGCGTAGGGCATCACGGAGAACACGCTGACGAAAGCATCGTAGGCGTCGCGGCCGAAGCTCAGCATGACGTCGTCCAGGAAGCCGTAGTGGACGTTCGCGAGCGGGGACTCGTGATTCCCCCTGAGCAGGAAGACCCTCTCGGGGTCCAAGATCTTCTTGGCGAGTAGGAAGAGCACGTTCTCGACCTGGTAGGGGCCCCTGTCGACGTAGTCGCCTAGGAAGACGTACTTATCGGCGCCCACGCTGAAGGCCTTGATTGAGGATTCGAGGTCGCCGTGCGTGTCCCCCACGAATAGCACCGAGCCGCCCTCCACCTCCAGCAGCGCCGGCTCGCTCCTTAGCAGCTGCCTCGCTTCCTCGAGCAACCGCTCGAGCTTGGCCGGCTCCAGCTTCCTAGCCTCGCTCGGCCGCCTTACGATCTCCTTTACGAGAGCTTCCTCCCCCGGCAATGCACAACGCCCTTAACCCTCCTCACGAAGTTCGGGCAGGAGTAGCACTCGAGGAACGAGACCTCCCTCCCCAGCACGGGGCACTCCACGACCTCCCTGCTCATCCTCGACACCAGCCTCGGCGAGAGCCCCTTCAGCTTCGCCTTTAGCTCGCTTGGCACCCGGGGCGGCTTCTCCGCGACCCTCACCGCGACCTCGTACACGCCCGCGCGGGTTCGCGCGCATTTTTAAAGGGTTTTGCCGAAGGAAGCTGTTGCAAAGGTTAAAAACGCGGTGAGGGAGAGGTCGGCGGAGGTTATGCATCAGCTGCTCCGCTCGATTCTCAGAGCCCTTGGCGGCTACCCGGGGATATTCGTGGTCTCCGTAGTTGGCAACTTCATACCCTTCATCCCGATCCCCTACCTGGCGGCCGTTTACTTCTACTCGATGAGGATGCCCGATGCGAACCCCATCCTCGTGGGGCTGGTGAGCGGCGTCGGGGGCGCTATCGGCAAGATGGCGTCCTACCTGACGGGGAGGGGGGCTCGAGCTTTCCTGTCGAAGGAGACAGCGGAGAGGTACGAGAGGATAGGCAAGCTGCTGAGCAATTACGGCGCCCTTGCAGCCTTCCTCATCTCTGCAACGCCCTCGCCGGACGACGTCATTGTGATGCCGCTGGGGCTGATGAAGTACGATGCGCTCAAGGTGTTCGCGGGGCTCGTTGCGGGGAAGGTCGTGATCTCAACCGCGACAGCCCTAGCGGGCTGCGCGGTAGCGCATGTTTCGCGCTACGAGCTGCTTCTCGAGGCCGTGCTCTCTGTCGTCCTCTTCGCCCTCGTGATTGTCCTGCTGGTCTACCTGGACTGGGAGAAGATACTGGTGGACCTCGCCACGAAGGGCGTGAGGGGGTTCGTGGCTGAGCTCAGGAGAAACGGCCTCTCGCCCTACATCTACAGGAGGAAACTCCCGAAGCTGCTGCGTGGCGAGCGCTGAGCTCCCGCTGCAGCGGGGGCTGCGTGATCAGCCCTGCCTCGGAGGCTGGGCGGCTTCCGCCTTCTCCAGCCTTTGAATATTAGCGAGGATCTTCTGGGCCCTGCCCCTCACCAGCCACCGCTCCCTCAGCCCCTCGAAGCCCTGCCCCTCGACGCGGAAGGAGGAGGCCGCCGCCGCCATCGCAGCTGCCTCCTCCACCGAGGCTCCGCGAGCGTGCTCGGCTGTGAACACCGTGAGGAACACGTCGCCCGCCCCTGTCGTGTCGACGACCTGCGAGGGTTCGAAGGAGGGGACGTACATCAGCTCGTCACGGGTCGCGACGTAGGCCCCCCGGTGGCCCACCGTGACGAGGGCTACCCTTGGGCCCCTCTGGGCGATCCAGACGGCCGCCTCGGGGGGTTGCATGCCGGTCAGGACTGCCGCCTCATCGGCGTCGGCGTGCACCACGTCGGCGTACGCCAGCGCCCTCACGGCCTTCTCGCTCCGGACCAGCTTAACCGCGCCCCTAACCTCCGCGACGCGCAGGAAACCCTGCAGGTCCAGGGCGACTAGCGACGCCTTGGATCGCACGGCCTCCAGCGCGTCCAGCCCCACCTCCCCGATGACAGGCCCCACGATGGCGACCTTGCCGCCCAGCTCGGCCAGGCCCACGTCATAGGCCGTTATGTCATCGGCCCTCGACTGGAGGACGAGCTCCCTCTCCCCGTTGCGGTAGGTGAGCTTGAACCTGGTCGTCCGCGACCCCCTAGCCACTCTCACATGGGTCAGGTCTATCCCGCTCCTGGAGAGGAAGAGGAAGTACTCGTCGGGGAAATCCTCACCGACCTTCGACAGGATCAGCGGCCTGGCTTCGCTCCTGAGCGCGGCGAAGGCGCCGTAGACGACGGTGCCGCCCAGGCTCTGCCACCTCCGCCTGCCCCTGACCACGGTGTCGATGACTATGTGGCCCACGAGCACTACGTCCAGGCTCATACCCCCACCACCTCCACCACCACCCGGCGCACCGCGCGGGGGCCGTCGAGCTCGACCAAGAAAATGTTTTGCCACGTGCCTCGGACCAGCCTGCCCTCCTTGACAGGGAACAGCCTAGCCGAGCCTACGAACGCCGACGCCAGGTGCGCGGCCGCGTTGTCGTCGATGAGGTTGTGCTCCCACTTCCCGTCCTCTGGGTAGTCTTCCCCGAGCTTCCTCAGGATGTCGTTCATGAGGCCCCTCTCGTGCTCGTTGGCGATGATGGCCGCTGTGGCGTGCGGCGCGAAGACGAGGCAGAGGCCGTTGGATATGCCGCTCTCCGCGACCGCGCGCTCAACCTCGTGAGTGATGTCGAGCAGCTCCCTCCTCCTCTGCGTCCTCACGGTGATCTCCTTAAAATAAACCCTCAACGGCACCACCTAGGTGAGGTCCCCGCGCACCCCCCAGCTGCAGCTATAAAGTTCTCGCCGCTTGAAGTGGGTCACGCCACTACCGTCGTGTAGCGGCCCTCGACTCCCTCGAGCATGCTGCGCAGGGACTCCAACCCCCCCAGTGCGACGCGCACCCCCCTCTCCGCGGCTCGGAAGGCCTCGCGGAGCTTCAGAGCCAAGCCCCCCGTCACATCAACACCGGCGCTTCCGCCCCTGACGCGGTCCACGTCCTCCCTCCTGAGCACCCTGATGAGCTCGGCGCCGGGGTTCAGGCGCGGGTCGTCAGTGTAAACCCCGTCGGCGTCCATCAGGTAGATCAGCGCCGAGGCGGGGAGCTCTATCGCCAGCTCGGCGGCCAGCGTATCGCCCGAGAGTATCTCGAAGGTGCCCTCATCCGTGGCTATCAGGCCGCCGTGGGTGACCGGTACCACGTTCAGCTCCAGCAGCCCCTCGATGATGCGGGAGTTCAAGCGCAGGCGACCCGCGCTCCGGTGGGCGACGGCCCAGGTAGGGAGGCCGGCGGCCAGCGCGCCGGCCCTCAGCAGCGCGGAGACAACCTCGACGTTAAGGACCGTCATCCAGTACGAGACGTCGGTGACTAGCTTCTGCGCGAGGCCGCCCGCGCGCTGCACCGCGTAGTGCCCGTAGCTTCCCCCGCCGTGGACCAGAACGACCCTGTGGCGCTGGGCGGCCTCCGCAACCGCGGTGGACACCCTCTCGAGCGTGTCCCTCCTCAGCGTGAAGGGCCTCCGCTTGTCGGTTATCAGCGAGCCGCCCAGCTTGA
The DNA here is from genome assembly GCA_023269735.1 of Thermofilum sp. Taxonomy (GTDB): domain Archaea; phylum Thermoproteota; class Thermoprotei; order Thermofilales; family Thermofilaceae; genus JANXEW01. The sequence goes on from JAGDWA010000023.1 coordinate 30,222, forward strand.
GCACAACGGTGCCCATCAGAACTCCCTGACCGCAACGAAATCAGTCAGCTCGAGCAGCAGCCTCTTGCCCTCGTTGTCGGGCAGGGGCTTCAGCGCTTCCCGCGCGGCCCCCGCGTAGAACCTCCTCATCTCCTCAGCCCTCTGCCTCGCGCCGGTCGCTGAGATGAGCTTGAGAGCCCTCTCCACGTCCTGCCCCGATAGGCGCTCCTTCCGAAGTATCGAGAGCAGCTCGCCCCTCGCGTCGGCCGGCAGCTCCTCCAGGGCTAAGAGCACGACTACGTTGCCCAGCTTGTGCTCCTCGATGTCCTTCCCGACCTTCTTCCCCGTCTTCTCTTCCCTCCCGAAGATGTCGATGATGTCGTCCCCCACCTGGAACGCCAGGCCAAGGTTCCTGCCGTAGCTGCTCAGCGCCTCAACCAGATCGGGGGGCGCGCCCGCGGACAGGGCCCCCAGCACGCAGGCAGCCTCTATCAGGGCGCCTGTCTTCTTGTAAACCATGTCCAGGTAATCCCTCAGCGTGACCACGCTCCTCCTCCTCTCGACAACGTAGGGCTCGTCGGACCTCCCGGCCTGCTCGAACAGCACGTCTAGCCTCTCGCCCTCCACCAGCAGCTTCAGGGTCCTAGCCATTATCGCCTCGAAGAGCTTGGGGTCACGCGTGTCGTTGAGGGCCTGGCTTATCGACTCCCTGTAGTGCACGGCGACCAGTATGGCCGTTGTGACCCCGTACTTCCTCCAGAGGGTGGGGTGCCCCCGTCTCACCTCACTGTGGTCTATTATGTCGTCGAAGATCAGCGAGTAGTTGTGAGCCAGCTCGACCGCCACCGCCGCGGGGATCGCCTCCTCCACACCCCCTCCGGCTGCGAGAGCCGAGGCCAGGGTCAGTGCGGGCCTCAACCTCTTGCCCCCCGTCCTAACGGGGTAGAGCACTGCCTCGCGGAACTCCGGGTCGGTGTCCATGAGGAGGTACTTCTCGAGCGCCGCCTCCACCTTGCTCCCAAGCTCGGTCAACCGCTCGAGCACGCCCACGCAACCCCCGCCTTAGGAACGGCTAAAAACTCGCTTGCTCGATGGCTGCTCCGACTGGGGGGCTTCCACCGCTACGCCTATTTGAGAGGCGCGCAGCGACCCCCTGTGAGGCGCGCGCTCGTTAAGGTGCTGCTGGTCGCTCTGGCAAGCGTCGTGATGGGCGGGGCGGGGGGCTGGGTGCTCGACCTCGGAGGCCTCACCCAGTACCTAGAGGGGCCGTTCGCTAAGGGGGGAGGGGCAGCAGCTGCAGCCTACAACGTGCTCCTCTTCCTAGCCTTGCTTCTCGTCGGCGCTTTCACGCTCCTCGTCCTCTTGAGGAAGGGGGTCTCCGTGTTCAAGCTCGCCGGCTACACCTCGTTCGCGCTGGCGGCCCTCACGGTGACCTCGACCTACCTGGCGATGCTACCGCTGCCCCTCAGGCCTTACCTCGTGCTCTCAGCGGCCGCAGCCGCCCTCCTGACGCTCCCCGTGATCCTCAGCCCCTCCAGCTTGCCAGCAGCCGCCGCCCAGGTCCTCGTCGGTTCGCTGGTCGGCTCAATCATAGCGGCGATGATGTCGCGGGAGAGCATGCTAGCCGTCCTCTTAGCTGTGGCCGCGTACGACGCCCTAGCGGTCTACCGGGGCCCCCTGAGGCACATCATCCAGAGGGCGCGCGACGTGTCGCAGGGGAGCGGCGGCAGCGCCAGGTCGCTGCTGACCCCCTTCGTCGTCGACGTCGGCGACCTGGCGCTAGGGATGGGAGACGTTGTAATGTACGCGTCTATGGGCTCCCTGGCGCTGCTGAGACCGACGTTCAGCGCTGCCAGGCTTGCAGCGGTCCTTGCCGGCCTAGCGGCCGGAGTGTGGTTGACGCTCAAGCTGGTTGAAAGGAGGGGTTACGCGCCCGCCCTCCCAGCCCCCCTACTGCTCTCAGCAGCAGTTTACGTGGCCTACAACGCCCTTGTGGGCGGGTAGCCGGGGGGTCAGGCCGCCCATCGAGCCACACGGGTTAGGCCACCAACGCGGTCTTCATCCCCCTCGTGTAGATCGATTAGGCAGATATCAGTGTTACGGTCCTCTCCACGCCGGGGATCCTCCTGATGCTCATGACCGTCCTCTCGAGCTCCGATAGATCCTCGACCTCAATCCGAGCGATCACGTCGAACTCGCCGTAGACCACGTGGGCCTCGCTAATGGCCTCCATCTCCAGAAGCTTCCTCAGAACCTCGTACTCCCTCCCGACTTCGACGAGCAGGATCACGTAGGCTACTACCTTGGGCCCCTGCACCATGGGCTTCCGTCTCGCTTGGGATTTAATAAAATTCTCCCCGCCGCACTCAGTGGCGGAGGAGCACCTTGACGTCGATCGCTAGGCCGCCCTTCCCCCTCTCGTAGACGAAGAAGGGGTTGATGTCGACGGCCGCGACCTCCGGGATGTCCACCGCCAGCTTCGAGACTCGGAGTATCACGTCCACGACGGCGTCCACGTCGAGCTCCGCCTGCCCGCGGTACCCCCTCATCAAGCTGTAGGCCCTGGTCCTCTCCACCATCTCCCTCGCGTCCTCCAGGGAGACCGGGGCCACCTTGAACGAGACGTCCCTCACGAGCTCCACTAGGACCCCGCCGCTCCCGAAGGCCACGAGGGGGCCGAAGAAGGGGTCCCTGTGCATGCCCACCAGAACTTCAAGCCCGCGCGGCGCCATCCTCCTGACCACGACGCCCTTGATCTCCGCGTGCGGCGCCCTCGCCTTAACGTTGGCTAGGATCGTATCGAAGCCCCTAGCAACGTCGTCCGCGCTCCTCAGGTCGAGCAGAATGCCCCCCACCTCCGTCTTGTGTATCACTTGGGGCGACTCGACCTCGAGCGCGATGGGGTAGCCGATCTCCTCGGCCACCTTGACGGCCTCCTCCCTGCTGGTCACAAGGCGCTTCTCGAGCACCGGGATCCCGTAGCACTTAGCCAGCTGCGCCGCCTCGAACGGGGTCAGCGCGGTTCTGCCCTCCCTCAGAGCGCCCTCTACGATCCTCCTAGCGCCCTCGTGGTCGACCTTGAGCTCGGGGTAGGTCTTGGCGGACAGCAGCCTCTCACGCAGCCTGCTGTACTTGTAGATGGCACCCATCGCAGCCACGGCCTTCTCCGGGGACTCGTAGGCGGGCACCCCCTCCCTTGTTAGGCGCTCGATCTCCCTGAAGCACTCCTCCCCGCCTATGAGCGAGGCAACGATCGGCTTCTCGACCCCCGCCTCCCTCTTGGCCTCGAGGATCGCGTCAGCTATATCGCTGGGCTTAGTCACAGCGGTGTGGCAGTACAGCACGACTACTGCGTGGACCCTCTCGTCCCTCAGGGCCTCCAGCAGCGCGCCCTTGTACCACTCCTTGGTAGCCATGCCGGTGAGGTCGACGGGGTTAAATGTGCTGCCGAAGGGCGGCATGTACTTGCGCAGCCTCTCCGCCAGGTCGGGCGGAATGTCCATCAACTTCACCCCGTACTGCTCGGCCGCGTCGGTGGCCATCACGCCGGCCCCCCCTCCGTTCGTGATTATGACGACGTTCTCGCCCTTGGGGAGCGGGGCCTTCGCGAGCGCGACCGCCCAGTCGAACAGCTCGACGAATGTGGGCACCCTGATGACGCCGCACTGCTCAAGCGCCGCGTCGACGACCGCGTCAGAGCCCGCCAGCGAGCCCGTGTGCGACTTAATGGCGCCGAGGGCCCTTTCCGCCCTGCCCACCTTGAGCACGAGGATCGGCTTGAGCACCGAGACCCTAGCCGCCACCTCCATGAACCTCCTGCCGTCCTCGATGCCCTCGAGGTAGGCGGTGATCACCTTGGTGTGCGGGTCCTTCCCGAAGAACTCGATGAAATCCGCTTCGTTCAGGTCGGCCTTGTTGCCCAAGCTGACGAGGCTCGAGAGGCCCACGCCCTTGAGCGCAGTCCACCCCACGAGGGCTATGCTTAGCGCCCCGCTCTGCGAGATGAAGGCTATCTCGCCCTTCAACGGGCTCCCCTGGCAGAAGCTCGCGTTTATCGGCGTGACCGTATCGCAGATCCCCACTATGTTGGGGCCGAGGAGCCGGACCCCGTGCCTCCTGGCGGCCTCCACGA
>JAGDWA010000089.1:0-31580 GCA_023269735.1 Thermofilum sp.
TGATCAACCCGCCCCCCGGCTGCCGCTTCCACCCGAGGTGCCCCTACGCGATGGACGTCTGCAGGAGGGAGGAGCCGCCGACGGTAGAGGTCAAGCCGGGCCATGCAGTCAAGTGCTGGCTCTACGCGAAGGCGTAGATACCTGCTGCCGCTGGCGGCAGGCACGCTGCTCTCCATCCTCGCGGTCTTAGCCTCCCTCTGGGCCACTTACCACTCCTCGCCGCGCATGCTGGCCGAGGAGCCCTTCGAAGCCGGCGTGAGGGGCGAGTACCGCGTGACCCTCGACCTGCCGGGGGCCACGGGCTCGAGGATCTACTACAGCGTCGACGCGAGCTCGAGCGCGCCGGCGAGCTTCACGCTGGTCGTCGTGGGAGGGGGGTCCTCGAGGGAGCTCCAGCTCGGCGAGGGGGTCTCCGTCAGGCGCCAGGGCTCGCTCCTCCTGGAGGAGGCTCCCAGCGCGGCCCAGCTGGTGATCAGGTGCGGGGAGTGCGTGGTCAGGGGCGCACTCTCGATCAGGTACTACAGCGTGGACTACGGCCTCCTCCTCGCGCTGGACGCCCTGTCCGTGGCGTTCTCCGTCGCCGGGCTGGCTCTGCTGGCCTACGGAGCCCACGGCTACGCCGCGGCTGCGCGGGCCGAGAGGAGGGTGGGAGTCACCAGGAGAGCCTGAGCTCGGCCACGAACGCCCGCTCCTCGCGGGGAACGTCGAGGACCCTGCAGCGGGTCGGCAGCTCCTCGGCGGCCCTCCTAGCTTCCTCCGACAGCATGAACATCTCGGCCCCCGTGAGGGACCCGTTGCCGATGTACTCGACGAGCTGGGGCTCCACGGGCGGCAGCAGGCCTATCTCCATCGCGTTGAGCGCGTCGATGTGGTAGCCGAAGTCGCCCGCGACGATGACCCTCTCCAGCCGGCTCGGCTCGGCCCCCAGCGCGCGGAGCAGGTGTTTCGCCGCGAACTTCACAGCCGCCACCGCGAGCTGGAGCTTCCTCACGTCCTGCTGGGTCAGGGCCACCCCCCGCTCCTCGTCCAGGACGAAGGCCCTCACGCCCCCCAGATCCCTCACCCGCGGCCCGTCGAGCAGCCTCCCGTCGCGGGAGAGGATGCCGGCCCTGACGAGCTCCGCCAGCAGGTCGATGTAGCCCGAGCCGCAGATCCCCCGAGGCTCCGAGCCGCCTATCACCGAGAACTCCACCGACCCGTCGCCGCCCAGCTTGACCCGCTCGATGGCCCCCGCCACAGCCATCATGCCCGAGCGGAGCCCCACGCCCTCGAACGCTGGCCCCGCCGGCGCCGAGGCGGCCACGCAGGCGTCGCCCCACTTCAGGACGATCTCGCCGTTCGTCCCCACGTCGATGAGCATTGCCCTCTCGTACTCGAGCAGGCCGGAGGCAAGGATGTCGCCGACCACGTCGCCCCCCACGTAGCCGCCGAGGATGGGTAGCGACTCGACGATCGCGTCGGGGTGCACCGCGAGCCCCAGCTCGCGCCCCCTCGCCCTCAGCCCCCTCCTGTAGACCGGCCTGAAGGGCAGGAAGCCGAGGGTCCTGGGGCTCACGCCGAAGAGGAGGTGGAGCATGACGGAGTTCCCCGCCACGACCACCCTGTAGATCCTCCCCGGCGGCGCGCCGAGCCTAGCGATCAGCGCGTTGACCGTCTCCACGGCCGCCCTCTGGAGCTTGGCGAGCCCCTCCGGCTCCTTGATGGCGTAGCCGATCCTGCTTATGATGTCGGCGCCGTACTGGAGTTGCAGGTTGAGGTCCACCGCCTCAGCCACCACGGCCCCGCTGGTGAGGTCGACGAGCGACGCGGCGACGCTCGTGGTCCCCACGTCGACGGCCACCCCGAAGCCGGCGAAGGTCTCTGCCACGTCCACGACCTCCCCGTCCACCACTACCGCCACCCCCGAGCCCCTCTCTGCCAGCGCGTTGAGGGCGCTGCGCGAGGCCCTGCTAACCCTAACCCCCAGCCCCCTCAGCTTGGACAGGGCCTCCTCCTCGTAAGAGGGTTCGCCCTCCCCGACGCTGAGGGGGACGAAGAGCGCTGGCGGCGTCACCGCGAGCGCGCGCCTGACCCTCGCCTTCGCGAGCGCCCTCTTAGGCTGCGGGACCTCGAGCTCGACGTCACCGAGCACCCTCGCCTGGCACGCGAGCCTCCACCCCCCTTCCAGCAGGTGGGCGGGGAGCAGCTCGAGCTCCCTCCGCGTCGGCGGAGAGAGGAGGCCCTCCAGCACCCTGACGCGGCACATCCCGCAGAGCCCTAGGCCGCCGCATCCGGCCTGTACCACCACCCCCTGCCTCCTCAGCGCCTCGAGGAGGGTCTCCCCCTCCTGCGCCTCCAGCTGGCCGAGGCCCGCTACCCTCAGCGTCGGCATGGGAGCGCCTTCAGCCCTCTATCCCGAGGAGCTGCTTGCTGATCTTCACGGCCTTGACCGCGTCCTCACCGTACCCGTCAGCCCCGATGCTCCTCGCGAACTCCTCAGTGACAGCTGCCCCCCCGACGATGACCTTGACCTTGTCGCGTATGCCGGCCCTCTTCAGAGCCTCTATCACGTTCTTCATCTCGAGCATCGTCGTCGTGAGGAGCGCGGACATCGCCACGATGTCGGCCTTGTGCTGTATCGCCGCCTCCACGAACTTCTCCGGCGGCACGTCGACGCCCAGGTCGATCACGTTGAAGCCGGCCGCCCTCAGCATCGTCGCTACGATGCTCTTCCCGATGTCGTGCAGGTCCCCCCGAACCGTGCCGATCACGACGGTTCCCAGGGTCCTGGCGGAGCCCCCCTGCTTCCGTATCTCGGGGACGAGGATCTCGTCCATCACCTCCTTGAACAGGTCCCCCGCCACGACGAGCTCAGCGAGGAAGAACTCACCCTTCTCGAACCTCCTCCCGGCCTCCTCCATCGCAGGCCTCAGGGCCCTCTCGATGACGTCGTTCGGAGAGGCACCTCGAGCCAGGGCCTCCCTCACGAGAGCCTTCACGCCGTCAAAGTCGAAGCCCAGGAACGCCTCCTTGATCTTACCGTAGAGCTCCTCCATCGGAGGGGCCCCCCTAAAGGGGGCTATAAACCCCTCCCCTCTTCGGCATCCACGTGGCGCAGGGGTCTTCGAGCACCTCCGCTGCGCCCCCTCCACTCGTCGCCCATCGAAGAACTGCTGGAGGGCTCTTCCACCGGAAGGGGGGGCGCCCTGCGGGGACCTCAGGGTCGAAGTCAAGGTGGGGCCGCCCTGATGTTACCCCGAGCCCTCCTGCCGCACTATTCCACCGGAATACTTTCACGGTGCTAGCGGTTTCTCTTATACGTCCCACCGCTCTCTGAGCAGTGCGACGTGTATGGAGAGTGAGGTGCTCGCGGGCAGGCGGGGCGCGCTCCTCGAGGAGCTGGAGAGGTCGTACATGAAGCGGGCCGACTGGGAGGTGTTCGAGAACGCCAACACGAACTTCAGTTACAGCAACTTCAGGAACTTCCTCTTCGAGAAGCTCGTGGAGACCCCCGACGTGCTGAAGTCGTACCTCCCGCCCGACGCCGTCGAGGCCCACTACAGGGGCGACATCCACATCCACAAGCTCCCCGACTCCCTCTGGATACCCTACTGCATCGGCTGGAGCTACAGGCGCATCCTCGAGCTCGGGCTGCGGACCCCGGGCGTCGTCAGCAGGCCGGCGAGGCACTTCGACACGGCGGTCACCCACCTCACCAACTTCTTCTTCATGGCAGCGCAGGAGTTCACGGGGGCTCAGGCCACCAGCGCCTTCGACCTGTACGTGGCGCCCTTCGTCGCGCGCGACGGGCTGAGCGGCGAGAGGGTCAAGCAAGTGCTGCAGGGGATGCTGTTCGAGCTCAACTACCCGGCCAGGTCGGGGTACCAGAGCCCCTTCACCAACATCACGCTCGTCCTCGACACCAGCAGCGACATGCTGGAGGGTGACGCCATCGTAGCCGGCGAGAGGTCGGGCCGGCTGGGCGACTACCTGGACGAGGCGATCCTCGTCGACAGGGCCCTGTTCGAGCTGTACCTAGAGGGCGATGCCCTGGGCCAGCCGTTCACCTTCCCAATCCCCACGCTGATGCTCACGAAGAACTTCGACTGGGAGGGGAGGAGGTGGGGCGAGCTGACGGACATCATCTTTGAGAGCCTAGCCGCTAGGGGCAGCGCGTACCTGCTCAACGGCTATGCGAGCAACGTCGAGGCCCTCTACGCCATGTGCTGCCGGCTCACGATAGACGTGAACCACGTGCTGAACCACTCGGCGGCCCTCAAGCTGAGCTACGCCGACGCCGAGGACGCCTACGAGCGCTTCCTCAAGTCGAGGGAGGGCGCGAAGGCCTACGGCGTGTGGGCCCTCCCCGACGCGACGGGCAGCATCGGCGTCGTGACCGTCAACTTGCCGCGGATCGCCGCGCTCAGCAAGGGCGAGTGGGACGTCTTCGAGGAGCTGCTGCGGGAGCGCCTCCAGCTCGCGAGGAGGGTTCTGCTGGCGTGGAGGGTCAGGTACGAGAGGGGCCTCAGGAGCGGCCTCATGCCGATCACGAGAGTGTACCTGGGCCACTTCAACAACCACTTCAACACCTTCGGCCTCATCGGGCTGCCGGAGGCAGCGGCCAACTTCCTCAGGAGCCCGAAGGTGTGGCTCGAGGGGTCCGAGCGCGAGGTCCGCGAGGCCGTGGAGGTCGAGAGGAGGATGGTGCGGCTGGTGAGGGAGTTCGCCAGCGAGTGCGAGGAGCTTGACGGCTACCTCTACAATGTCGAGGAGGTGCCGGGGGAGAGCACGGGCTACAAGCTAGCTCTCGCCGACAGCCAGCTGTTCAGGGAGGAGCTGAGGAGGGGCGAGGTGAGCATACCGACGGACGGGACGGCGCCCTTCTACAGCAACAGCGTCGTGCCCTACTACGCTGACGTCCCGATCCACCAGCGCGCCCTGTGGGAGGGCGAGGTGCAGCAGGAGTTCACGGGCGGAGTGATGATGCACCTCTTCCTCGGCGAGAGGCCCGACCCGCAGGCGCTCAAGAAGCTGGTCTACCGCATCGCCACGAGCACCAAGGTCGTCTACTTCTCGATCACGCCCTCCATCAGCGTCTGCCGCAGCTGCGGCTGGAGGGCCGTGGGCACCCACTGGCAGTGCCCGAGGTGCGGGTCGCAGGCCGAGGTCTGGAGCAGGATCGTGGGCTACTATAGGCCCGTGCGCCAGTGGAACCCCGGCAAGAAGGCCGAGTTCAAGCTGAGGGTCCACTACGGCTCCGTGGCCTAGGGGGCGCGCCAGCCGATGGGCGAGGATTCCCTCCTGGTCGGCGGATGGAGGGAAGTCAGCCTGGTCGACGTTTTGGAACACGTCTCCTTCACGCTCTGGCTCGCCCTCTGCAACCTCCGCTGCCCTTGGTGCTCCAACGCGAGGCTCGCCAGGGGCGTGGGGGCCAAGCCGGTCAGCGTGGAGAGGCTGGTGGAGGTCGTGAAGGGGTCGAGCGCGTTCGTCGAGGTGTTCCACGTCACGGGCGGGGAGCCTTTGATCCAGTTCAGGCAGCTGAGGGCCCTCCTCGAGAGGGTCAGGGGGGAGGTGGGCCTCCCCCTCAGCCTCGATACCAACGGGACCCTCCCCGAGAGGTTGAAGGAGCTGGCGCCCCTCCTCTACCACGTGGCGATAGACGTCAAGGCCCCCCTGAGCAACCCTGCCCTCTACGCCCTTGCGGCGGGCATCAGCCGGGAGGCGGCCGAGGCGGTGGTGGAGAGCGTTAGGAGGAGCATCGAGGCCGCGCTGTCCGTGCCCTTCCTAGAGCTCAGGACCACGCTGGTGCCCGGGCTGCTGACCGGCAGGGACGTGGTGGAGGTTGCGAGGTCGCTAGAGGAGTACGCGGAGAGGGCCAGGGGGAGGGTCGTCTTCGTGGTCCAGCAGTTCATCCCCTACGAGGGCGTGGAAGGGGAGTTTGCGCGCCGCCCGGCGGCGCCGCCGGAGGAGGTCAGGAGGGCCGCCAGCCTCGTCGCCGAAGGCACTAGGATGGAGGTGTACTACAGGACGATCGAGGAGGGGGCCCGCAAGCTCGCGCGGCGGGCGGCAGTCCAGGGCCGAGGTTAAGCGTCCCCGGTGAGCTCTAGGTAGGGCTCCAGGTCCTTGGCGTACCGCTCGTACCTCCAGTCCGCCAGCACGACCGAGGGCGGCCTCTCCGGGTCCCTCCAGGCCCTGCCGATGCACTGGAGCGTCGCCGTGAGCATCGGCAGGTCGATGGCCGCCCTCACGGGGTCCGGCACGCCCGCCGCCCTGTACGCCCTGGCGAGGCGGTCGCTCACCTCGGGGGGCAGGTAGGGCGCGCCCGCCATGACCACCGCGTCAGCCGGCAGGTCGACGCCCTCCGCGAAGCGGCCCCTGGCTCGCAGCAGCAGCACCCCCTCCCAGTCGGGGGGCGGTAGCACCTCCTCGTAGGTGGCCCACTTCCTCAGCTCCCTCGCCACCCTCTCCGAGGCGGCGAAGACCAGCACCCGCTTGTGCCGCTTCGCGGTCTCCAGCAGGATCTTCTTGTACTCCAGGGCCATCTTTATGCTGAAGTCCTCGTACCGCGTGGTGACGCTCTTGACCAGGGTCGCTTTCGGCTTCGCCGCCCAGGGCACTCGAATCTCCGCCTCGGTTCGCAGGAGCTCGTGGGCGAACTGCGGGATCGTTGCGCTCACGAATACGGCCGGCCTGAAGGGCAGCGGCAGCCGCGGCTTGAAGAGGACGACCCGCTCGCCCTCCGCGTACGCGATGGGCGCCGCCGCAACGTCGACCAGCGGCTTCAGGCTCCTCATGAGCTCGGGCTCGGCGCGCCAGAACGCCCACCTCAGCTCGCTCCTCTCCTCCTCGGACAGGTGGAGGGAGGGGTCCACGCTCCCCTCCCTCGCGAGCAGGTAGCCGTAGAGCGCCTCGAGCTTCTTCATGACCTGCTGAGAGACGAGGCCGCGCGCGGCGGCGATGGCCTCGGCGATCCGCGAGATGCTGTAGCTCCTCTCCTCGGGCAGCAGCAGGTTGTGCGCCTCGTCGTAGACGGCCGCCGCCACCGCCCTCCTCGCCCTCCTGTTGTAGCTCTGCACGAGGACGTCGGCCTCCACGAGGTCCTGCGCGTAGTAGGGGCACCAGCCCTCTCGCCTCCCCGCCTCCACCACCTGCTCCCAGCTGGTGAGGGTCGGGTCGAGCGCGGGCGGGGGGCGGAAGTAGGGGCACTTGTGCTTGTGCAGGCGGCAGAAGTCGTGGACGGCCTCGCCCAGCTTGTCCGCGAGGGGGCAGGTCCTCTCGCGGCCGGCGGCGGTGAACGTCGTCAGCCTGAGGAGCGCCGCGTCCTCAGCGACGCGGCGCCCCAGCTCCAGGGACCTCACGAGCCACAGCGCCGGCAGCGCGTTGGCGGCCTTGAGCGCGGTCAAGGCGACCAGCGTCTTCCCCCAGCCCGTTGGGGCGCTGAATACGATCCTCAGCCTCTGCTCGAGCAGCTCGGCGAGCTTCTCCGCGACCTCGATCTGCCCGGGCCTCGGCTTCAGAGGGAATAGTTCCTCGACCCCGGCGGGCACGAGTGGCCCCGTTCTCAGGGCGCGGAGCGCTTCGCGCGCCTTAGGTACCTAGCTGCATTGACCGTGTACTTCCCCTCAACGGTTCCCACGGCGGCGAGGGCACTGAGGACCCTCTCCCTCACGTCCTCCAGTGTGCGTGCGCCCCTCACGCGAGCTCTCGTGCGCGGCCTCGGAAAAGGCGTGGTGGGCGAGCGGGGGGAGGGTGGGCTCCCCGCAAGCCTTATAGCTGCTTCCCAGCTTCAGCTTTTTAAAGCTCGGCTCCTGAGGGGGGCGAGCGGTGATGGAGCGCCAATTTTGATCCTGAGCGAGCGGCAGGTGGCGATCCTCAAGGCCTGCTCGAGGGGCGCGAGGAGCGTTGAGGAGGTGGCGGCGGCCCTCGGGCTCAGGCGTGAGGACCTGATGAGGGACCTGGAGGAGCTGAGGGCTAGGGGCCTCGTCCGCGTGGAGAGGAGCTACGTGGAGAGGGTCGAGCCGACCGATGACGGGCTGCGCTACGCGCGCTCCCTCTTGCCAGAGGAGAAGGTCGCCAGGGTCGTGGAGCGCTGGGGCGAGGTGCGCGTGGAGGAGATCCCCCGCCTAGCCAGTGGGCTGGGTCTCCCGATGGATAAAGCGGAAGTGGACGTGGGGATCATGCACCTCGCAAGGCACGGGGCCTTGACCCTGCAGGAGGGGGTCGCCCGCCTCAAGAGCCGCGAGGCGCTGGACCGCGCGCTGCGCGAGGCGGAGGGGCTGAGGGCGGCGCTGGAGGGCTTGGCCAGGGGGGAGCGCGTGCCCAGCGAGATCGCAGAGGTGCTGAGGAGGCGCAAGCTGGCCGCCGTAAGGAGGGTGACCGTGCTCTACGTATCGCTCACCGATGAGGCGCGGGCGCTGCTGTCGTCGGGGGGGATCGCCTCGAGACCGGTCGTCACCGCCCTGACGCCTGAGCTGATAGTCAGCGGGAGGTGGAAAGAGGTGGAGTTCAAGGAGTACGACCTGAGCGTTCCGCCGCCCCGCCTGTACCCGGGTAGGAAGCACCCCTACCTCGAGTTCCTCGACGAGGTCAGGGGGATCCTGACCTCGATGGGGTTCGAGGAGATGAAGGGGCCCTACGTGGAGCTGGAGTTCTGGAACTTCGACGCCCTCTTCCAGGCCCAGGACCACCCCGCGAGGGAGATCCACGACACCTTCTACTTGGCGTACCCGAGCCGGGGGCGGGTTGGGGACGCCGGCCTGCTCGCCAGGATTGCCGAGGCGCACGAGAGCGGTGGCGGCACCGGATCCCTGGGCTGGAGGTACAGGTGGGACCCCTCCAGGGCGCTCCGGCTCATCCTCAGGACCCAGACGACGGCCGTCTCCGCCAGGACTCTGTACGCGCGGGGCGACGGGGAGTACCGCTGCTTCGCGCTGAGCAGGGTGTTCCGCCCCGAGAACCTGGACGCAAAGCACAGCATGGAGTTCTACCAGCTGGAGGGGATAATCGTGGGGAGGAGCGTCACGCTCAGGAACCTGATAGGCTTCTTCGAGGAGCTCGCGAGGGTCCTGAGGCTGGGCCCGGTGAGGATTAAGCCGGCCTACTTCCCGTTCACGGAGCCCAGCGTGGAGGGCTTCATCAGGCACCCGAAGCTGGGCTGGATCGAGGTGTTCCCCGGCGGCATGTTCAGGCCCGAGGTCGTGAGGCCCCTGGGCCTGAGGGAGTGCAACGTGGCGGCGTGGGGGATAGGGATTGACAGGATCGCGATGACCGTGCTGGGCGTTGACGACATCAGGCTTCTCTTCTCGCAGGACCTGGAGTTCCTGAGGAACTGGAGGCCCCCGCTGAGGTGGTAGCCCGTGCCCGTGTGCACAGCGGCCCTCTTCGACGTTAACCGCCTGACGGGCCTCGACTTGAGCGCGAGCGACCTTGAGGAGCTCCTGCCCCGCCTGAAGTGCGAGGTGGAGGGGGTCGAGGGTGGCTACGTGACTTACGAGGCCACTCACGACAGGCCGGATCTCTTCTCGGCGGAGGGGCTCTCTCGCGCGCTAAAGGGCCTGCTCGGCGTCGAGGAGGGCCTGCGGCGCTTCAGCGTCAGGAGGGTAGGCGGGGCCCTCAACGAGGGCCCCGCCTACCGGCCCTACGTGCTGTTCGCAACCGTCCACGGGCTCAGGCTGGACGACGAGGCCATCAGGCAGATGATGCAGCTGCAGGAGAAGCTCCACGCGACCTACGGCAGGGGCCGCAGGAGAGTCTCCATCGGCGTCTACGACCTCTCCCGCATCAAGCTCCCTGTGAGGTACGTGGAGGCGGACCCCGACGCCGTGAGGTTCGTGCCCCTGGACTCCTCCGAGGAGATGACCCTGAGGGAGATCGTCAGGCGCCACCCCAAGGGCAGGGAGTACGGCCACCTCCTCGAGGGTAAGGAGAAGTTCCCGCTCCTCGTCGACGCTGAGGGCGAGGTTCTGTCCCTACCACCGATCGTGAACAGCGAGGGCACCAGGGTGACCGAAAGGACCACCGACGTGCTGGTAGACGTCACGGCGACGGACCTCAGGAGCGCGCAAGAGGTGCTTGCTGTCATGGTCACGTCGATCGCGGAGAGGGGCGGGGAGATAGGGGTGGTCGAGGTGCAATCCCGGGACGGGGTGCAGGCGCTGAGCCTGGAGCCTAGGGTGATGACCCTCGACCCCAGCCTCGTGGAGCGCATCGCGGGTCTCAGCCTCGAGGCGCGGGAGGTCGCGCAGCACTTGCGCCGGATGAGGTTCGACGCGGAGGTGGAGGGCGGGGTGCTCAGGGTGCTCGTGCCACCGTACAGGATCGACGTCCTGCACCCGATTGACCTCGTCGAGGATGTTGTGATCGCTTACGGGATCGAGAGGCTGGTCCCGCAGTTCATGCCGCCCCAGCACTCAGGCGCCGAGGACCCCCTCGAGGTCTTCAGCAGGAGGCTGAGGGAGCTGGTCGTCGGCTTCGGCTTCCAGGAGGTCAACAACTACCTGCTGACCAGCGAGGAGGTCCTCTACGAGCTGATGAATGCACCGGCGCAGCCGACGGTGAGGGTGGCGAACCCCAAGCCGCCCCAGTTCACGTGCCTGAGGACTTGGATCACCCCCCAGCTGCTCCAGGTGCTGGCGAGGAGCAAGCACGCGGACTACCCCCAGAGGATCTTCGAGTGCGGCGACGTCGTGCTGGTCGACGAGTCCTCGGAAAACATGACTAGGGAGGAGAGGAGGCTTGCCCTGGCGGTATCGGACACGAGGGCATCCTTAACCGACATCTTGGCGGTCGTCAGCGAGCTGATGCGGCTGATGGGCCTGAGCTACTCGCTTAGGAGGGGCGAGCACCCCTCCTTCATACGCGGCAGATACGCCGTGGTGGAAGTGGGCGGCGTGAGCATCGGCTTCGTGGGGGAGGTCCACCCCGCGGTCCTCGCCAACTGGGGGCTGGAGAAGCCCGTGGTGGCGGCCGAGCTCAGCGTCACCGCCATCTACGGGCTCCTCTCCCCGAGGAGCCTCGAGACGTAGTCCTCGAGCGCCCTCTCGACCAGGTCGGGGGGAGCAACGCTCCCGCCCCTCCCCCAGAGCCTCTCGAGCGCCACCTTGATGAGCTCCCTGGCGCGGGGGGTCAGCTCCACGAAGTCGGCGCGCGCGACCCCGGCCTCAGCGACCTCAACTAGAGCCTCCGCCGCTGCGCGCAGCCTGTCAGCTGAGAACCCCACCCGGTCGAGCACCTCGATGCCCTCAGCCTCGAGCAGCTGCTTAACCTCGGGCGGGGTCTCCGCGCGCGTCACGAGCAGCATCCTCCTCGGGTTGTAGAACCTCCTGTAGAGGATGACGATTTTGTAGTCCTTCAGCCTCAGCCCCCTCCTCTCCTTGAACCTCGAGATGAGGTCGGAGACCCTCACGTTCAGGACGTCGGCCAAGCCTGCGTAGAGGCCCGCTATCCACCTCTCCCTCCACTCCTCGGCGCTAAGGGGGACCGCGATCGGCCCCTTCAGCTCCCTCGCGCGCAAGTGCCAGTCATCGAGCTCCTTGCACTCGATGATCACGTCGGGCCTGAGCACCGGGGGGTCGCCGTCCAGGGTCACGATGTTCAGAACGCGCCCGCCGTACGCCAGCATGTCGGGCCTCAGGGCCACGTAGAGCTTCCACGCCCGCGAGAGGTCGCTGGTGTCCTCCCACCCGACCGGCCGGGGGGCCTCAATGAACAGGCTGACTGCACGCACCCCATCCGACAGCACGGCGTTGGGCGGTATGCCCCCGGTCCTCTGCCTGCCGGATCGCTCCAGGTGGAGGAAGATGTCGTCGGGGTAGATCAGCCTGAACCCCTCCCTGGCTAGGTGGTAGACGATGGCTAGGTAGACCCAGGCTTGGTAGAGCGACCTGCTGTTGGTGAGTAGCGAGGTTCTGACGGCGGCTCCGGCCCTCTCGAGGAACTCGGAGGGGGTGAGCTTGCCCCGCGCTAGGTCGTGGGCATAGATGAAGAGCTTCTTGCGCAGGTGCAGCGCCGGGTCCTCGAGGAACGACTTCGTCTCCTTTGGGTAGACGACCCCCCGCGCGCCCAGAGCCCTGCAGGCACGATCGGCGACGGACCTGAGCTCGCTGATCCACTCCCTCACCCTCTCCAGCTCCCCCCCGACGACCTCGGCGACGAACTCCGCCTTCAGCCTCTCCAGCAGCTCCTCCCTCGCCCTCCCCCTCGCGCCCCTCAGCCTCTGGTAGGTGAGCAGCCAGCTACCGCCCATTCCCCACTCAACGGGCCACCCCTTCAATTAAGCTTTGACCTCGCTCCGGCGCCCCCGGAGCACCTCCCGGACCACAAAGTCGACGACCTCGGGGGCTATGCCGACCTCCTCTGCCCACTCGAGGAACTCCCTGAGGCCACCGCCCTTCCACGCGTAGTCGAGGGCTAGGTGGAGGTCGACGAGCATCCTGCCTAGGCCGCCTGCGAGAGCCTCGCTCGCGCGCCTCAACGCCTCCACGGAGGCCCTGCAGCGCGCCCAGGCCCCCCAGTCGTGCTCCATGACGGGGTCCTCAGGCCTTAGCTTCTCATCAAGCAGGAGCAGGGCCAGGAGGGCGCTGCTGCGTGGTAGCGCCTCGCGCAGCCTGCTCACGAGGGCGCCAGGCTCGTCGACCAGCAGGTCGATCAGGGAGCTGTCGACACCGCCGGGGGCCTCGCAGCCGGCTCTCTCCCTGAGGAACTTCCTGGCCAGGGCCCTGTGCACGCTCCACGATGGCATCCGCCCGCTGAGCGGGCTGGGGGAGCAGAGGTATTATACCTGTCCCTCCCCCGCCGGGGCGTGAGAGCCCCCCTCCAGCCGCGCAGCTACGCGCAGGTGCTGAGCGAGGTTGAGGCGAAGTACGGGAGGCCCCTCGAGGCAGCTTCGGCGCCGGGGCGGGCCGACTTCCTGAACACCCACCAGGACTACAAGGGCTTGCCCGTGGTGCCGGTGGCCGTCAACCTGAGGACCTACTCCTTCGCCGTGCGCGAGCTCCCCGATAGGTTCGAGGTCATCAGCCTCACCATGGCGCGCGAGGGCCACGAGTACATCGACAGCTTCCCCCTCGAGCCACAGCTGAGGGGTGGAGGGTGGTTTGGGGACTACCTGAGGGCGTGCGTGATATCCCTCCGGAGGGCGGGGTACAGCATCGACAGGGGCCTGAGGGTTGTGATCGACAGCGACGTCCCGCCCGGTGGGGGGCTGGGGAGTAGCGCGGCGCTGGAGGTGGCCTTCCTCAAGCTCCTTGACGCTTACTTCGGCCTGGGCCTGGGGAGGAGGGAGCTGGCGGAGCTCGCGTTCGCGGCCGAGAACGTCATCATGGGGGTGCCATGCGGCAGGCTGGACCAGTACGGGTCCTCCTTCGGGCGCGCGATCCTGCTGCACACGAGGCCGCCCTACGAGGTTGAGGAGCTGCCGCTCGGCGGCGTCAAGCTGGTGGTCGCGGACTCCGGCATAAGGCACAGGGTCGCGGCCATCCACCCCGTCAGGCAGGCGGAGATCGACCGCGGCTTGGAGGAGCTGCTGAGGCTGCCCGACCTCCCCGACGGGCTGCGCGCCCTGCTGGGCAAGAGGTTCTGGGAGCCGAGGTGGGAGTCGATCCGCCTGGAGGACCTGGAGCCCTACCTCTCGCGGGTGAGCGCCAAGCCGGCGGCGAGGATCAGGTTCACGATCCTGATGCACGAGTCGACGCTCCTGGCCCTCAAGCTGATCAGGACGGGCAGGCTAGAGCCCCAGGAGCTGGGGAGCGTGGGGGCGCAGCCCGGCGCCGGCTTCCTGGAGACCCTGGGCGCCATCATGAACAGGCAGCACGAGCTGCTGCGCGACCTCTACGAGGTGAGCCTGCCGGAGCTGGAGAGGATCCGCGACGCCATGCTGGGCGCGGGGGCCTACGGGGCCAAGATCAGCGGGGCTGGGCTTGGGGGAGCCCTGATAGCCCTTGTGGACGAGGAGAGGGGCCGCAGGGTGGCCGAGGCCGCCCTCGGGGCTGGCGCCGAGAGGGCGTGGCTCCTGAGCGTGGACGAGGGCGCGCGAGAGGAACCCCTGAGCTAGGCAATAACTTTTTCTACCTAACTGCTATATAAACCACGTGGCGGAGGAGGAGGTCGCCCGCGACGAGGCCCGAGTGGAGGAGTACAGGCAGCTCTACAGCATGGTCACGCTGAAGGCGGCGAGGACCGTTGAGCTGCGCACCGGCATAATACCAGCGGCCCGGTTTGCCGACAAGATCCGCCGCGTTGCGTTAGCCGCCTTCAAGGGGTACGCCCCGCGCGAGGTGATAGTGAGGGACGTCTCGGAGTTCAACAGGCACCTCTACGACATCATCGTCAACAAGATGGGGTGCGCCAAGGGCGACCTCATCAGGGTGACGGTCGAGGTGGCCTACGACGAGGAGGGCCGGAGGCTCGTGTTCGGGGAGCCGCACATCGACAAGTTCGTCCCGGAGAGCGAGGTCAAGGCGGCCTACGAGGCGAGGATCAAGGAGCTTGAGGAGGAGCGCGCGCGGCTAGCCAAGGAGCTGGAGGCGGAGAGGAGCCGCTTGGCACAGGTGAAGGAGAAGCTGGAGGAGGTCCTGAAGCTCCTGTAGCGTGCAGCGGCTGCCATCAAAGCGCACCGCGGTGGCAGCGGGGACTGTTTGAAGCTAGGCCCCCTCCGACCTCGCGCGCTGGATCTGCTCCTCGATCTGGCGAGCCCTCCATTTCACGAAGGAGATGAAGAACTTCAGCATGAAGCGGAGTGGAGCCTGGCTGGGCTTGCGCAGGTAGAACTTGGATATGATGTCTTCGGCCCATCTAACTGAGTGCCAGAGGCACTTCCTCATGACTTCGATGTGCTCGTCCCTCAGGTGCTCCCTCAGGAACCAGCCACGATCCCTGAGCCT
This sequence comes from Thermofilum sp., assembly GCA_023269735.1. Lineage (GTDB taxonomy): Archaea > Thermoproteota > Thermoprotei > Thermofilales > Thermofilaceae > JANXEW01. Next base: position 14,859 of record JAGDWA010000089.1, read on the forward strand.
GCCCAGCGGCACGAAGAACATCGGCACTATCAAGCTCCTGTAGTCCTTCAGCTTATCGATGAGCTCGGCCGTCGCGATGAGGTCCTCCTCGGTCTCCTCGGGGAGTCCCAGGATGAGCGTGAGGGCGGGGATGATCCTGTGCTCGTGGAGGATGGCCATCGCGTCCACTACGACCTCGGGCCACTGCTCGATCCTGTAGGGTGCCGCCTTCCCCTGCATGAAGATCTTCGCGAGCCTCACCGATCCCGTCTCTAGGCCTATCTGGACGCCGAGGTAGTCCTGGTGGTCATCGTAGAGCACCTCCGTGATCTTCGTTATGAGCTTGTACCTCTCCTGGGCGTACTTGACGCCTGCTAGCGTCGCGTGGCTCCAGGCCACCGTCCTGAAGTGCTTCTTCGCGAGCGCGTGGAGCTTGAGCAGAGCCTCCGGGTTGGGCTCCAGGCCTCTGGCGCCGTAGAGCAGGACGTCTTCGGAGTGCAGGATGCAGCCCTCCAGCCCGGCCTTGGCGTTCACCAGCATCTCCCTCTCGACCTTGTCCAGCGGGTAGTAGCGGAGGGGCCTGAGCGTCACGGGGCAGAACCTGCAGCCCCTGGGGCACCCCCTCATGATCTCGACGAGCCCGTTGACGCTGGCTCCCCTGATGTCCGGTATCTCCTCGACGCTGGGCGCATCGTGCGGCCCCACGTAAACGTAGGCGGGGAGCTCGCCGCCCTCGAGGGCCCTCTTCGCCAGATCCACAATCACTTTCTCGGCCTCACCGTCGACGATCGTGTCGACGCCGAACTCCCTTATGTAGTTGGGGTTCCACAGCCACTGCCAAGCGGCCGGGCCCCCGACTATCACCCTCAGCCCCCTCTCCCTCGCCCTCCTCACCTCGGGCCTCCTCATCAGCCTCAGGAAGCTCCTCCTGTTCACGGGCTCCTTCCCCGTGATGAGCCACCACTCGATGCTCGGGGATGCCAGAGCGAAGTAGTCGTGGTGGCCGACCATGAGCACCTTCGCCCTTTCGATGTGCCTGCCTAGGTGGTCGGGGTCGATTATCGCGGCCCTGAAGCCGGCGTCCTGGAGGGCGGCCTCGATCTTCCGGAGGCCGTAGGGGGCCTCGAGGGGCCTGCCGAGATCGTCGACCTTGGGCTTGGGCGCGCACATCCACAGCCACAGGCGCTCGGGCATCCCCAGCGCGGGGCCGGTCGTCATGAAGCCTATGAACTCCTTGCCCCGGTGGTTGGTCATCATCGTGCGGTCCGTGGTTATGATGATGTCGAACTCACTCGACATAGACGACCACCGTCTTGCTGATGTTGAGGGAGAGGGCCTCCCTCAGCGCCTCGAGCGCAGCGGCTCTGTCGCTCCTCGCGCGGACCCTCACGACGATCTCCCTGACGTGAGGGTCCGCGATCTTCTCCCTGAGCAGCTCAGCCGCCGCCCTGCAGTCTTCGACCGCGACCTCGACGCGCCCGCTCATAGCACCACCCCCCTCAGCCTCGAGGAGAGCGACGCCAGCTCGCCCTCGATGCTCTCCAGCCTCCTCTTGAGCGAGGGGTCGGCCCTGCCCTTTATCTCCCGCACCCTCCTGACGATGCCCTCGACCGCGTCGACCTGGACCTTGAGGAGGAACTGCGAGAGGCTGATCGAGGCCGCGAAGGCGGCGCTCCTGCCCTGCCTCATCCTCCTGATGACCTTCATGCCCTCCAACATCCTCAGCGCCGCCGAGATGGTCGATTTGCTGTAGCCGGTCAGCTTAGCCACCTCCTTGCTCGTCAGGGGAACCCCCGACAGGAGGAGCAGGGCCAGCACCCTAGCCGCGCTCCGGGGCAGGCCGTATGCCGAAAGGGCGATGGACAGCGCGGCGGCGGCCTCCGCGACGCCCGGCCAGGCTCCCACCGAGTTCTGCACCCCCCTCACCCTTCGTCTAAAGTACTGTGGAAACCACCCCGCCCCGTCCCAAGCATAAGCCTTTCGGCCCGAAAGCCTTTTGCCCTTCTGCGCTAGGTCGCTACGCATGAACCCGGTGGTCGCTTGCGCGGGCGAGATCCTGGTGGACCTGATACCGACCGAGGTGGGTGAGTACAGGGATGGGATGCTGATCGAGGTGCACTTCGGCGGCGCGCCGGCCAACGTCGCGATCGGCGTCTCGAGGTTGGGCGTGCCTGCTGCCTTCATCGGCGCGGTGGGCGACGACCCCTTCGGCAGGATGCTGGTCGAGTACCTGAGGAGGGAGGGCGTCTACACCGGCTGGATACCCATCAAGAGGGCGCGCACCAGCTTGGCCTTCGTGATATCTAAGCCGGGGGGAGAGAGGGAGTTCTTCTTCTACAGGCCCCCCTGGGCCACCACGGCCGACACCCTGCTCAGCGAGGGCGACGTCGACTGGGAGGCCGTGAAGCGGGTGAGGGTGCTCCACGTGTCCGGCGTGGCCCTGTCCCACCCCCCTCTCCGCGACACGGTCGTCAAGCTGATGGAGGTGGTTGGGGGGAGCGGGGGCCTCGTCTCCTTCGACCCGAACTTCAGGGCTGACGTGTGGCTTGGCGACGTGGAGAGGGCCCGCAGGGAGATGCTGCAGGCGTTCGAGCTCTCCTCCCTTGTGACCCTCGGGCGCGATGAGCTCGAGCCACTGCTGGGGGTCAGCGGCTTCAGGGAGGCTGCGAGCCGGCTGCTCTCGCTGAGCCCCTCGCTGAAGTACGTCGCGGTGAGGCTGGGGGGAGAGGGGGCCTACGTGGCCACCAGCCGGGGTGAGGAAGCCTACGTCGAGGCCTTCAGGGTTCCGGTCGTCGATACGACAGGCGCGGGCGACGCCTGGACGGCTGCCTTCATCGTGTTCCACCTCGTCGAGGGGAGGGGGCTGAAGGACAGCGTGCTCCTTGCCAACGCGGTTGCGGCCATGAAGTGCATGAGGAGAGGGGCGACTTCAGGGATGCCGAGGCGCGGGGAACTGGCGGAGTTCCTGAGGGCGCGGGGGCTCGCGGTGCCGCTCTGACCCCTACCGCTTGCGGCTGGCCTCCCTGGCTAGGGCCTCCCTTATCCTCTTGTACTCCTCGGCGCTCACGGAGGAGGCTGCGCTCTGCCCCCACTCCGTCAGCTTCACCTCGTACTCCTTCAGCTCTAGGAGACCCCACTCCGCTAGCTTCTTCACGGAGTTAGTGAGCTTCTTGACGAGCTCCTCGTACGCCCCAGTCCCTTGGGGGGCCCCCGTTAGCTCGGCTACAGCGCGCGCCACGAACTCGTGCTGGCTCACAGAGCCCCTCGTGAATAGCATCGAGCCGAAGTACTCGCGGTACAGGCCGGCGAGGACGAACTTGTCGTACTGGTCGAACACCTCCTCCTGGCTCATGCGGGTGCGTGCCGCCCGAGCCTATTAAACCCTTTCTCAGAGACGCTCCCCGTGTCCGCTGAGGGGCTCGGCTGCCCCGGGCTCACGGAGAGCAGGCTGAGGGTCCTAGCAGCCCTGGTGGAGGCTCGGGGCGCGGTCTCGGAGGCCGCCCGGATCATCGGCGTGACGAAGCAGTACGTTTACGAGGTCCTGGCCAAGCTCAGGAGGGAGGGGGTCAGGCTCCGAGCCTACCCCTACCTCTCGGCGCTGGGGAGAGTCTATGCGGTGATCTCCAAGCGCGAGCCGCCAGACAACGGCCTGCTGGCGTTCAGGTTCAGAGTCTTCGGCTTCGATGGGAGCACCTACGCGGTGGGCGTCTACGTGCTCCCCCGCCGGATGGCGTGGCTGTCCGCCAGGCTCAGCGGGGAGCTGATCGAGGAGGTTGGCGACCTGCTTTTCGCTGCGCCCTGGCTCGACCTGAGCGAGGTGAGGCCACGCGAGGGTGACGCCCTGCCCAGGCCCCCTAGCCTGGACCTAGATGAGGAGGATCGGATCATCCTGCTCCACCTGTACGAAGATCTAATGGCTCAGATCACGAAGGCCTCCCCCTCGGTGAGCAAGAGCCGCCTCTCCTACCACTACAGGTTCCATGTCAGGAGGATCCTGCAAGCCCTCGTCGACTACCACCCCCGACTCCTCCACTGCGAACCCCTCCTCTTCGCGGAGGTGCAGGCGGCGGAAACCTGGCTGGCGGCCCTGCTCAGGGCCAGGCAGGTGTACGCGGTCATGCCGAAGGCCGGAGGAGGGGGCGCCTACGCGCTGCTGAGCGGGCGCGACGCCTACTCCCTGGTCAGAAGTCTCGCAGAGGCACGCGAGAGGGGCCTCTTGCCGCTGGCGTGGAGGCTCCGCGGCTACGTCGACCTCGAGGGCTGCGTGAAGCCGAGGATCCCCAGCGCCCTAGCTCAAGCCGGCCTACGAACCCCGTAGAACGCCTCCATTACCTTCTCCGCGTAAGAGTAGGCGGCCAGCAGCCTCCTTAGATCCCTGGCCAGCTCGTCTAAGCTTCGGGAGAAGCACGTGAGGGTGAGGTAGCCTTCGTCGCTGAGGTCCGGCCGCAAGCCAGTGGGCGCGAGCTCCCTCACCAGGGTGTTGTAGAAGGCCACCGTGGCCGGCGCCTGGTCGAAGTAGGCGAGCGCCTGGGTCTCCACGTAGAACCCGTCCTCCTCAACGGCCACCTCCGCGCCGATCCTGACGTCGACCCCCTCCACGAGGACTCCCACCACCTCCTCGCCCCCCCAAGTATGCGAGGCCGCTTTGAGGCCGGCCTCCCTGAGCGCGGCGGCCACTTCGCCCGCGCGCCCGTACTCAACCAGCTCGCTCACGCGCACGGGCGTGCCATCCTCGACGTCGAACAGCAGGTCGGGCTTACCCACAACGTAGCCCAGCTTTACCACGGGCCCGTAGGGCTGGCTGTAGCCGTGGAAGAGGCACAGCGCCCTCCCCCGCTTCCAGTAGGCGAAGGTCCCCCTCTCCACGCTGAGCGCCTCCTCCCCCTCGACCTCCACGGGGGCCTCGAAGTAGACTTCGTGCCGCCACCGCCTAGCGACGCTCTCAAAGGGTAGGCCCCTCAGCTCCCTCTTGCTCCACGCCACCACCTCCCCCAGCTCCCCGAAGCTCACGCGAACGTACACGGCCGCCCCGACCAGCGGCTCTTAAAAGGTGTTTTTGACCCGTCAGGCTAGCTCCAGCTGCAGCTTCAGCTCCCTCGCGACCTCCGCTAGCGCCTCGCGCCAGCTCCTCCTCAGCTTATCCTCGGCCACGATCTTCTGGGTGGGGGCCATGCTCTTCAGGCAGGCCTCCCTGACTACTGCGGCCACGAGCCTAGGGTCGTCCAGCGACTTGAGCGCGTAGTTGGCGATGATGTGCCCGTAGGCCTCGTCCCCCTCGAGCGCCCGCCTCGTAAACAGCGGCGCGTAGTGGTTGCCCCCCACTCCCACGGCGACCTCGTAACCCCCTCCGCTGTCGGTGAGCGCCTCCACGACCGCTTCAGCGACCACCGCGTGCGCCGCCTCGAGCCTCCACTCCTCGGCGCTGCTCCCTATCTCCACGAACGTCACCGGCCTGCGGAGTGACGAGGGGCCGTGGTGGGTTGCCTCGTACGTGACGCTGAAGCCCTCGAGCCTCCCGGCCCTCCTAGCGAGCCCCACGAGGAGCCGCTTAGCTAGGACGGGGTTGGAGGGCGGCAGCTCCAGGGGCCTCCCGCCAGCGCGCGCCTCGCGCAGGGGGTTGCCCGGGTGGTGGACGGTCAGTGATCTAACGCGCGCCTCGCTCGAGTGCCTCGAGAGCACCAGGTAGAAGTCGGCCTCGCACGTCTCGTCCAGGAACTCAAAGTAGAGGACGTCCGCCTCGAACGCCGCCAGCACCGCTCGCAGCTCCGGCAGCTCGTAGGCCGCTGCTGCGCCGGCTACCCTCAGGGGCCTGGAGCTGAGCATGGAGAGGAGGGCCTCGGCTATCCCGGAGCCCGCCGGATCCCCGGTGGAGTACGCTAGGCACGCAGTCATGCCGGGCGGAGGGGGTGGGGAGAAAAAGGCTAAATACTATCGCTCGCGCCTCCTGACTAGAGGATCGGGGACTTCGGGTTCCAGGCGCCCTTCTGGACCGGCGGGATGTAGTCCTCCACGAGGGCTGGGTCGAAGTTGAGCTTCTGACCCCTCTCGGCGCTCAGGTAAGCCAGCATCATGAGCTGCACGATCAGAAGGCCATCGTGCCAGTTCTCGAACGGCATTGTCCCCTTCTTGAAGCACTCCACCATGTAGCGGTCCTCGGCCTGGTAACCGTACGTGATCGCTTCGTCGGGCAGGACGGGCATGAGGCCCTGCTCGGCGTTCTGCTTCTCGACGAACTCCTCGGAGGGTGGTATCTTGACATGCCTGCTGAAGAAGACGAAGAGCTCAGGCTGCAGCGTGTTGATCCACAGGGAGTACTCGGGCCCCAGCACCTCGAACGTGAGCCTCAGCCCTGCTCCGATGAAGGACCAGGAGGTGTGGGTCTCGGTCAGCGCCACGTTACCCTCCTCGTCCTCGTAGAGGACGACGGCAGTCGCGTAGTCCTCGGCCGGCTCCACGGTGTAGTCGGCTCCGTACGTCTGCTTCAGCTTCTCGACGTAGCCTTTCCGCGTCCACTTGAGCGAGGCCACCTCGCCCCACACCTTCCTGGGCTTGATGCTCTCCTTGCCCTTCTCCGGGTCCCAGAGCACGTACCTAGACGCCTCGAGGCTGTGGCACATCATGTCGAGCAGGACGCCGCCGCCCGACAGCGTGGGGCGCCAGAACCAGGGGGCGTGGGGGCCGCCGTGCTCCTCGGCTGCGCGGGCCATGTAGGGGCGCCCGCTGTACTTGGCCCCGTACTTCCAAACGATCTCCTTGCCCCTCATGACCGAGGGCATGAAGACCTGGTTCTCGAGGTAGCCGTGCAGTAAGCCGGCCTTCTCCACTAGGTTCAGCATCTCCCTCGCCTCCTTCACGTTGCGGGCGAGGGGCTTCTCGCACGCTACGCCGACGAGGTTCCCCCTACCCTGCCTGGCCTCCTCGGCTATCGCCCGGACGATTTCGAGCCTCGTGTAATTGGGGGACAGGATCCACACGGCGTTAACACTCTTGTCCCGCAGCATGTCGAAGATGTTGGTGTAGACTTTCGGCTTGCCCACCCCTAGCCGCTCGGCCAAAGCTGCCAGCTCCTTCGCCCTCGCCTCGGTCCTGCTGTACACTGCAACGATGTCAGCGCCCCTAACGCCTACCCAGCCGCGCACGTGGAAGTTGGCAGCGAAGCCGGCCCCCACCAACGCCACGCCGAGCTTTTCCACAGAACTCCCTGCTTTTCCCCTCTTAAAATGGTTAGCGGCTCACACGTATTTGCTGAGGAGCTCCCGGCTCTTCCTGACCCCGCTCCTCACTTCCTCCAGTCCCTCGTACTCGAGCGATATCCAGCCCCTAAATCCGACCCTCTTCAGGATGCTGAAGATCCGGCCGTAGTCGAGGTCCAGGGTGTACCATATGCCCCCGCCGAAGTACGTCTTCGCGTGGACCATCACCGCGTAGGGCGCGATCATTTCCAGCTCCCTGTAGGTGTCGTACACGAAGTTCCCGGTGTCCATGACGACGCCGAACCACCTCGACGAGATCCGCTTGACTATCCTCAGCATCGTTTCGGCGCGGGTGGTCAGGCCCCAGTGGTTCTCGAGGCCGAGCACCACCCCCAGGTCCTCCGCCTTGTCGAGGCACTGGTGTATGCAGTCGACCACCCACTCGATGGCGTCCTCCTCAGTGTACCCTTCGATCGGCGGCTCCATGCCCTTGCGCGCCATCAGCTCGTCGAAGCTCTTGACAGTCCCCCACCTGCCCGAGTTTATCCTCACTACGCCGGCCCCCAGCTCGTGTGCCACCTCGAGCCACTCCTTAACGTACTCGACCTGCCTACCCCTCTCCTGGGGGTCGGGCTTCACGAAGTTGTTGTGGATGGCCACCGCGTACACGTCTAGGCCCAGCTCGAAGGCGAGCCTCCTCACCTCCCTGATGTAGCTCCTGGCCCTCGACTCGAAGTGATTAACCAGCACCTCTACGCCCGAGAAGCCGTCCTCGTAGGCCATGGTGAGGTACTCGGCGAGGGGCAGCTTGGGGCCGCGGAAGCGCCAGTAAGAGTACGTGGAGACCCCCAGCCTCATCGGGTTGGCTGCAGCGGCGCGCTTAAATACGCTTACTCCGGAGCCGCCTGCCTCAGAGCTTCGAGAAGGCGCTTCACGCACTCGCCGACCCTCCTAACGTCGCTGCAATCCACCACCGTGAGCCCGCACCCCTGCCCCATCCTCACGTAGAGCTTCGATGGGACCTCCCGTTCCCCCGCCAGCAGCACGTGGGCCCTAACGGGGCCCAGCGCGACCTCCAGCGACGACCTCTCTCGCAAGACCTTCACCTCGTACCCCATGCTGGAGAGCGTCCTGGCTAGATCCTCGAGGGCCCCCTCCATGGCGTAGGGAGTAAAGGGCGGTGCGCCTAAATCCCTTTTGATGCTGCGCCCTCAGCCGAGCTCAGTCGGGGATCTTCTCTGCGTCAGCAGGTGGGATAGGGCCAGGTGCGCGAGGTAGATGGCGCGCGCCCGCCCCCTCACGTAATCCTCGGCCTTCGCGGAGAGGTATTGAGCGAACGAGAGCCACTTCGAGTAGGGCAGGTTCCTAATCTTGCTCAGGGTCTCCTCGTACTCCCTCCTCACCTCACTGAAGCTCCGCTTCAGGGGGATGCCCAAGTGCGACGCCAGCTCATCCAACCCGACAGCCTGCCCTATCGCTGCGCGCGCCAGCTCTGCCACGTCGTGCACCCTCCCCTCGCCGAGGAGACCGGCGATGAGGGCCCTCAGCCCCGCCAGGTTACCCAGCGAGAGCTCGTTGAGCACGCTGTTCGCGTCGAAGAGGACGGCCTCGAAGCCCTGGTTCACGTAGTCGGCGACCAGCTGCACGGCAGCGGAGGACGCGCGGTCGACGAGGTGGAACTCCTTGAGCAGCCTGAAGCTGCGCGCCTCCTCGCCGTCGAAGAGCGCTAGGAAGACCAGCGCCACATCTCCTCCTTCGGTGAGGGGGAGCCTCAGGACGTCGAGCGCGAGTCGCTTGAGGGCCCTCGAGGGCTTGGGGGTGAGCACCTCAACGCCCCCTAAGCTCAGCCTGACCCTCTCCGAGGCGATCACCGCGTCGAGCACGGCCAGGGCGTGGGACTTGGCTAGGTCCCACCGGAAGCCAACCTCGACGAGCTTCGCGTAGGCCAAGTCGTCGACCGCCTCGATCAGCACCTCGTCCAGCTCGTCCGGCTCGTAGCTCTCGACAGCCTTCCTCACCTCAAGCCAGTCCAGCGTCTCGACGAGGCCGGCTGCATCGTCCTCGAAGAGGACGAAGACCTTCCTCCCGCCGACCGCCGAGAGGTCGTAGCCCACCCTATTCAACCCTATGGAGAAGACGCGCCTCAGGACCACCTTCACTAGGGCCAGGCCGAGGCGAGCCAGCTCGAGGTCCACGGAGGGGTCCAGCTCGTAGAGGCGGCCGTAGCTGTAGTCCTCGTACCTGCCCATGGTCGTGGAGGGCACGTCAATGACCCTCCTGGGCCTGTAGACGAAGGTCCGCCCGTCGACCACGCGGACCCTCACACCCTCCCCGTCCACGATCCAGATGACCCTGTAGGGCACCTCGAGGTACCGGCCGAACCCCTCGACGGGCGGGTGCAGCGTGCAGATCACCTCGGAGCGCAGGAGCCCCCGCTGGTAGTCCCTCCACAGATCCCCCCTTTCGCCCCACCTCGCCTTCGTGCGCATGTACTCCTCGTAGGCTTGAGCCGTGAACTCGTACCTGTAGATCGTGCCGAGGGATAGCGGCTCCTCCTCCACGACCGTTACCCAGCGCCCCCTCGAGCTCTTGAGGTTCGTCACGAGGAAGTCGGAAGTGTAGTCGAAGCAGCCGGGCTGGAGCTTCTCGACGACGTCGACGTGGGAGGCCTCCTGGAGGTACTCGAGCCCCTCGGGCGTCACCTTGACGCGCTTAACGCCGTAGGGGGGCCCGAACTCGTAGAAGTTCAGCCAGTTCCACGTGCGCTTGCCCCTCTGCGTCAGCTCGCCCCCCTTAGCGAGCCCCAGCTCGTTGAGGAGGCGCAGCTCCTCCTCGGTCGGCCTCAGCCCTAGGCCCCTCGAGGCCACGAGCTTGAAGAGGCCCGTAAACAGGGTCGAGTACTTGTTGCCCCTGTTGATGACCGTCTTTTCCAGGGGGAGGTTCAGCCACTTCTCCAGCGCGTCCAGGCCCCTGCTGAGCAGCTCCCGATCCCAGCGCGTGTGGGGGATCACGACGCTCTCAGTGAACGGGATGCCGGCGCGCCGGCCCTTCCTGCCCTCCCTCTGCCTGAACTCCCTCACGTCGTCCGGCAGCCCGAAGTGGACCACCCTGATGACGCTCCCGATGTCGATGCCCTGTACTAGCGTGCGCGGCGTCACGATCACCTTGACCCTTCCCTCGCGCGCCCCCTCCTCGATCCTCTTGCGCTCCTCCTTCGATATGAGGTGGTGGTGGGCGGCCACGACGTCGCCGCGCGGGCCCAGGTGCTGCTTCAGCCTCCGAGCCAGCTCCTCGGCCGCGTTCACGCCGCGGGTGAACACCAGCGTGACCCCTTCGTCGTCTGCGTAGCTCGCTAGGAGCTTGACGGCGTCGAACCCGGGCTCCTCCACCTCGATGCCGGCCGCGCGCAGCGCCAGGATCACCCTGTACGCGTTGCGCTCGAACTCCCTCTCGTCGGCCAGCGCCCTCTTGACGTCCTCACCCACGCTCAGCTTGGATGCATCGCCGACCCTCTCGAGGATCGCCCTCCTGAGCTTCTTCAGGTCCTGCCCGAGGACGACGTAGAGCCTGTTCGGCACGCGGAAGGGCTCCCCCCCGACCACTGCAGTGGCCCTCCCGTTGACTTCCTCCAGCAGCCGCGCCATCTCCTCCGGGTTGCTGAGCGTCGCCGTCAGCACGGCCACCTGGGGGCGCCACCCGATCTCGGCGAGGAGCCTCAGCATGCCCTGGATTAGCGCTAGCTCGCGCGGGCTGTAGAAGTCGAGCTCGTCTAGCACCAGCAGGCCGAAGCGGTGGACGCTGGGGAGGAGGAGGCCCTTTGAGGGCGACGCGGCGTACCTCTTGAGGTCCTGGAGCAGGAAGGCCGGGTTGCTGACCGCGACGAGGGCCCTGGAGAGCCTCTCCCGCACCGCCCTCCTGCCCCTGGAGCCCAGGGACTGCAGGGTCGGTGCGTCTATCTGCACCAGCTCGGCCCCCAGGAGCGAGCAGTACGTCTGCAGCCTCTGGACCTGGTCGTTGGCAAGCGCCAGCGTCGGGTAGAGGGCCAGCGCCGCGACGTTTCGCCTGGCCACGTACAGGAACCAAGCCTCCGTCTTCCCGCTGCCGGTTCCCGCGATCAGTACAACGTTGCGCCCAGCCTCGAGGTGCGAGAGCGCCTCCAGCTGGTGCCTGTACAGCCGCTCCCCGCCAATGCGCGACTTCGCGAGCTGGGGAGCGAGCTCTGCGAAGGTTACGGCGACTCTCTCCGGCTCGCTCCCGGGCTCCTCCTTGAGGTAGTACGAGCAGCCGAGAGCCTCTAGCAGCTCCCTCGTGTCGAGGACCACGGCCTGCCGAGCCCGCGCCGGAGAAGTGCTTTTCGTCCCCCGCCCAGCCCCTCGCTCACTCCATCCCGGCGGGCACGCAGACCGCCGCCAGCACGCTGAGGCCGGCGGCCCAGTCGGGGTGGCTCCTCCCCGAACCCAGAACCCCCAGCTTGGCGGCAACCGCGAGGTTGTCTAAGTAGAGGATGAGCGGGCGGCCCCTATCGCAAGCAACCCTCCAGTACCTCCTCTTGTCGCGGGCGGCCCTCTCCGCCCTCGCGCCGAGCAGCTCGCTGAGCGAGCCGGGAGCCCTGAGGGCCTGGAGGGCCTCCTCCACGCAGAGCTCGTACATGTCGAGCGTCGTGTAGTCCGCTATGCGGAGGTGCAGCTTCCAATCCTGAGTGCTGAGGTCCCTGCAGACGAGCACCCTGTCGAGAGCCAAGCTGTCGAGGACCTCGAGGAAGCGGGACCCCACGACGATCGCAGGGGACACGTACGACGAGGAGAGCACGAGGAGCTCCGCCACCTCCTGAGGCAGGCCGGCCCCAGCCAGCAGCTCCGCCAGCTCCCTCAGCGGCTCCGTGGGGTAGGCGAGCTCCCTGAAGGGCCTCCTCTTGAGCTCCGGGAAGCGGGTGTGCAGGGCTGGCGGCAGGCCGAGGTTCCTGTACTTGAACCTGCTCGCGAGCCACTTCACCGAGCCCAGAGCCCCCTCTTCGCGGGGGTCCAACAGCACGACCCCCCTCAGGTTCTTGACGAGGGCCGCGTACCTGGAGAACACGTCACCCCACCCTCCTCATGCGCACGGCGAGGTCGTCCTCCAGCCTGTCGAAATGCAGCTCGGCAACCCCGCCCCTTACCTCCACCGAGCGCACCTCGACGACCTCACCCGTCCTGGTGTCGTACAGCTTGACCTCGTACAACCCGTCCTCCAGCCCCGGAACCCTGACCATGAAGCGGCTCAACGGCGGGGGCGCCCGGCCCTCCAGCGCCGCCCGCCAGGTTCTCTCGGAGTTCTTGATCCACAGCAGGGCCATCGTCCCATTCGATAGGCAGAGGACCCTGGCTCTCGCGGCGCTGTACACGGCGCCCTCGAGGCGCACGTAATCTATGGTGTACCAGTCGTTGCCAAGGTTGTCGACCCTCACTTCGTGCTCCCCTGGTGGAATGTCGACGGCAAACTCGGTGCCGTACTCGTTGCTGAAGGCGTCGTTCTTCCCGTCCCTGTCGGGTAAGTCCGCGCTGAGGGCCAGCCTGCCGTCCACGTAGATGGCAAGCACGGCCCCAGCCACCGAAACCGAATTCACCCTCACAGCTACCCTCCCGCCCGAGGGGAACGTGGCTCTGAACGTCGGGTTGTTCCTGAGCTCCGGGTGGGCGCGCCCCTGGATGAAGGCCGGGATCTGCGCCACGTCGCCTTCGACCACCCCGTCCAGCCTCACCACGAAGTAGTTCTCAAGGGGCCGAGCCCACCCCAGCGAGGGGTACAGCGTCAGGTTCGCGAGCTCTGGGGCCAGGGGCACGACCTCCACCCTCGCTGGCCTCAGGCGGGAGCCCGCCGGCTGGACGCCCCTCAGGAACTCGGCGATCGCCTTGAAGTGGTGGAGGAGGCCGAGGGGGTACACGTAGTTGTCCCACCACCAGTGCATCCCCGTGGCGGGCGATCCTGCCATGATGCTCGCCCACAGGCCGTCGTGCAGGCCCACGCCCTCCCTATCCTTGTAGTAGAGCGGCTCGCCCCACCAGCGCCAGTCCACTCCGTACTCCGTCACAAGGGCCGGCTTCCCGTACCGCGCTAGCGCCCTGCTCACCAGGCCGTGGAGCACTCCGGCCACGTCCTCGAAGCCCTCAGGCCCGTAGCGGTGGATTGTGATGAAGTCGATCTCCCTGAGCGACCAAATCTCAGGGTCGAGGTTGGGGTCAGCGAAGCTCGTGGTCACCAGGTGGCCGTAGGGGTCGATTTTCTTGAGGTAGGAGGCCATCTCGCGGTGCCACCGCGCGACGTGCTGCCTCACGAGGCGGTAGTTGTCGGTCAGATCGACTTCGTTCCACAGCTCCCATGCCAGGATGTGCGTGGAGTAGCCCCACCTGGCGACGATGTATCGGAGCCTGTTCATGAACAGCTGCCTTGCCCTCTCGCTGGTCCAGAACTCTTCGGGCCTGGAGAGGGGCCCCCCTCTCGCGCTGTTGTAGGGGTTCTCGCTCCACTGGGGGTTGACCTGCGTGGAGAGCTGGCCGTGGTTCATGAGGCAGAGGATCACGTAGATGTTGTTTCTCTCCGCCAGCCTGATCACGTAGTCTAGCCTCCAAGCCTCCGCCAGGTCGTAGCGCCCCAGCTGCCTCCACTCTATCCCGAAGCGCCAGGGCGCCATCCAGATCCTGACCAGGTTCACGCCGTGGTCCGCGAAAGCCCTGAACCACTCGTCGTAGTCGTAGGTCCCCCTGCTCCCCGACCAGCAGGCGTTGAGCCCCACGAAGAAGGTCGAGGAGCCGTTGTCGAAGACGAAGTACCTCCCCTCCCTGTCGACCCTCACGAACCCCGGCCTGCGCGATGGGACGACCTCGAACTTGACGACCCTGCTCCTAGCCGCGTTGCCCCACCTGTCCCTGACCTCGACGTAGAGCTCGTGCTCACCGACCTCGGTGGGCGTGAAGCGGACCCTCCAGTGAGGCTTGCCGACGGGCACCAGCCGCTCCTCACCAGCCACCAGCTGCCGCTCGTAATCCTGGTAGTAGAAGGCGGGCACCGCGATGGTCCTCGCGGGGCCCTTAAGCACGGCTGTCACGTTGATGTCCGAGGGGTCGAACGGGTTGCTGTAGTCCGCTGACACGTTGAGGGCCAGCTCGACGGGCTCGAAGAGCTCGACCCTCGGGGGAGGGGTCCTAAGGATCTCGACGCTGGGCGCGGGCCCCACCCTCACGCCCTGCGGCGCGCGGAGCCCGAAGAAAAGCCCTACGCTTAAGGCGGCAGCTGCAGCCAGTGCGATGGCAGCGAGCAACCCCCTGCGCACGCTGGGACAGGAAGCAAGGCTTAAATTCAACCTGCCGCTGGGGACTCCGGCCCGATGAAGATCGGCGCGCCGACTGGCGCGCCCTCAGCGGAGGGCCGGGGGCCCGTAGCCTAGCACGGAAAGGCGCCGAGCGCCGGCGGCGCGCGCAAGCCTCCTAAGCCGGAGAACCCGGGTTCGAATCCCGGCGGGCCCGCCACCTACCTGCCCATGTCGACCACCTGCGCGGTGTACGCGTCCTTTACCAGGACCGCCTTCCCACCCCCCGCGCGCTTGGCCAGGGCTTGGATCCTGTACCTGTGCGCGTAGAGCGAGTCCTCGAGCCTCGAATCGATGAAGAATACCGGGAAGCGGAGGTACGTCCTTAGGAGCCGCTCGTCGGCGAGCAGGAGCCTGAACCCCCTTGCGCGCATGTCCTCCAGCAGGTGCCAGACCCACCAGGCCCTCCTGAGGGCTTGGCCCGCCTCCGCCACGACCAGGTAGGTTGGGTGGATCGCCCTGCTCTCATACAGGAGCGCGATCCACAGCTGGAGCACCGTTCTGCGCAGCAGTATCGGCACTTTGTGGAGCTCGACCCTCAGCGGTGTTCTGGGGGTCACCTCACCGTCGGTGATGAACTGGCCCAGGGGCCGGAGCCTGAAGAGGGCCGCTCGCGCAGCCGGGTCGCTGGAGACCTCGAGGATTGACAGCAGCCTCTCGAAGCTATTCGAAGCCGCTACAGCCTCGGCGACTATGCCCTCCACGCGCGCCCTGACGCCCCCCAAGCCGTACATCGAGGAGGACGCGAGGGGTAGGTAGCGGGCCACGAGCCTAAAGGGCAGGGCGGGGGCGGAGGAGGGCAGCCCGCCTACCGTGTGCGAGCCCCACCAGTCGAGGACCAAGGGCTCGCGCCCCCTCTCGAGAAGCCTCAAGATCAAGCTCGACACAAGCCCCTCTCTAACCTCGCGCCCGCCCACTACCGCCAGGACCCCCTTCTCCTCCAACGCCTCGAGGGCCAGGTCCGCTGCCTTCAACTCCCCCACCGGTTAGGCGGCTGAACCCCTCATCACAATGTACTCCTCGATAATCCGGTTTAGGGCCTCGCTGAAAGAGACGCCCGACCTCCTCGCGACCCCCTCGACGTACTCCACCAGCCTCCGCTTGAGGAGGACCACGCGCTCGACCATCTCCTCCCTCGAGATCTCCTCCACCAGCAGCTCGGGCGACCTCACCATCTCGGGGGCCTCCCTTAACCGCCTCGCCAGCATGTCGAGCTCGCCAGTGCTGAGCCCTTTCTCGGCGGCCAGGTCGGCGATCCTCTTGATCACCTCCTCAGGCTTTTCGACCACGCCGCGCTGGGCCAGCTCCTCGAGGACGCGGGCGACCTTGACCATTCCGGTTCTGCTGACCTTCCTCCTCGGCCGCTCTCCGCTGGGCCTCCCGGGCCTGGACTCCGCGACCACCGGCGTCACCTCCCTCAACCTCGCGTAGATCCTGACGAAGCGCTTGATCTCCTCTAACTCGACCTGGAGGCGCGAGGATATCTCCTCCTCGCTGACCCCCATTTCGTACAGCCTCGCCAGCGCGCGCCCCATCTCCTCGGGGGTCAGGCTCCTCTGCCTCAGGTTCTCGCTCAGCGAGAGCTCCACCGCCTCCCTGTCGCCCAGCTCCCTGACGACGCAGGGGACGCCCCCGCCGAAGAGCCTCCCGTAGACCTCGGGCCTCGTGCGCTGCAGCAGCCTGATCGCCTCCAGCCGACGCCGCCCGCACACGACGCCGTAGCCGTCGCCCTCGGGCCTCACGATTAGGGGGTGCAGCAACCCCCTCGCAGCGATGTCCTCCGCGAGTCTCCGGACGGCCTCCTCACTCACGTGTATGCGAACGTTCGCGGTGCTCGGCTTGAGCTTCTCGAGGGGCAGAAGAGCCAGCTGCTCCATGCCCCGCCCCCGCACCCGTAACGCTGCAGTGTAATAAGTCTTGCACGCATAGTCAAAATTTTTAGGAGCACTACTCTGCTAACTAACCGTGGCTGGCGAGAAAGTACAGGAGATTATAAGCGAGCTCATCCGGAATGAGAAATTCAACGCCATAGCTATCCTCATATACTTGAGGAATGTGAGGGGGGCCCTCACACAGGATCTCCGCAGAGTCATCGGTAGGGGCAGCTTAGCGAACGCTAGCTACACGAGAAGCGTGCTCAGCTACCTGGAAGAACTGGGCTTGGTCCACTACGTCGTGGTGTCAAGGCATAAGGTGTGGCAGCTCACC
>JAGDWA010000089.1:31590-33676 GCA_023269735.1 Thermofilum sp.
GAGCTTGGAGCCATAGTGGCTGACGAGCTCTCACGCCGCCTCGGCACCGGCGCGGCGTAGGGGTGAGTAGAGCTAGGCTAGGCCAAGTGCTCAAGGAGCAGGAGTAGGGCCAGCTTCGCGCTCCCGCTGTACCGCGCCGCTTCGAGTGCGCATCGCTCTATGATGCTCGTACTCACGGGAAGGGACAACCTCTCAACCCTCTCCAGGAGAATCTGCCTGAGCTCGTAGTACTCGTAAGGCGGCATCCAGACCCTGGGAAGATCCTCGACTTCGGGGGCATAAAGCCCCGGGTGAACGATTACAATTTTCCAAGGCAGGGACCTTATCAGGGAGACCACTCTCTCGCTCCTCACGATTAACCCGTAATCGTCGATCACGTTGAGAGCGTGGAAGCTTACGCGCCCTCTTAAGCACTCGTAGGTTCTGCACTTAAAACCTGGCACGTACGTCGTCGCCACGCCGGAAGTGGCCAAGATCGCCAGAGTGGTCTTACCAACCCCGGTTGGACCTTCAATGCGGAAGCTCGCATGCTCTTCCACCGCTGCGGTAGCCGCCCGTAGCTGAGCTTCCCTGAAGAGGAGCTTCGGCGGAGGCCTTAGGAGCTTCCGAAGCAGGTCCTTGCGCCTCACCAAACATTGTTGCACGGAGCGATATAAGGCGGCAAAACGTTTCAGCTAAGCCACGGTGAAAGATAAATAAGAGCGCTTATCACGTCCACGCGACGGGGTGATGGTCACCGGCTACATGCTGGTCACAACTAAGCCGGGAAAAGAGTACGATGTGGCGATAGAACTCCGCAAAATACCGTACGTAGTTGACGTGGACATAACCTACGGCCTCTGGGATATAATAGTGAAGATCCAGGCACCCTCGCTCTCAGAGTTCGATAGAACAATTCAGGTAATAAGGGGACTTAAGGGAATCGAGCAGACGGCTACTCTCGTCTCCCAAGGCGTCTAGATGCCTAGTATATGTAGCTGCCGGTCTCAATCTTCTCGGGTATGTACGTCTGCGATAGGAACTTGAAGCCGTGGCCGCTGAGCGCCTCGATTTCCACCTTCTCGCCCCTCTCGAGGAATAGCTCCAGCTCCCGTACCCAGGCTTTCGACTCCTTGAACCACGGGTAGTTGAGGAGCTCTTTCGCCCTTTTCAGGTCCCTCTCGGTCGCTTTTATTATGTAGTTCCTCGGTATTTTGTACCGATCTATATCCGTGACGGTAACTCCGAGGAAACGCGCGCCGGGAGTTGCGAGCCGCTCGCTCTCGTAGCTTAGGGATATGGATCCGCTCCTATACACGCTGTATATGTAGAACCCGTAGCTATCCGCGTCTGTTAGGACGTAGACCGGGAGCTCGAACTCCTCCCACAGCCTCCTAACCATGCGCCTTGTACTGCGGTCGGGCTGCCCCTTGCCCGTGACCAGGATGCATTTCTGCTTCTTCCAGAACTCCTCCTCGTTGAGTCTCTCGAAGATAGCGTCCTTCTCGACCACTAGCACGTACTCCGCGTCGACACTCACTATCTCGAGCCTATCCACGTTGGGCGGGATTGCGTAAGCCCCGCTTCCCATGCGCGAGAGGTCGATCTCGTAGCCCTTAGACCTCACGACCACGTTGCCGACTATCTTGCCCTTAGCGTCGTGCATAATGCCCATGTGCTCCCTGAGCAGGCCCAGAGCGACCTCCAGGTCCTGTATGACGGCGTTGGACTCGCGCTGATCGTCCCAAGTCTCCTCGCTGCGCCTACGCCCCTCCTCGTCGACGTAGTAGATGGTGTGCTTGCCAGTATAGTACAGGTCCCTTATCGTCGGGTAGTCACCCTCCCTGCGCGCTCTCAGGATTAAAGAGAGCATGAGGACCGTTTGCATGAACTTCTTAGACTCGCCGATGTCGAGGAAGCTCCTCTTAGCTGTGCGAGGTCCGAGAACCAGCAGCTTCCTCTCCCTGTCCCAGATCGTGTTGGCGAGGGTTCTCACCGGTATCTCGAGGTAGGGCTCCTCGCCGCGGAGTATCTGCTCTGCCAGCCTTCTCCCGAGTTCCTCGAGGCGCCGGATGACCTCCTCCTCACTCGGCGCCTGAATCGCCCC
>JAGDWA010000141.1:0-4229 GCA_023269735.1 Thermofilum sp.
ACGACCTGGCCGACATCAAGAAGGTCATCGTAGGCGAGTCCCTTCTTGCGAAGCTCGTCTACATCGAGTACACCTCGTACAACTTCGTCAGTAAGCTCATGGCGAGGATCGCCGGGAGGACGATAGGCATCAACGGGGCCGCCTTCGCGGTCAGGCGGGAGGCCTTCGAGCTCGTCGGCGGGTTCAGGGCCTGCGTCGCCGAGGACCTCGACTTCGCGCTCAGGTCGTTCTTCAGGGGGCTGCGCTTCGGCTACCTGGACTCCACGTACGTCCTGAACTTCGCGCCCCGCGGCTGGCGGCACTGGTTCAAGCAGAGGAAGCGGTGGGCGGTGGGCCTGGCGCTCTGGCTGAGGGATAACTACAGGGCGCTGCTCCGGGCGATCAAGGAGGTGCCCCACGTGGTGGTGCCCGCCCTGATACTCCTGATGCCCTCGCTGCTGACGCTGACCGTCGCCCTGGCCCTCCCGGGCCCCCTGTACTACAAGGCGACCTACGTGGCTCTCCTCTCGCTGGCCACCGCGCTCCGCGAGGCGCTGCCCGTCAGCGCCGTGCTCTCCGCGACCCTCTTGATCAAGTACACGGTGGCGACGATCCTGCTGGCGGTGCTGACGGTGGCGGTCGGCGCCCTCCAGCTCGCCATGGCGAAGCTGACGGGGATGAAGGCCCACGTCCACCTGATACCCGCCTACCTGCTCCTCTACCAGCCGGTCTGGCTGACGATCCTGATCGCGGGCATGGTGAGGGTCTACATCTTCGGCAGCGAGCGCGTCGAGGACTGGGTCGTTTAGCTTTTTAGCGGGGCCGCCAGCGTAACCCGATGGGGCGGCGGCTCATGGCGGCAGCGGTGGCGGCCCTGCTCGCGGTCGGAGCGGCCGCGTGGTTGTACACGATCGTGAGGGAGCGGAGCGAGAGGGCAAAGAGCTTCTTCCCCTTCTACCTCCCCTGGGACGACTCCAGCGGGACTGTCGTCAGCCTCAGCGGCAGCCTCCACAAGCCGGCCGGCAAGTACGGCCACGTCCGGGTGGGGCCGGACGGCCACCTCTACGTCGGCGGCCAGCGGATACGGTTCCTGGGCGTGAACATCTGCGCCAGGTCCGCCTTCCCGACGAAGAGGGAGGCGGAGATCATCGCCGCCAGGCTGGCGAAGTTCGGCGTCAACATCGTCCGGTTCCACCACATGGACGCCGCGTGGGAGACCTTCAACATCTTCCAGCCGCCGGGCACGAGGAGGCTGAACCCCGCCGCGCTAGACAGGCTCGACTACTTCGTCGCCAAGCTGAAGGAGAACGGGGTCTACGTGAACCTCAACCTGCTGGTCTCCAGGCGGCTGACGGCGGCGGACGGCCTCCCGCCCGAGATCGAGAGGGTGGAGTGGAAGGATCAGCAGGTCCTCGGCTTCTTCGTCGACGAGGTGAGGCAGCTGCACAAGGAGTACGCGAGGCAGCTCCTGCTCCACAGGAACCCGTACACGAACACGACATACGCCGAGGACCCGGCGGTCGCCTTCGTGGAGATCGTCAACGAGCAGGGCCTGATCCACTCGTGGCTGGACGGGGTGATCGACAGGCTCCCCGACGTGTTCAAGGCGAGGCTGAGGGAGAGGTGGAACGCCTGGCTGCGGGCGAAGTACGGCTCGACGGAGAGGCTCAGGGAGGCGTGGGGAGGGGAGACGCGCCTGGGCGAGGAGGTCCTCGCGAACCCAGACTTCAGCCTCGGCACCCAGGGCTGGGTCTTCGAGAGGCACGGCAGCGCCCAGGCGTCCTTCACGGTGGGGATCTTCGACGGCGTCAGGGCGCTTAGGGTCGTGGTGGCGAGGGGCGACGGCATCGGGTGGCACGTCCAGTTCAACTACCCGGGGCTCAGGGTCAGGGAGGGCGAGGTCTACCTGGTGCGCTTCAGGGCCAGGGCGGAGGGCGAGGCCACGGTCACGGTGAGCCTGAAGCAGGCTCACGAGCCCTGGCGGTCCCTGTCCCAGGTCGTCACCGTCAAGCTGTCGAGGGAGTGGCGGACGTACGAGGTCGTGCTCGGGGTCTCGGCGAGCGACGACAACGCCAGGCTGGACATCTCCAACCTGGGCGCGGTGGAGACGACGTACTACTTCGCCGACTTCTCGATGCGGCCCTACCAGGGCTCGGGGCTGAGGGAGGGCGAGAGCCTAGAGCGGGGCACCGTGGGCATCTTCTCGCCGTCGGACTTCTACGGCAGGCCCCTCGCGGCGAGGAGGGACTGGGCGGAGTTCCTCTGGGAGCTGGAGCGCGACTACTTCCTCGACATGTACAGGTACCTGAAGGAGGAGCTGGGCGTGAAGGCGCTGGTGATCGGGACGATCGCCGGCTGCAGCACGCCTGTGATCATGTCGCAGCTCGACGTGGTTGATACGCACGCCTACTGGCACCACCCGGCCTTCCCCGGCACGCCGTGGGACCCGAGGAACTGGTACGTCGTGAACGAGCCGATGGTGAACCACCCGCTGGACAGCAACATACAGTGGCTGGCGTCCAGGAGGGTGCTCGGCAAGCCCTTCACAGTGACCGAGTACAACCACCCCGCCCCCAACATGTACGACGCTGAGGCCTTCGTCACCCTGGCGGCCTACGCAGCCCTGCAGGACTGGGACGGGATCTTCGCCTTCGCCTACGACAACGTCGGCGACGCCAGGAGGATCACCGGGTTCTTCGACATATCGCAGAGCCCCCAGAAGATGGCGAGCCTCCTGCTGGCCCACGCCATCTTCGTGAGGGGCGACGTCGCCCCCGCCAGCGCCCTGGTGACGATCCCGATAGATCGGGGGGTCGAGATCGACCTGCTGGTCCGGGGCAAGCTACACGCGTGGGACATGCCGGGCGCGCACCACCTGGGCTGGAGCCCCGCCACCCCCCTCGTCCACAGGTTCGCGCTGGAGGTCAACGGGAGCGCCAGGAGGGGCTCCGAGCCCCCCGCCACCGGCCGAGTGTACCGCTCCGACAACGGGATGGTCACCTGGGACTGCAGCGCGGAGGGGAGGTGCGTCCTCGTGGTCGACTCCCCGAGGACGGTCGCAGTGGTCGGCTTCGGGGCCGGCAGAAGCTTCCGCTTCGGGAGCGCAACCATCGAGCCCAAGGGCTCCCTCCTGAACTTCAGCGTGGTGGGGCTGACGTCGATGGACGGGCTGCCCCTCAGCGAGTCAAGGAGGATGGTGCTGCTGGCGCTGGGCTACGTCGGCAACGCCGGTCTGGAGCTGAGGGAGTACGGGACCTCGAGGGTCGTCGCGCGCGTGATGCAGGTGCCCGAGGGCTACGTGGTGGACGTCCACCAGCCGGTCAACGTGCCCGTCACGTGCGGGGACAACTGGGGTTCTGCCCCCACGGTCGCCGAGGGCGTGCGGGCCACCGTCCGCATCAAGGGCGCAGTCGAGGTCTGGGCGCTCGACAACGTCGGGAGGAGGGCTGCGCGCGTGCCCACGCGCACTGAGGGGGAGTGGACGGTGTTCGAGATCGGGCCGGAGTACAAGACCATCTGGTACGAGGTGGCAAGGCCGTAGCGGGCGCCCCACCCGAAGGGAGGGGCGGCGGAGGCCGAGCGGGGCCCGGCCAGCAGCAGCGGTCGGCTCAAATACCCCGGAGCCCCGGGGCCGGCGATGCTGCTCACCTCGCTGGCGCTCTGGCTCTTGGCCCTCTCGCTGGCTTGGACCTCGTGCTACCACGCCCTCATCTACGCTCTGAGCAGGAGGGTGGGGAGGAGGCCGGGGGTCGACGGGCCCCCCGGCGGCAGCCTGAGCGTCGTCGTGGTCGCTAAGAACGAGCCGATAGAGGTCCTGGAGCGCTCGGTGGGGAGCGTCGCCGGGCGGGCCGGGGAGGGCGTTGAGGTCGTGCTCGTGCTCGACGACCCCGTCGACAGGGTCGGCGAGGTGGTCAGGCGCCTCAGCGCGCTGCCGGGCAGGGTCGTCGTGCTGGGGAGGCTGGACTGCTCCCACGGGAGGAACGGCGCGATCGTCGACGGCATGAGGTTCGGCGCCGGCGAGCGGCTGATGGTGCTCGACGCCGACAGCATCGTCGAGGGCGGGGTGCTGGAGGAGGCCATGGCCTGCGGCGGCGTCTGCGTCGCCCGGTGGAAGCCGTACATCGTCCACTCGACGCCGGTGGAGGAGGCCATGGCCTTCCTCACGGGCTTCGGCAGCTGGCTCCTCTACGCGAAGCGCTACGAGGCGGGCCTCTTCCTCTTCCCGCTGGGCGCCGGCACGGTGCTGGCGA
>JAGDWA010000141.1:4239-4756 GCA_023269735.1 Thermofilum sp.
TGGCCGCTGGACGCGCAGCAGGACGACATCCGGCTGGGCACCGTCCTTGCGGCGATGGGGGTGGAGCCGGTGCTCCTCCGCTCGCGCATCTTGGTGTCCGTCCCGGCCACGCTGGCAGCGGCGCGCATCCAGCAGTCGCGGTGGGCCTACGGCACGGCCGACGTACTGAGGAGGTTCGGGCGGCTCGTGCTGACGTCGGGGATGCCCGCGCTCAAGAGGGTCGAGGCGCTCGCCTACATGACGATCCCCCTCGCGAGCGTGCCCACCGCGGCTGGCATGCTGCTCGGCGCAGCGGCGGCCCTCGCCGAGAGCCGGGTGGCGCTCTGGGCGGCCGCCTGGCCCCTCGCAGCGATCGCTGCGTCGATGGCGCTCGAGGGCTACGTGGTGCACCGCTACGCGCTCGAGGAGTGGGGGTCGGGGTCGATCCACCTGATGGGCAGGTCGGCGGCGCTCATGACGCTGCTGACGCCGGTGGTCGCCACCTACTCGCTACTGGGGCTCGCCGGCGCCCGCGTCC
>JAGDWA010000141.1:4766-6621 GCA_023269735.1 Thermofilum sp.
GAGCAGGGCCCCCGACGCCAGCGTGGTGGCGATGCTGCTCGTGGGCCTGGCGACCGCGGCGCCGGGCGCCGCCCACGCCAACTGGCCGATGCTCCTCCTGGGCCTGGCCGAGCTCACCGTCGCGCTGTACTCGCTGGTGAAGTTCTCACCGGCCCCTCGCGGCTAGCCCTCAGCCATCCACGGCTCGCTTCCCATGTACTTCCTGAAGGCGTCCCTCAGCTCCCTGTAGGTCACGAGCACCCACCTCTCCTCCAGTATCTTCCTTACCTCGGGGTCGGAGAGTATCCTGAGGTCGCCCTCCCTGACGTCGATGTCCGGCAGATCCCTCGTCTCCCCCGTCCTCAGGCAGGCGTGGTGTATCACGTGGTAGACTCCGGGCTCCGCGTTGAGAAGGAAGTCCCTGAAGGCCCTCAACCTCACGTCGTAGCCGGCCTGGACGTAGGGCAGGCCGGCGAGCTTCAGGCGCGGCAGCCTGACCCTCCCCAGGAGCCTGCGGAGGGGCTCCCTGAAGGGCTGGGGGATCATCGGGTGGTCCACGTCGTCGGGCACGAGGGCGAGGACGCGGTAGCTGCACGCGACCCTCAGGTAGGCCTCGGCGATGTCCGGCCGCAGGGCGCTGCCCATGTGGGTGTCCACGTGCGTCACGTCGATGCCCAGCCCCAGCGCCAGCTCGACCTGCGCGCGGAACTCTGCCTCCGCCTCCTCAGCCCTGACGCTCCTCCAAGCCTCCTCGACCGTGCGGAACAGGTAGCCTTGCCTGTCCCTCAGGCTTGGCCCGCAGGTGAGGGGCCTGATCCTGCAGTGCGCCCACTCGCTGTTCAGCGTCAGGTGGACGCCCAGGTCCGCGCCGGGCTTCGGGTTCTCCACGAGGTCGGGGACCCACGCGGCAGGTGCCAGGATCGACCCCGTCGGGAAGGGGAGGCTCCTGAAGGCGTCGTTCTGGGCCCGGAACATGCCCAAGTCATCGTGGTGGATGATGGCGGCCCGCACTCCCTTCAGGCCAACGTACTCCCAGAACCCCTCCACGCGGGGCCGCCGCGCGGGGTGGCAGAAATGGCTTGCGGAAGGCTTTTTCCGGAATCCGGCCCCTCGGCCCCGTGTCGAGGCGGAGGCTGGCCACGTGGGTGTCCCTGCTGACGGCGCCCCAGCTCTACGGCGGCCTCGCGTCCGCCCTCGTGTGGCTCCGGGTGGGGCTGGGCGGGGCTGAGGCCCTCGCGGCCCTGCTCCTCTCCCACACCGCGCTGCCCCTCGCCCCGATACTCTTCGACGCCGCCCGGGGTGAGGTGGACATCTTCGTTTCCGAGAGGGGGAGGCGGTGGAAGTACTACCTGCTCAGCCTGCTGGCCTACGCTCTGGGCCTCGCCTACGCGGCCTGGAGGGGCTACCGGCTCTACGCAGCGCTCACCCTCTCCTACGCGGCGACCGCAGTCGCCCTGGCGGCCGTGACGGTCCTCTGCAGGTGGAAGGTCAGCGCTCACACGGCTGGGATCGCGGGGCCCACCACGGCGCTGGTCCTAGTGGTCGGGCGGGAGGCCGCCGCCCTCTACCTCCTGCTGGCACCGGTAGCTTGGGCGAGGCTGGAGCTAGGGGCCCACACGCCGGCCCAGCTGGCGGCTGGAGCGGCGATAGCGGTCGCCTCAACGCTCGCCGCTCTCTCCGCGCCTCTTTAGCGCGCGCTCCAGCAGGTCGGGCAGCGCCCTCAAGCTCCTCACCACGTAGCCCCTCCCGTTGAAGTAGGGCCCCTCCGCGAACAGGCCCGACCTGTCGACGAGGACCCCCACGAGCTCGGCCGACATCGCGCCCAGGAAGTCCTCGCGGAAGTCGTCGCCCGCGTGCAGCACCAGCTCGGCGTCGA
>JAGDWA010000119.1 GCA_023269735.1 Thermofilum sp.
GCGGGGAGTGGGCCGTGAACCCTGTCCCGAACCGCTTGGCCACCCGGAGCGTGCACCGGCTCCCAGTAGGGCGACCCCTAGCGCCCGGGGCAGGGCCTCCTGAAGCCGAGGCTGAGCGCGGGGGACCCCTCGGCCAGCGAGAAGTCGCCAGCGCGAGGGTCAGCGAAGAGCGGGTCCGCGACCAGCGAGGAGGCGTCATAGCCGAGGCCCCTCCACTCCTCCAGCGTGTACACCCTCCCGGTGCGCTGCTCCCTGCACACCGTCAGCCTCCCCGTCACGTCCCAGAACAGGTTTCGGTCGCTCACCACGTTGCGGAGCGAGAAGTCCTGGGCGTAACCCCCAACGAACACTGGCGCGCCGCTCGACAGCACGACGTTCCTCTCGAAGACCAGCGCCAGCTGCCCCGGCTCCCCCCTGCTGACCACCACGTTGGCCTCCCGGCCGAAGGCGAACACGTTGTCGCGCACCACGTTGGACCTCCCGTAGTGGAGGTGGAGGCCACCGTGGGACGTGTTGTAGACGACGTTCCCCTCCACCGTCACGTAGCTGCTCCCCTCGTCCAGGTAGATGCCCCAGCCCCCGTACTGGTAGGCCTCGACGTTGTAGACCACGTTGCACCGCACGGCGGTGCCGGGCTGGACCCCCAGCGTGTAGATGCCGCCCATGTCGCTGAGCAGGCCCTTGCCGATGTCGTGGATCACGTTGCCCTCGACCACGTGGTAGCCCGAGAAGCTCTCCCCGTAGCCCCACGTCCAGCCCAGCGAGACGCCGGTGTAGTAGAGGTCGTGGATGTGGTTCCCGACGACGCGGACGGCCCGCGCCTGCCCCACCCACACGCCGACGGCGCTGTGGAATACGGCGCCGCAGTCGTGGATGTGGTTGCCCACCACTTCGACGAACTCCGTCCGCTCCCGCTCGCCCCTCGGGAGCTGCTGCGTCCCCACCTTGACGCCGCCAGCGCCCAGGCTGTAGAGCTCGCAGCCGGCCACCCTCACGCCGCGGCAGCCCCGAGAGATCTCGACTGCGTAGCCCCCCACGTTCCTCACCGTGCAGCCCTCGATCGCGACGTCACGCGCGCCCTCCAGGTATATGGCGCCGGGCACGTTCGCCGCGGCCTGAGCCGAGAGCGTGTGCGCCCAGTCGGTGCACTCAAACGTCAGGCCGCGGAAAACGACGTGCTCGACGTACTCGCCCCCCTCGGGGTCGCCCCTCAGCTCCACCAGCCTCCAGAGGAGGCGGGGCGCGACGACCGCGACCTCCCCCGGCCGCTCACCGGGCCTCGGGACGTAGAAGAGCAGGCCCCCCGACCTGTCCAGGTACCACTCGCCCGGCTCGCTTAGCGCCTCGAAGACGTGCTCGAGGTAGTAGCGGGGGTACGCGTCGGTGAAGCCGTCCCTCAG
This sequence comes from Thermofilum sp., assembly GCA_023269735.1. Classification (GTDB taxonomy): domain Archaea; phylum Thermoproteota; class Thermoprotei; order Thermofilales; family Thermofilaceae; genus JANXEW01. Next base: position 1,401 of record JAGDWA010000119.1, read on the forward strand.
GGCGAAGACGGTCTTCGAGGCCAGCTTGACCCTCCTCCCCGCGGCGTCCACGGCGGCCACGGGTATCCTCTCCTCGACCCAGAAGTGGAGGATGACGACGTCCACGTCGCCCGGGTTGCGCCACGCCGCCGCCTCCTCAGCCTCGAACTCGTCGGCCCCCTCGAACAGGTGGATCTCGGTGAGCCTCCTGCCGGCGTAGGCCGGCACCCCGACCACCCTGTAAAAGCCGGCCTTGGGCAGCCTCGCCCTGGGCCTCCTCTCGCCGCCGACGAACAGCTGCCTGAAGAACCACTCGCCCCGCGCGACCTCCGGTAGGCTGGCCACCCACACCCGCCTGCCGTTGACGACGGCCTCCTCGAACCCCCCTACGACCCTCCCGCCGCTGATGACCGGCTTCTCACCCGGGTAAGCCTGCCAGATGACGGGGCACTCCTCGGTTCCGGAGTCCTCGGGGGTGAGGACGAGGGGGGAGTCTAGGTGGTACACCCCTCCCCTCAGCACGATGGTCACCGGCCCTCCGCCGGCCCGCCTGAGCTCCCGCGCCCTGTCCCTCGCGGCCGCCAGCGTCGCGAGGGGCCCGTCCCCGCCCACCGGCTCCGGGTATCGGCCGGACCACTCGTCCGAGCCCGACGGCGACACGTAGAGGGTCACCGGCTCACCCGCGCAGCCCCTGGGGGAGGGGTCCGGCCTGGGCGGCATGGGGGTCCGGCCCCCGGTCGCTGGCCGGCGTAAAAAAGGGTGGCCGCCGCCCTCCCGCGGCCGAGGTGCACCAGCCTTTATTACCCAGCGCCGCGCGGCCGGCCCGTGACCATCATCGACCCCTCCCTCAAGCTGACGCGTCGGGAGAGGTTCCTCAACGTGCTCTCCTACAGGCCGGTGGACAGGCTGCCGGACGTCGAGTTCGGCTACTGGGCCGACACGCTGAGGAGGTGGCACCGGGAGGGGCTCCCGGAGTGGGTCACCGACGACTACAAGGCGGACGCCTACTTCGGCTTCGAGAACTGGTACTGGAACGAGGTCCCGTACCACGTGCCCTTCAGGGGCTTCGAGGTGAAGGTGCTGTGGGAGGACGAGAGGCGGAGGGTGGTCAGGGACTGGCTAGGCGTCGTCAAGATGGAGTTCAAGGAGGGGGCCGGCGAGTCGATACCGACCTACATCGAGTACCCCGTGAAGGACTGGGACTCGTGGCAGGAGTACAAGGAGCGCTTCGACCTCGACGGCATCAGCCACCCAGGCTGGGAGCAGAACGTGGACAGGTGGAGGGAGAGGGACTACGAGCTGGGGATACACGCGGGCGGCTTCTTCGGGTGGGCCCGCGACCTGATGGGGCTGCAGAGGCTCTGCCGCGCCTTCGTCAGGGAGCCCGAGCTGGTGAGGGACATGTTCGAGTTCAGGACGCGGATGATCCTGAGGGCCATCGAGAAGCCGGTCCGCGAGCTCAAGCTCGACTTCGCCCACTGGTGGGAGGACATGGCGTGGAACGGGGGCCCCCTCATCTCGCCCCGCCACTTCAAGGAGCTGATGGTCCCCTACTACAGGAGGATCACCGAGTTCCTTCGGGACCACGGCGTCAGGATCAACATCGTCGACTGCGACGGCAACATCGACCTCCTCGTGCCCCTCTGGCTGGAGGCCGGCATCAACTGCTTCTTCCCCTGCGAGGTGAGGGCGGGCTCCGACCCCGTCAGGCTGAGGGAGAAGTACGGGCGCGAGGCCCTCCTCATGGGAGGGGTCGACAAGAGGGCACTCATCGAAGGGCCCGGGGCCATAGAGAGGGAGGTCGAGAGGCTGAAGCCGCTGATCGAGGAGGGTGGCTTCATCCCCCACGTCGACCACCGGGTGCCGGCCGACGTCCCCTACGGCCACTACCTCCACTACCTCAGGGTGAAGAGGAGGGCTATCGGCAAGGCCTGGGCTGAACCCGCGCCGGCGCGCTAGCTTTTACCGGCCGCCCGGCGCCCCCGCGCGATGGTCGACATCAGGGCGTGGGGCCTCCGCTTCCCGCCCACGAGGAGGCTGTACGAGGAGGACGCCTACCTGAGGGAGGCGGACGCAACGCTGCTGGGCTACGCCAGCGAGAAGGGCAGGAGGTACTACCTCGTGCTCTCGCAGACGATCTTCCACCCCAGGGCCGGCGGCCAGGGCAGCGACACCGGAACGGTCGAGTGGGAGGGCGGGCTGCTCAAGGTCGAGAAGGCCCTCCTCGTCGGCGGCGTGGTGGTGCACTACGGCAGGCTGCTCTCCGGCGGGGTGCCCGGGGAGGGGGCCAGGGTCAGGATGGCCATCGACTGGGAGGCCAGGTACAGGACGATGAGGCTGCACACCGCAGGGCACATCCTCGATTACGCCGTCAGCAGGGTCTACGGGGCCCCCGTCGAGACGCTGGACGCCTACCACAGCCCCCCGGAGGCCTACGTGGTGTACGCCGCCGGGCCCCCCTCGGCCACCGAGGTAGAGGCCATCGAGAGGGTCGCGAACGAGGTGGTGGCGGCCGACCTGCCGGTCAGGGTGACCTACGTGCGGAGGGAGGAGCTGGGGCGCGCGCTTCTCAACGCCCCGAACCTCTCCAGGCTGCCCGACGCCGAGGTGTACAGGGTGGTCGCCATCGAGGGGGTGAACGCGATGCCCTGCACGGGCACCCACGTGAGGCGCACCGGCGAGGTGGGGGAGATCATGATCAGGGGGGTCGAGAGCGTGGGCGGCGGGTTCAGGCTGGTCTACGACGTGGGCTAGGCCGGCAGGCTTGGTCAGCGGTAGCGGCCCACCTCCCTGACGAGCTGGACGAAGTAGAGGTAGTCGCTCAGCGAGACGTCGGGCGGGACGGAGTGGTCGGAGCCCGCTATGTACCCGCCGCCCCTGGCGGCCACCGGGACCTTCGACTCGACCTCCCGCCTGATGCTCTCCCTGCCCCCGGAGAGGGCCCGGACGTCGATGTTCCCGATGAACGCGAGCTTATCTCCGTAGAGCTCTTTGAGCTCCTTCACGTCCATCCCTGCCTTGGCCTCGAGCGGCTGGAGCGCCGTGAAGCCCGCCTCGATGAAGTGCGGTATCAGCAGCTTCACGTTGCCGTCGGTGTGCAGGATCGCCGGCTTGCCCCGCCTCCTGAAGGGCTGGACGATGCGCGCGTGCTGCGGCATCACGAAGCGCCGGTAGTGCTGCGGGGAGATGAAGGGCCCGTTCTTGTAGGCCAGGTCGTCCCAGACCCACACCCCGTCGACCCCCAGCCCCTCGAACATCTCGGCCACCCTCGCCAGGAACGCCCCCACCCTGTCGAAGATGTACTCGAGCATGCGCGGGTCGCGGTAGACGAGCCTGAGCACGCTGTTCACCCCCTCGCCCACGATGTGGCGGACGTACTCGAAGGGGCCGAGGATGCTCGCCACGACGAAGAAGTCCTCCTGGAGCCTCCTCACCGCCCTCTCCAGGTCGCCCCGGAAGGGGTAGCGGCTGCTCGTGGCGCGGAAGGGGAGCTCGGGGTCCAGCATGGGCTCGATGTACTCCTTGAAGTCGTCCAGCGTCCTCACCGCAGGCTCGACGGGCATGGGGGTGCCGCTCCTCCCCCTCCACGACTTGATGACGACGCCGAACGAGTCCCTGTAGACCACCCACTGATCCGCCTCCTCCAGGACGATGGGGTCGAACTTGGGCGAGACGTCGACGCCCACGTGGTAGATGTCGAAGCCGAAGAACTTGTGGATGGACGCGGTCCTCGGCAGGCCCTCGGCCCTCCACCGCTCGACGGTCTCGGGCCAGGGGAAGTCTATCAGGGCCACCCTGTCGGCCTCCTCGAAGTTGAGGAGCCTGAGCACCCTCTCGCGGGAGTCCACGGTGCCGGGAGCGCACCGATCTATAAAAAGTTGCGCCATCGGCCTTATGGAGGAGGGGGTTCTCGGGGAGCACGCGCCCGTGGCCGGGATCGCCACAGTGGCCCTCTTGCCACCGCGGCCGCCCCGCTGGCTACGAGCGCGCTCATGGTGCGGGGGATGCGATGGCAGCGTCGAGAGCGGTGTGCAGCAGGCTCCTCTTGTCCACTAGGAGGAGCAGGCCGTCGACCTCAACTGCTAGGCGGCCGGCCCAGTAGTCGACGAGGCGCGCCCGCTTGCCCAGCAGCGCCTCGGGCCCCGAGACCTCGCCGGCGAAGTCCAGGGGGCTGAGCCGGCCCGGGAGCACGGTTAGGGCCTCGTACTCGCCGCTGAGCCCGAGCTCTGCCAGCAGCGACGCTAGGCGCGCCGCCAGCGCCCCGTAGTCGGCCCTCGAGAGCGCCCTCGCTGCCCGCTCGAGCCGCTCTTCCACCTTCACCCCGGCCCCCTCCGACGCCGCGCGCGACCTGCCCAGCGCCCTCTCCAGCGCCCGCATCTCCGCCAGCCGGCCCGTCGAGACCAGCGCGGCGGCGGTGTGGGGCTGCTCCGCCACCCTCCACTCCAGCCTCCACCGCTGCGTCAGCCCCACCTTCAGCCTCGGGCCGCCGTAGTCGAGCGCGTAGACGGCGAACTCCTCCCCCTCCGGCGGCGCCGCCTCCTCGCAAGCCGCCTCGTCGCCCTGCGCGCACCTCTCGTACAGCGCCCTCCAGCTCCTAGCGTGCAGCCTGCAGTAGCCGTCCCTCGTCGCCGCCGGGCTGACGCAGTAGAGCGGCCACTGCCCGCCCCCCTCGTGGAACCTGCACAGCCGCCCCCCGAGGCCCCTCACCGCCAGCTCGGGCCACCAGAGGGGCTCGGCCGCCCGCTGGGGCAAGCGCTGCACGAGCAGGCCCAGCCCCCTGATCCTCCGCACGCTCAGGCGCACCGAGACGCGGCGCTCGCCGAAGAGGCCGCCGCTGAAGGCGGCGCCGAACTCGCCCACCTCCTCCAGCTCGAAGACCACGGCGCGGGCTACCAGCGCCTCGCCCAGATCGACGGGCATCCGCGCCTACCGGACGCCGCGCACGAGGAACTCCGCGAGGAGCTTCGCCGCGGACTCGGCGTCGCCCACCGAGCCCACCTCAGACGGCGTGTGCATGTAGCGGAGGGGCAGGCTAACGACGCCCACCCTCACGCCCTCGCCGACCAGGCGGACGGCGTCGATGTCCGTCCCCGTCCTGCCGCCCTCCCCCTCGAGCTGGTAGCTCACGCCCGCCGCCTGCGCGGCCTCGACCAGCGCCCGCGTGACTCCGCTGTCGAGCGCCTG
>JAGDWA010000080.1 GCA_023269735.1 Thermofilum sp.
GGCCCTGCGGGAGGGGGGTTAAAAACGGTAATACCGATCGCGCGGGGGGCGGCGGCCAGCGTAAGGTGTTCGGATTTTCAGAGCTTCGGGCACCGGGATTACTTCCTTAGGGGGTTTGCTGCATGGCTAGGAGGGCTTTGCTAAACTTGGCCATGCCAGTTGCATACTGGTGCTACAGCGATAATGACTCGAGAGTGTTCACCGAAGCGTTCAAGGAGATGCGTGCCTCCGCAGATGACGGATGCAGCCCCGAACAGATGCGGGGAACATGAACCGCCAATGAAGAGGGCGGGGAAACCCCCACCTTTCAAGGCGGGGAGGGGTCGTAACCAGGAGGCCCCTAACCCTAGGGAAGCTAAATACGGCCTCGAGGCCGAAACAGGTGTACCCGTAGACCTAGTGCCGTTAAGCGAAGCACCACCTCCACTCAGGCCCTCGCAGAGGGTGTAAAAGTGATCGTGAGGAACCCGAGGCTCTACACTCAGAATTGCTCGTGGAACTCCAAGGCCTAGAGGCAAGGATGGAAACAGTAAAAGCGAAGCACCCCAGAAGGTTAGCAAAGCATCTAGCATGGGATCAGCGTTGAACTGCTCTATTAAAGGAGAACCCTCTACACCCTTTGGACGCGGCTATCATGGATGTGTATAGAGACTATAGTTATATTTGTGCAGAGTATGTAGTTTGCGAGAAGCCTGGAGAGTGGGTGGGGGCTGTGACAAGGGTTGATAAGGAAGTCGTTAAGAAGCTTATTAGCGAAGCTGAGGAGGCTTTAGATGAGATCAGGAAGATCTTAGCCATTGAGTTGAGCAGTTTTGTGGGCAACAGATCTCTCAGGTTCAGTCTTAGATACTGTGTAATCATGGTCGTTGAGGCTCTGGCTGACTTGGCTGTGGCTATATTGGAGAAAGATTTTGGGGTAGCTGTCGAGTCTTACAGAGATGCTTTTCTAAGGCTTGCCGAGAAAGGGGTTATAAGCGCTGAAACGGCCCAATCTATGACGAGGTTGGTCGGGCTTAGAAACATCTTGGTCCACAGATATTGGAGCGTGGACGACATGCGCATTTACAACGATGCCAAGAGGAGCGGGGTTAAAGCCGTGGAGAAATTCATGGAGGAGGCTCTAAGCTATGTCGAGGCTAAGGATCCTTGAGGAGGCTAAGAGGAAGCCCAAGACCATCCCCCGCGATGCGAGGGAGAAGATACTCGAGGCTATAGCGGGCAGGCTCGGGGCTAGAGAGGAGGTGGAGCTTGTCGTTGTTTTCGGTGGTTTCATCGAATCGGAGGTTTTCAGGGATATAGACATAGCCCTGTACACAGGCCACACGGTAGACATCGACGAAGCGCCGGCCTATGTTGACGCTGTTAAAGATGAGCTCGAGAAAGCAATCGGGATAGGGGTAGACGTCTTACTGCTGGATCACATACCACCTCATTTAGTAAACCGCTTGCTCTCCAGAGGCAGAGTAATCGTTGAAAAGAAACAGGGTATAAGCTCGATCCTGAGGATACATGCAGTAGAAGAAATGAGGAGGTTTAACGTATATAGCCAGAAACGTGCAGATAGCATTTAAGCGGTTCTCAATGAGAATTGAGCCTGGTTTGGCGAGGAGTAATAGATCGAGGAGAAAGGAATATCCTCTCAAGGAGGAAGATGCGGGAAATGCTTGCAATGGCGAAGTCGCAGTGTGCTATGTCCGCTAAGGATTAATCCTAGGGTTATGGTGATATTGAGGGAGTCTGTGGATAGACTTAAAGTTAGATTAGGAGATAGGCTTACCAGAGTTACACTCTTCGATAGCTATGCTAAGAGCCTAGCAAGCTTAGCGAAGCCGATATCCTCACAGTTCACAGAGGTGACGATGCTGAGGTGAGAGCTGTGGTAGTTGGTGCAGCGTTTGAGGTAAGCCTTAAACACAGTGCGTCGTTAGAGCCCATAACCATACTGTCTACGTGCTCCAGGTGGCCAGGCTGAGGAGAGACGCGGGCTTCGGAGCCGTGCTCCACGGCCACGCGCCGTTCCACAGGCTCAGCCAGCTCGGCGTCGCCACCTGGGCCTACCACAGGCTCGTGGACCTGCTCGGCAGGGGCTGCCTGAAGGCCTACGACGCGTACGTGGCGCTGACGAGGTACGAGGCGCGCGCCGCCGCGGGGCTCGGCGCCCGCCGGGTCGAGGTCGTGCCAAACGGCGTCGTGAAGAGTTCGGATTTTCAGAGCACCGGGCACCGGGGAAGGCAAATATACCTGCCCCGGGAGCACCCCGCGATGCTCCCCTCCGGGCTCGCCTCCGCAGCGCCGCTGCGCATCGACGGGAGCACCGTGCGCGCCGCCTACCGACGCGCCCTTCGAACGGGGCTGTACTGGAGGCTGAGCCCGGAGGAGCGGGCGATCCTCCGCCTCTCCTGCTCCTTCTCCTCCATCAGGAGCCCCGTCCTCGCCCGGATCCTCCAGGGAATCATCTGCAAAGTTCTGCCCGAGCTGGCCAGGAGGTGGGAGGCCCTCAGGCTGGGCCTGAAAGTCGTTGAGGGGAGGGTGAGGCAGGCCCTCGCGCTCGGGAACCTGAGGGCCCTCGAGTGGCTGAAGGACATCGGGATGGCGGTGCAGGTCGGCCTCTCGCTGGCGAGCGTGCCGAAGATGTACTGGCCCGAGGTGAGCTGAGCGGCGGCGCCGGGCGCGCACCGAGGGCGCTCGGGAGGGGCAGCCCGCGTGAGCTGGCCCCCAGTTCGAGCTGGAGGGCGCCGAGGAGCCGGAGGGGCTGAGCGCACGACGGCTGGGCGCCCCGCGTGATCCTCGAGGCGCTGGCCCTCGCGCTAGCCGGGGCCCACTTCGGCGCCCCCCTGCTCTACTACGCGTGCATGAGGCGCAGGTACCTGGGCAGGCCCTGGGGCGTCAGGGCCGACGAGGGCTACAGGCCGAGGGTCACGGTCATCGTGCCCACGTACAGGGAGGCCGCGCTCATACGGGGCAGGCTCGACAACATATACGCGCAGGAGTACCCGAGGGAGCTGGTGGAGGTGATCGTCGTCGACGGCGCGAGCGACGACGGGACCCCCGAGCTCGTCGAGGGGTGGGCCGCGGAGCACCCCGACGCCAACCTGAGGCTGATCAGGGAGGCGGAGAGGGGGGGCAAGGCGCGCGCCCTCAACCGCGCGCTGAGGTACGCAACGGGCGAGGTCGTCGTCATCGCGGACGCCGACGCCCTCTGGCCCAGCGGGGCCCTCGCCGAGGCCGTGAAGTGGTTCGCGGACCCCACCGTCGGCGCCGTCTCCTGCCTGAAGAGGCCGGCGGGCCCCGGGGCCAAGTGGCTCGAGGAGGGCTACAGGCGGTACTACAACGAGCTCAGGGTGGCCGAGAGCAAGGCCTTCGCCACGCCGATCTTCCACGGGGAGCTGGCGGCCTTCAGGAGGGACCTCCTCGAGAGGCTGGGCGGCTTCCCCACCGACATCGGGGCTGACGATAGCCACACGGCCACCAGGATCGCGCTGATGGGGTACAGGGCGATAACCCCCGAGGGCCTCTGGGCCGAGGAGCTCGTCCCCAGCGAGGGCTACCTCGCGTGGAGGGTCAGGAGGGCGCAGCACCTCGTCCAGCACTTCGCGAGGGCGGTCTCGATGGCGCGCGGCGCGCCCCCCGAGTTCAGGCTCGTGCTCTACGCCGAGGCCTACCTGCACCTGGTCAACCCCTGGCTGCTGCCAGCGGCCCTGGCCGCGGCGCTCGCGGCTGGGCCCCCGGGCTGGGCGCTGGTGGGCCTCGGGTTGGCGCTGCTGGCGTACAAGCCCTACAGGACCTGGGTCGCCATGCAACTGTGCCTAATCGCGGCGGCCTTGAGGAACCTCTGGACAAAGGAGGTAGCGTGGAGGAGGGAGGAGAAGGCTCCCAGCTGATGCCCGGATGGGGCCTGAGGGGGCGGGCGCCCCCGAGAGGCGCGGATCCGGCTCGAACGCGCGGCAGAGGCCGTAACGGCCCGCTCGGCGAACGGGCGCGCGCAGCCGCCGAAGGCCTTCGCCCCGAGGCCGCTGGGCTGCGTGCCGCGAGCGCACGGCACCGGGGAGCCGCCAGGGCTGGTGGCCAAGGCCCTCGATGGGCTAGACGCGACCTGGCGGGCGAGGTGAGAGAGCTCGCGCGTGAGTACGGAGGGGAGCTCATAGCGCTGGAGGAGGCGTGCTTAGCGTCGCGCTACCTAGCGAGGGACGGAAAAGAGGGTGCTGGGAGGGCTCTAAACGCAGCCGCCGGGATAAAGAGCGCTCGGGGGGTGGAAGGCGATGTTCTCCGGTGGAGAGTTGCTCGTGAGGCACCAAGCTGAGAGGCTTAAGAAGCTGCTTAAGTGGCGCGAGCACGCCGGCCATCGCCAAGGCGGTCGGGGAGGTTCTCGGCGACGTCGAGGTGTACGCGTTCGGATCCGCCGCCGAGGGGTAGCTGGCGGCCAGCGGCGACGTAGACGTGGCAGTGGTCCTGTGCGAAGCGCCGAGGAAGGCATCGGAGCGGGCAAAGATCGTGGCCAGCACGCTCGACAGGGTTGAGGAGCACGGGCCACCCCAGGGCTACCCAGCCGAGATGCACCTAGCAGCGCGTGAAGAGCTAAAGCTGCTAGGAAAAGCCAAGCTCGTCAAAGCAAGTGATGCAAGGAAGCGGGCACCAATGATGCTTCGAAAGCGGAGAGATGTTCGAGCATGCTCTCTCGCTCTAAGCATCTATCTGGAAGCCCTCAAAACACGCTTCCGCGGATGCTTGGCTTAGATGGCTGAGGTGCTGCTTATTAAGGAGCCTGGTTGGGCTCCGCTTAGTACTAGCTTGGCGGTGATTCGTCGGTGGTGGGCAATGTAAAAGTTCGCGTGGAGAACTTCCTCAGCCTTAGGGACGCTGAGATCAGCTTCGGCAAGCTCAACGTCCTGGTGGGTCCCAACGCTAGTGGAAAAAGCAACGTTGCTAGGGCCTTTCAGCTCGTCCAGAACACGGCGCTTAAAGGCGCGCCGGTGCTGGATGGCTACAGCTACGAGAGCATACATCACCTCTTCGACGTAACCAAGCACGTAACGCTGAGAATCGAATGGGGGTCGGACTATGGAAACCTAGCTTTTGAGCTAGTAATTGGCGGAGGCCGGTACGTTGAGAGAGCTTACCTCAATGGGAATCTCGTGCTGGAACACGACGGGAGTACACATCAATTCTCATACCTATCTGAGGGTGGGCAGCAAAAATCAGCGTATCTGCCATCAATAGGAGGAGTAAATGAATTTTACCACAGAGAAGTTGACTTAAGTGCTTTCCACTTTTCGCTTCCAGAGGATGCTGAGGTCCGTGGAGTTAACGGCTATCAGCGACGTAGCTGAGCCGCTAAGGATCCCGTTCGCTGAGAGCAATCTCCTGATACTCGTTTCATCAGCCTGCTGGTGTGGCTCGGGTGGCCCATCGGAAGCCTCGCGTGGTAGGTGACGCTATACACGGGGCTGCGAGAAGTACGTGTGCGGAGTCGGGGAGCTCTGCGCGAGGAGGGTTCATGGGGCCGGACAAGAGCGGGGGTCAAAGACTCATGGGTGCAGGCTCCACTTGGTAATGCACGAAACTGTTGCGATCGTCATGAGTCCCATCAGAACCGTGAAGGCACGAACGGACCGCGCGGCTCTTGCAACGAGCCTGTGGGGGGTTTGGGGGCTTGAAGTGCGCCGAGGTGACGAGCGCGGGTCCCAGGCCGCCTCAGCAGCTTGCGGCAACACACCCAGCGCCTTCAGCCACCGTACGACCGCTCGAAGCTCAGTGTGATAGGGATCAGGCCGAACAGCAGCCTCGTGGACACCTTGCCCCTGATGGTCACCTGCAGCCTCCCCCTAACCAGCGCCTCGGCAAGGCCTGTGGCTGCCTTCGCGTACTCCACCGTGACGATGGTCTCCCGCCTGACCGCCTCTCCTGCGGGGATGGCCGTTGGGGGCAGGCTGCCGCGCCCGACGTACGCGCCCCCCACGTAGATATCGTACACGGCGCTGACCGCAGGCGAGTCGCAGCTGGTCGGGTTGCGGATCTCGAGGGTCAGGGAGAGGTCCGCGCTCGTAAGTCCAACCCTCTTGATCGAGGCACCGATAATCATGACCTCAAGGTTCGAGAGGGCCACGTACTCGCAGTATGCGCGGTAGGACGCGAAACCGATGGCGGCGAGCAGGAGCACCGCGGCGAGGGTCCGCGCCAGCTTCATGCTCCCCGCAGGGGGGTGCCACTGCCGCTTAAGGCTGCCGGCTAGGGCGGCTCGGGGTCGACCCGGGAGCGCCCCTAGCGAACGATGGGGCCCGAGGCGCTCGCTCGACCGCGCCTAGCATCAGCTTCATAGGCTCCGCGCTGAGAGGTGCGTGGTTACGCGCTTAACTGGAAGGGCTACCCCAAGGGCGTACCGCGCGCCGTCGAATCCGATGCGCTGCTCGGTACCGGCGCCGCTAAGAGCCCCGTGGACGTGAGCGTGGCCGAGGGGCTTGGCTACGTTAAGCTCGATGAGCCCAGGGAGTTCCCGCTGGCCACGAGGGGCAG
>JAGDWA010000006.1 GCA_023269735.1 Thermofilum sp.
TACGGTGCGCGGCCCCCCGAGGAGCCGCTCGCCGACGGGATAGCGATACCCAACCCCCCCAGGCTCCCCCAGCTGGTCGAGGCGGTGCGAGGGACGGGGGGCGATGTCGTGGTCGTGGGCGAGGCAGAGGTGCTCGAGGCGCTGAAGCAGCTGGCGAGTATGGGGCTGCTCGTCGAGCCCACCTCAGCCACCGTGCTGGCGGCCCTCTGGAGGGCCGTGGAGGAGCGGCTGGTGGACGCGGGGGAGCGCGTGCTGCTGCCGCTGACGGGGAGCGGCCTGAAGGCGCTCGACAAGGTCGCTAGGAGGGCCGGCCTCCAGTAACAAAATTTAAAGCGTGTGGGGCTACGGCTCCCCGGCTTATGGGAGACCCCTTGGGCCTGCGCGGCTGGCGGCTGGCCCTGCGGCACCTCGGCTCGACGGGCTTCGGCAGCATCGCCAGGAGGTACTTCGCGGCCAACCTATTCGACGGCGTCCTGACGGCGCTGGGCCTCGTGCTCGGGTACTACTTCGCCGGCGGGGCCAGCGCCGGCACGCTGATCGCGACGGCGCTCGCCGCCGGCCTGGGGCTGGGCATCTCCGGCTTCGTCAGCTCGCTGCTGGTCGAGATGGCCGAGAGGCACAGGGAGCTGGCCGAGCTAGAGAGGGTGATGATGAGGGGGCTCCACGGCACGGTCCTCGGCTACGCCCGCAAGCTAGCCGTCTTCCTCAGCGCGCTCGCGAACTCGGTGGGCGCTGTGGTGGGCACCCTGACCGTCGTGGCCCCGATGCTCGCGGCGGACGCCGTGGGCTTCGGCGCGAGCGCGGCCTCTGCCGTCGCGGTGGGCTTCGCGGAGCTGCTGGCCCTGGGCGTCTACCTGGCGAGGACCTCGGGCGCCAGCGCTCTCAAGTACGCGGCCGCTATGCTGGGCGCCGGGCTGGCGCTCGTGGCCGCTACCCTGCTGATGGGTGGCTGAGGTGCGGGCGAGGGTGACGCGCGTGGTCCTCGACGTCCTCAAGCCCCGGGAGCTGGACACGACGGAGCTCGGCAGGGCGCTGTGCGAGCTGGAGGGCGTGGAGAAGGTCGAGGTCTCGGTGGTGGAGGTGGACGTGAGGACGGAGACGCTCAAGCTGACCGTCGAGGGCGGCTCCGTCGACCTGGGGGCCGTGCAGAGGCTCCTCGAGGAGCACGGCTGCGCGGTCCGGAGCGTGGACGCCCTCAGCTTCGAGAAGGCTCGGCCCGGGGCCGGCTAGGGCTCCACCGTGTAGTAGGCTCGCTTCCTCCTCGCCCCCTTGCTCTCCAGCCTCTGCAGCACTATCCGGCCGACCTCGCAGGTGTTCCTCACGTGAGGGCCGCCGTCGGCCTGGACGTCCACGCCCGGTATCTCGACGATCCTCACCTGGGAGACCGCCGGGGGCAGACGCTCGGCCAGCTTCACGACGCCGGGGATCCTCAGCGCCTCCTCCCGGGGCAGCCAGTACACCTTCACCTCTATGCACTTCGCAAGGATCCTGTTCGCCTCCTCGACAGCCTCGGCGACCGCCCTCTTCCAGTCCTGGATGCCGGAGAGGTCGAAGTCGTCGCGGGCCCCCTCGGGCGTGATGTGGCCCCCAGTCACCAGCGCCCCGTACCTGCCGTAGAGGACGGAGAGGAGGACGTGGCTGGCCGTGTGGAGGCGCATCATGCGGTACCTCCTGTCCCAGTCGATTACCCCCCTGACCCTCAGGCCGGGCTCCAGCCTGGAGGCGTCGCTGACGATGTGGGCCACCTCCTCCCCCTCCTCGACGGCCTCGAGGACCTCGACCCGCGACCCGTCGGGCAGCACCAACCAGCCCTTGTCCGTGTCGAGGCCTCCGCTCGGGCCGGGGTGGAAGGCGGTCTGGTCGAGGTAGACCTTCCGCCCTTCCACCCTTGCCACCGTCGCGTCGAACTCCCTCAGGTAGCTGTCGAGCTGGTACAGCAGCTTGGCCATGGGGGGCCCCTGCTGCTCGGGCATATAAGCGCTCGCAGCGAGAGAAGTCGAAAAATTATGGTCAGATTTCAGGCACCTCACTTGTTCTCTTCCTTCTTCTCCTCCTTAGCCTTCCTCTTCCTCTTGCAGGGCACGGGAAATCCTTCCGCCCCGCTATTTATGAGTTGCGCATAGGAAAGCTCGCCTTCAGCCATCATGCGCCAAGCCTCAGCGCGCTGCAGTTATTTTTAACCATTTTGTTAAGAAATCTTCGTGCCCGGCGGCACCTCGCTCTCCGGCACGATCAGGACCGGCTTGCCGTCGGCGACCGCTGCGAGGAGCATGCCCTCGCTCCTGAGCCCCATGATGACCTTCGGCTCGAGGTTGGCGACGACAACGATCTCCTTGCCGACCAGCTGCTCGGGCGCGTAGTGCTCGGCGAGGCCCGCGACGAGGGTCCTCACCTCGCCGCCCAGGTCGACCTTGAGGAGGAGGAGCTTGCGCGCCCTCTGCACCCTCTCGGCCGAGATCACCCTGCCGACCCTGAGGTCCAGCTTCTGGAACTCCTCGAACTTGACGTAGCTCATGAGTAGGGGGCCCGTCGGGGGGTATTAAATGCCGCGCAGCGGGGCCCGGGAGAGTAAGCGCGGTCGGCCCTGGGGGCTCAGCTGCGGCTCTAGCCCGCAGGCCGACGGAGATGTCGTCTGCGGCTTGAGCGAAGTTAGCGAAGGTAATCGGAGACCCTGAAGTTCGCCCTCTCCTCGTAGTACCTCGCGTGCTCGAGGAGCCCCTCTGCGCTCTCGGGGAGCGCCGCGATCTCCTGCTTCAGCCTCCTCAGGTAGGCGGCCTCCCTGGCGTCGAGCGCCAGCCTCCCCGCGGCGTGCTCCCGCTCGATGATCTCGAGGGCCCTCCCGGCGGCGGCCAGCGCGCGCCGGTAGTCGTCCCGCTCCTCCACGATGGCCCGCGCGATCTCCCACGCGGCCTGGGGGGTCAGCACCAGGGACTGCGGGTCGGTGTAGGCGTTCGAGGCGACCAGCAGGTCGCGGAGCTCGCGCTCCCTGCCCAGCCTGAGGGCGGCGTTCATCAGCTCGCAGTCGTAGTGGAGGATCTCGAGGAAGACCTGGGGCCCCGTGCCGCCGAAGAGCTTGACGTTCTCGACCTGCTCGTTCGACCAGAGGTCCGCGACGGCGGCGACGACGTTGCCGACGAGGCTGGAGTGGGCCACCGCGCTGGCCTTCCCCTCGAGCGACATCGGGTACCCGGTGACCGCCTTCAGGATCACGTTCTCGTATGCGCAGTCCTTGCCCGGCCCCCTGGCGCCCGCCTCGAAGGCCTTGAGCGTGCGGGGCGCGCTCATCGCCCTCACCACCGCGGCCAGCACGTGGGGCAGCATCCTGTGCCTGAAGCCACCCGCGAGCTTCATCGCCGTGTTAGCGAACCCGCAGGCCGAGTCGCCGCCCGCGAGGGCCCCGTGCCTCCCCGCGATCCTCGAGACCTCGCGCCAGAGGCTCTGCACGTCGGCCGGCGCCAGGACGGCTAGGGAGAGGGCGATGCCCCTCACGTCGCCCCGCACGATGGAGTAGTCGAAGGCCTCCTTGCCCCCTATCGACTCTATCGAGAGCACGTCGGCGCCCGCGCTCGCCGCCTCCTCGAAAGCCTCGAGCATCCTCGAGAGCGCCTCCTCCCTCCCCAGCTCCCTCGACCAGCGGACGTCGGCCACCGTCACCCTCAGGGCGAGCGCGATCCCGTGCTCGGAGTGGTACCTCTCCATCAGCGACCTCTGCGCCTCGACGATCTCCCTCGCCAGCCTAGGGTTCATCGTCGCCAGGTGGCTGAGCTCCGTCTCCAGCTGGAGGGCCTTCACACCCAGGTCTACCGCCCTCTCCAGGGCGTCCCTCGTGATCGCCGCGAACTCCTCGACGACCCTGCCGCTCTCGTCGGCGCCCCTGCTGGGCCAGTACTTCAGCTCCGGCACGACGCGGCCGCCCCCCACCTCGAGCCCCAGGCCGTAGCGGAGCGGGCGGGCGGCGCGCCCGAAGACCATCTCGTCGGGCGACGCGTAGGCGAGGCTCGCGAAGGCGCCCACGGGGGGTTGGCCGCGCCTCGTTAAAAAAGCCGCCGTCGGCCCTAGGCGGAGGGCGAAGTTTATATGTCGGCCTTTAAGGTGGGATTGCGCTGCTAAATGCGCTGGAGCGTGTCCGCCCTCACGTCAACGCTCGCGAGGCGGATGGAGCAGGAGTTCGGCAGGCTGAGCGAGGCGGAGCGAACCTTCATGACGAGGATCTGCGCGAGGGACCTCCTGAACTACGTGAAGGTGGAGAAGGGCTTCCTGTACGGCGAGCAGCCGCCCGACGAGGCGGCCTTGCGCTACCTCGAGTTCCTGATGGAGGAGCGGCCGACGGCTTACGTGCTGCTGGTCGACGAGTGGTTCCCAGTGTGGGCCCTCAAGTGGAGGCAGCGGGTGAAGCTGGCCAGCGAGAGGGAGTTCGACGAGAAGCTGGTGGAGAGGATAGAGAGGGCGGCGCAGCCCTTCGTCAACCTCCCGCTGTACGAGGAGGCGAGGAAGTTCGCCCTTGGCTCACTGATCAAGAGCGGGGAGGTCTGCTTCACCGACAGCCTGTCGGAGATGGTCGTTAAGAACATCCTCTACTCCATGGTCATGAGGGCCAGCGGCGCCGAGGAGGTCAGGGGGGCCCTCGAGCGCAACCCGCTCCTCCTGCTCAACGAGATAACGAAGAGGGTGAGGGCGCTGGCTAGGTTCGGGGGGCCCCTCGTCGCCCTGAGGTTCGAGAAGATAATCTTCGGCGGGGAGGCCTGGTCCCTCTACTGATGCTGCCGCTGGGCCGGGGCAGCCGGGGGGCAAGCACTTATTAGCCGGTCCCAACCCCTCCCGTGGTACCATGGGGGAGGGTGGGGAGGATAGGCTGGAGGGGTACACCCGCGCCGAGCTCGTTGGAGTGTACGAGATGGTGGTGAAGGCCGGGGAATTCGAGCAGGCCCGGGCGGCCGTGATGCTGCTGAAGGGCGAGGACTGGGGCGACCTAGTCCTCCCGATCTTCATAGGCGAGGCCGAGGCCCGCGCGATAGCCAGGGCGCTATACGGTGTGCCGACGCAGAGGCCGATGACGCACGACCTGATCGTAAACATCCTCGGGGCGCTGGGGGTGAGGGTGGAGAGGGTGACGATCGACGCGATGGTCAACAGCGTGTACATGGCGACGATAACGCTGGTGCAGGAGGGGGAGGGCAGCAGGGTGAGGCGCCACTACGTGGACGCCAGGCCCAGCGACTCCGTGGCCATAGCCCTGAGGGTCGGGGCCCCCATCTACGTGAATGAGAACCTGAAGCAGTACGCCCAGAGCGAGAGGGGGTTCGAGAAGCTCCGGAACCTCTATGAGCCATAGCGGCCGCAGCGCGGAGCTCCTCCAGCGCTACCTCAGGTACCTGCTGGCGCGCAACCGCTCGCCCAGAACCGTGAGGACGTTCAGGAGCATACTCTCCCGCTTCCTCGAGTTCCTGGGAGGGAAGGACCTGGGCGAGGTGACGCTGGACGACGTCTACTCCTTCCTGGCCAGCCTGAGGGAGCGCGGGTACAGCGAGCGGACCGTCTACACCGCGGCTGTCGCCGTCAAGAAGTTCCTGGAGCACGCCGGGCTGAGGCTGGAGGGGTTCGAGCTGCCCAAGCGGCCCAGGGAGCTGCCGCGCTACCTGACGCCGGAGGAGGTGCAGGCGATGGTGGACGCTGCCGAGAGCCTCCGCGACAAGCTGATCGTCTCGCTGCTCTTCTCCACGGGCATGAGGGTGAGCGAGCTGGTGGGGATCGAGGTCTCGGACGTGAACCTGGAGGAGGGGAGCATCAGGGTGAGGGGGAAGGGGTGGAGGGAGCGAATCGTCTTCTTCGACGGCCGAACCCGGGAGCTGCTCGTGCGCTACTTGAGCGAGGTGAAGCCCAGCCGCTACCTCTTCCCCGGCAGGAGCGGGCGCCACCTCCACTATGTGACGGTTGAGCGCGTGGTCAAGCGCCTGGCGGAGAGGGCGGGGCTGGGCAAGAGGGTGACGCCGCACGTGCTGCGCCACAGCTTCGCCACCTACTCGCTCGCGAGGGGCATGGACGTGAGGGAAATCCAGGAGCTGCTGGGCCACGCCAACCTCAGCACCACCCAGGTCTACACCCACGTCTCGAGGCGCAAGCTCCTCGAGGACTACCGGAGGATCTGGGGCTGACCGCCCGCGCTCACCTCCCCCGGGCTCCCCGCCGTGAGGCGGGGCGGGGGCGTCATGGGTCCCCTCTGCCTCATCCCTCTCGCCCCGGGCGGCAGGGCGCCCCCAGAGCCCTGGGGGCTCGGGGGCAACGGTGCTCCGGGGGTGGGCTAGCGCAGCAGCGCCCTCGGGCGCTCCCTGGGCCAGCGGAAGCGCCTGGCGGCGCGCGGCGAAGGTCATCCTGCGCGAGCGCTCCGAGGCCGTCAGGGCGTACGAGCGCGCGGTGGCGATGGCCGAGGGCTGGGGCCTCCGCCCCGGCGGGTCGCTCGCGCTCCAAGCGATGCAGGAGGAGCAGGCGAGGAGGCTG
>JAGDWA010000027.1:0-3813 GCA_023269735.1 Thermofilum sp.
TGCTGGCGGCGGTCGCGGCCCTCTCGCTGGCAGCCTGGTGGAGGCGCAGGGCGCTGCGCCGGTTGCCCGCGGCCCCGTAAGTAGTCTATCAGCAACAGGTTTTTAGCAAGTTCGAAGAGGCCTCCGCGTGCAGAAGGTACGGATCGGGATCATCGGGGCCGGCGGGATAGCCAACAACCACGCCCACTACTACCGCCAGCTCCCCGAGGTGGAGCTCGCCGCCGTCGCCGACATCGTCGAAGAGAGGGCCAAGGACTTCGCGGTGAGGTGGGGGATCCCGCCCAGCAACGTCTTCACCGACTACGTGGAGATGCTGGAGAGCGTCGAGCTCGACGCGGTGAGCGTGTGCACGCCCCACGCCGTCCACGCGAAGCCAACGATCGAGGCCCTGAAGAGGGGGGTCCACGTGCTCGTCGAGAAGCCGATGGCCTCCAAGGCCGCCGACGCCCTCGAGATGTACAGGGCGGCGAGGGCCTCGGGCAAGATACTGATGGTCGGCTTCCAGACCAGGTGGTCGCCGGAGCTCCGGGCGGCGCGCAAGATCGTTCAGTCGGGGGCTCTGGGCAAGGTCTACTACGCGGAGGCGACGCTGGGCGGCAGGCGGCGCGGGATCC
Organism: Thermofilum sp.; assembly: GCA_023269735.1. Taxonomy (GTDB): domain Archaea; phylum Thermoproteota; class Thermoprotei; order Thermofilales; family Thermofilaceae; genus JANXEW01. Next base: position 615 of record JAGDWA010000027.1, read on the forward strand.
CCGGCTCACCCAGCTTCCTCAAGCGCGAGCTGGCCGGCGGAGGCGCGCTCCTCGACATCGGCTGCTACGCGATCGACAACATGATGTACGTCCTCGGCCACCCCACCCCGCTCACCGTGTCGGCCGTCACGGCCGCGGCGATAGGGCCCCAGAGGGAGGCGGTGGTGGAGGGCGGCTGGGGCTGGGACCCCAGCATGTTCGAAGTCGAGGACTTCGCCGCCGCCTTCATACGCTTCGAGGGCGGCCTGACGGTCGTCTTCAAGGAGAGCTGGGCGATGCACGCGAACAGCCTGGGTTCCGCCTTCGTGCTCGGAACGAAGGGCGGGCTCAAGCTCTCCCCCCTCGAGCTGTACAGGGACGAGTTCGGCTTCATGACGACGACCACCTTCGTGCTGCCGCAGGTCGACATATACAGGGAGAGGATAAGGAACTTCGTGGAAGCGGTCAAGAGGGGCGGCCCCTCGCCGATCGACCCCCGCGAGATCGTCATCGAGATGTTCATCATCGACGCCATCTACGAGTCGGCCGCCAAGGGCAGGGAGGTCGAGGTCAAGCTGCCCCCCGAAGTGCTCAAGCCCTGAGGCCGCCTTGTAGCGCCTCCAGCACGCGCGGCACGGGAGTCTCGAGCCTCTCGAGGAGCTCCCCCGCCTTCTTTACGCTCTCCTCGACCTCCCCCGCCTCGATCGATGCTACGGCTTCAGCCAGCTCCCCGGCGCCCCCCTTCCACTGCCTGAGGGGGAAGCCCATCCGCTCGACGTACGCGCTCACCTTCAGCTCGAGGGGGAAGGTGTAGAAGGAGGGGACGCCGAGCAGCGCCGCCTCCCTCGCCATCGTCCCGCCGCCCGTGACAACCGCCAGCGCGTGGTACATCAGGTCCAGCCCGTCCACGCAGCCCGCCGGCACGATGTAGCCGCGCCTGAGGGCCTCGGCCCTCTGCTCCTCGTACCTCGGCAGGACGACCACCCCCAACCCCCGCCTCTTCAGCCCCTCGCAGAGCTCCAGCCAGCCCCAGCCACCCCACTCGTAGTAGGCCGCCTTGTACTCCTCGGGCCTCACGACGACGTACCCCCTCTCCCTCAGCCCGAGCCCCCTGTGGGCCACCCCCCTAGGCCTGAAGATCTTGACCCAGAGCGCCTCGTCGACCCCCCTGTAGTAGAGCACCCTCGTGCCAGGCAGGAGGAATCTGTCGAACTCGCCCCTCAGCGCCTCCGAGGCCACCAGCGCGGAGGCGAGGGGCAGCGCGAGCCTGTTCGCGGCCTCTGCGTGGGGCGTGTCGTTGAGCGCGACGTAGGGGATGCCCAGGCCGAAGGCCACTCGCGCGGCCGAGGGGTTTGGGTACGCGACCAACGCGCCCACCCCCTCGCCCGACGCTATCCGCGCCAGCTCCCGAACGCGCTCGGCGTCCGCCAGCAGCTTGCCCAACCTCGTCCCGCCGCCGTAGGCCCCCACGACGAGGGGCTCCAGCCCGTACATCTCGATCGTCGCCCGCGTGCACTCGTGCTCCCGGCACGTGACCAGGGTCGAGAAGCCCCGATCCCTCAGGGCCAGGGCCAGGCAGGCCGCCAGGCGCCCCTGCTTCGGTGTGAGCGCGTCCAGCCAGACCCTCACGGCGCGACCCTCTCCACCCGAGCCCCCAGCCTGCCCAGCTCCTCGGCTAGGAAGCGCACCGCCCTCTCGACTTTCTCCCTGGCCTCCTCGCAGCTGCCGCCCTGGGCCGTCACGTGGAGCTCGAGGAGGGGGGCCCCCAGCTCCGCGCCCCTGGGGTGGCTCTTTACGTAGACGCCCAGCTTGAGCGCCTCCCTCACGACCGGCGCCGCCACGGACTCCGGCACGCCCAGCGACCTGAGCACGGCCTCCGCCCTGCAAGCGGGCTGCCAGAGCGACCTCAGCCTGGGCTCGACGTGGGAGGCGAACATCGCCTCCGCCTCCGCCGGGACGCCGGGGAGGAGGAAGATGAGGGCGCCCCGCCACTCGACTTCGACGCCGGGCGCCGTGCCCAGCGGGTTGGCTATCGGCCTCGCCCCCCTGGGCAGCCGCGCCATCTTCACGCGGCTCTCGGTCAGCTCGCCGCGGTACTTCTCGCTCACCATCCTCAGCGCCTCCTCGTCCAGCACGAGGTCGACGCCCATAGCCCTCGCCAGGCCCTCGGCGGTCATGTCGTCGTACGTCGGCCCCAGGCCGCCCGTCGACACGACCACGCGCGCCCCCCGCTCGACGGCCGCTGTGAAGGCCCAGGCGATCGAGTCCAGGTCGTCGGGCACGACGATGCAGCCGGCCACCGCGAACCCCAGCTCCGTGAGCCTCCGGCCCAGCCAGGCGGCGTTCGTGTTGACGACCCTGCCGATCAGCAGCTCGTTGCCCACGGAGACCAGGAACGCCCGCGGTCCGGCGGCGAGCCCCATCGCGGCGCGTGCAGCGGGGCGGGAGATAAACCTGACCGGCCGCGTGCCACGCGTTAACGCTTTAATCGCCCAGCGGGGTGGGCCGGTGGGGGTGAGAGGGTTCTGCTGGTGAGCGAGGTCGCCGTTGGGGCAAAGCGCGTGCCGGCCATCAGGCTGGAGCACGGCGAGAAGGTGCTGGTGCTCTCCGACATCCACTTCGGCCTGCGCAGGAACGGGCTCCTCGCGACCAAGTTCAGGGAGCTCGAGGGCTTCCTCGCGAGGCTCGCCGAGGATCCGCCCTCGCTCCTCGTCCTGCTCGGCGACGTCTTCGAGCTCTGGACGGCCAGGGTGAGGGACGTGGTGGGCACGGCGGTGGCGCCGCTGAGGAGGCTCGCGAGGGTGAGCTCGCTGGTCGCCTACGTGGTCGGCAACCACGACAAGGTCGTGGCCCGCCTCAGCGGGCGCGCCCCCTACTCCGTGGACAACCTCCTCGTGGTGCCGGAGCTCCTGGTCCTGGACGTGGCGGGGAGGAGGGGCGTGCTGTTCCACGGCCACCAGCTCGACTGGAAGTTCACGAGCCTCCGGGGCCTCTGGCGCCTCGAGCCCTACATCTACGTCTTCTCCGAGACCCTCTCCGTCCTGCCGGGCCCCCTCGAGTGGGTGCTGGCGGCCACCTACGCGGCCCTGACGCCCGCCCTCCTCTACCTGACGAGGGGCGCGCCCCTCGCCTACAGGGCCCTCGCCCTGGCTTCGGCGCCCCTGCTCGCCGCCCCCCTGCTCCTCCTGCTGCTCAGGAGCCTGCAGGCCAGCGCCTGGTA
>JAGDWA010000027.1:3823-6402 GCA_023269735.1 Thermofilum sp.
TCATCCAGCCGCTGGCCGAGAGGTTGACGAGGGGCAGGCTCAGGGGCCACGCCATCTCCACGGAGGCCGTCGGCAGGCCCCTGAGGAGGTTCATCCGCGAGCTCGAGGCCGCCGGGCTGGGGAGGGTCGACTTCGTCGTCTTCGGCCACACGCACGTGCCGGGGCTCGCCGCGGACGAGGAAGGCAGGGTGGTCGTCAACGCGGGCAGCTGGGTCGAGGAGAGGGGGCTGCCGAGCTGCACTTTCGTTAGGATCCGGGGCGGGGAGGTTGAGCTGGCCCAGTGGAGCGGCGGCAGCGAAGTGACGCTGGCCAGGCGGCCTCTCTAGGCGATCAGCGGCAGGACGACCGGCAGGAGCAGGAGGAAGAGCGCGGTGAGGAGCAGGACCACGCCGGCCCCCCTCTCGGGCTCCCTGCCGTACACGGCGCAGAGCGTCGCGCCCGTCACCGCGGGCGGCATCAGGGACTCGAGCAGCGCCACCTTGCAGGCCAGGCTCCCGCGCTCCAAGTAGAGCGGAGCCAGGGCCCAGGCGGCCGCAGGCGAGACGACGAACCTGACAACCCCCACGCGCGCGGCGTCGGCCGGGCGGACGCCCCTAGCTCGCACCGCCTGCGCGCCCAGATCGAAGAGGGCTAGGTAGGGCGCTGCGCCGCCCGTCGCGGAGAGGGCGCGGATGAGGGGCGGCGGCAGGTCGACTCCGAGGGATGGGAAGAGGAGGCCGAGCGCCACCGCGTAGAGGGGCGGGAACCGGGCGAGCCTCCTCAATCCTTCCCTCGGGTTCCCAGCCAGCAGCAGCGGGGCCAGGACGTTGCCGACGGAGTTGTTGAAGAGGACGTAGAAGCTGACGAGCTGGAGCGCCTCGGGGCCCCAGAGGGCCTGGGCGAGGGGGATGGGTATGTAGCCGGCGTTCACATAGGCGGAGAGGAACACGAGCTCCCGGTCCCCCGAGATGAGGTACGAGCTGGCCAGGGAGACGGCGACCGAGATGAGGGCGGCGGCCCCCATCTGCGCGAAGCCGGCCCCCCGGTCGCGCGCCGCGTAGGTGGAGGTGAAGAGCAGGAGCGGCAGGAAGGCCTTGGCCACGACCTCCGACAGCTCGCCCGACCCGCGCCTCCCCGGCCCGGCCGCGAGCGCGTAGAGGGCGCCGGCGGCGACAGGAACGTAAATCGCGAGAGCCGCGCTGACGTACCACTCCACGCCCCTCACCTGAGCAGGCCCGGGTACATCAGGTGGAGCTTGTGCGCGCAAGCCGCGCAGAACAGGTGGCTCTTCGCGTCGACCTCGAGTATCGAGTTCGAGAACCTCATCACGCAGCGCGGCGTCCTGCAGTGCTCCAGGCCCAGGGCGTGCCCCAGCTCGTGCACGGCCTCCTTCAGGAGCCTCTCGAGGAGCACCCTCTCGCTGGGCGGGTGGCCGTAGTACTCTGGCCTCAGCCTGGCGAGGAAGACGATGCCGCCCCAGCCGGGCTTCGCGATGCCGAAGACGAAGTTGAGGCCCTCCACGTAAGCGTCGGCGTCGATGAGGACCACCGGCATGGGCGCCAGCTCCCTGGCCAGCTCCTCCACCAGGAGGTCGGCGCGTATCTGCCCCCTCTCCTCGTCGTAGTAGGCTATCACCTTCGAGAGGCTCACGCCCCTGCCCGCGACCACGTCCGTATTGAGCATGGACCTCAGCGCGCCGACCAGCCAGCTCACGACCCTGCTCTCGACGTTGACGGGCTCGACGCGCACGATGGGCAGCACGTGGAGCCCGCCGTCTTTAGCTTAAAACGGTGATGGGGCCGGCTGAACCGAAGGCTTTTAGGGGGCCGGAGGGAGGAGTGGCCCCGCATGAAGCGCTACGAGCTGCTAGCCCTTCTCCTCGAGCTCGCGCGGCAGGGCTGCGCGCGCGCCCCCGTGCGCATCGACAAGGCGCTGGCCGCCGCGAACCTCGAGGTGTCGGCCTGGACCCTGAGCAAGTGGCTCCGCGAGGCCGCCGCGCTGGGCTACGTGGAGTCGGTCGGGAGGGGCAGGGGCTACGTGCTGACGGAGAGGGCGCTGAAGGAGCTGAGGAAGCTGGTTGAGGACCTGGAGGGGGCGCTGGGGGGCGTGGAGAGGGTGGTGCTCACGGGGACCGTCTTCAGGGGCCTAGGGGAGGGCTCCTTCTTCGTGTCGCTGGCAGAGTACAGGGAGCACTTCAGGAGCTTCCTCGGCTTCGACCCCTACCCCGGCACGCTGAACGTCAGGCTTGACGAGGAGTCGATAGCGAAGAGGAGGCTGCTCGAGGGGCTCGAGGGCTACCGGGTGCCGCCCATCAGGAGGGGCGACGTTGAGTACTGCGGCGCCCGGCTCTTCCGGGCGGTGATCAACGGGTCCGTGGAGGGGGGCGTCGTGATCCCCGACAGGACGGTCTACGGCCCGGACGTGGTGGAGGTCGTGGCGAAGGTCTGCCTGAGGGACGCCCTCGGTATAAAGGACGGCGACCGGGTGAGGGTTGAGGTCCTCGTGGGGGCGGGCCGGGCGACCGCCGAGTGACGCGGCGGGGGCCCGGGCGGGGCGCGGTCATCAGTTAGAGCAGCATGGAGAGGCACTCCTCGACGCCC
>JAGDWA010000065.1 GCA_023269735.1 Thermofilum sp.
GTGCCGTAGCCGCCGGGGGGCCAGGGCGCGGGAACTAAGGTGGCGCGCACGCATATATGCTCCCCGCGGCCCGCGAGCGCGTGGGAGGCCTCGTCATCTGGCCGGCCAGGCCCCTCGAGCGCGTGTACAGGGACTCCCCTCCCACTAGGGTCGGCGAGAGGCTGCGGCTGTCCTGCGTCAGGAACGAGTACGAGGGGTGCATGTTCGGCCTGTACTCAGACGCGGGGGCCCGGGGCGTCAGGCTGAAGGTCTCCGACTTGGTCCTGGAGGGCGGCGGGGGCAGGATAGACTCGAGGCACGTGAGGGCGCTGTTCGTCGGCTCCATCCCGCTCCCCCGCAACAGCCCCGCTCCCCCCGAGGAGCTGGACCGCCTGGCCCCCTGCGAGGTGCCCGACCCGATCCTGGAGGAGGTCGAGGAGGTGGACCTGGAGCCGGGGGTCACGCAACCCTGCTACCTCAGGGTCTACGTCCCGCCGGACGCGGAGCCCGGCGAGTACAGGGGCTTCGTCGCCGCCGTCGCGGCGGACGGCTCGGAGGCGAGGATGGAGGTCGCGGTGAGGGTCCACCCGGTGACCCTCCCCAGTAGAAGGAGCCTCTACGTGACCAACTGGTTCTCGCTGGAGAGCATCGCGAGGGCGCACGGGGTGCAGATGTGGTCCGAGGAGTTCTGGGGCGCGCTGGAGAGGTGGGTGAGGTTCATGAGCGAGTACAGGCAGAACGTCTTCTGGGTCCCCCTCGACCTGATCAGGGTGCGCAGGGAGGGCGGCGGGGGGTACCGGTTCGACTTCTCCGACTTCGACCGCTACGTGGAGCTCCTGCTGAAGTGCGGCGCCGAGCTCCTCGAGATCACGCACGTGGCCGGCTTCAAGCAGTGGGGCGGCCGGGAGATCGCCCTCAGGAGCTTCAGCGTCGCCTACGGGCCCGGCGACGTCAGGAGCGAGCCCGGGGAGAGGGTGCTGCCCCACCTCCTCAGGGCCCTCGAGGGGCACCTCGAGGAGAGGGGGTGGCTGGGCAGGGCGCTGATCCACATCGCCGACGAGCCGACCGAGGACGGCATCGAGGAGTGGAGGAGGGTCTCGAGGCTGGTGAAGGAGCACGCACCCAGGCTGAGGAGGATCGACGCCGTCGAGACGACGGGGTTCGGCGACGACCTGGAGGTCTGGGTGCCGACCCTCCACCACTTCGACCAGTGGATGGACGAGTACCTGGAGGCGATGAGGGCCGGCAAGGAGGTCTGGTTCTACACGTGCCTCAACCCCGCCGGCCGCTACCCCAACAGGCTCCTCGACTTCCCGCTGCTGAAGACCAGGATCCTGCACTGGATCAACTACGCCTACGGCCTCAGGGGCTTCCTGCACTGGGGCTTCAACTGGTGGCACGGGGACCCCTTCAGGGACCTGAACCCGAACCTCCCGCCCGGGGACACCCACATCGCGTACCCCGGGAGGCACGGCCCGCTGCCGAGCCTCCGCCTGGAGGCGATGAGGGACGGGCTGGAGGACTACGAGCTGCTGAAGCTGCTCGAGGAAGAGATCGTCGCCGTCAAGAGGAGGCTGGGCGGCAAAGCGCTCGAGCTGCCCTTCGAGAGGAGGGCCCTCGAGCTCTGCAGGAGGGCCGTGCCGTCCATAACCGGCTACGTGAGGAGGCCCGAGGAGCTCCTGGAGGTGAGGGAGGAGGTCGTGAGGGAGATCCTGGAGGTGAGGAGGAGGCCGCTCGCCCTCGTCCTGACGGAGCCCCCGGAGTGGAGGCCCCTGACGTGGGGGCCGGTGATGGTCCTGGTGAGGGGCGCTTGCGAGGAGGGCTGCGAGGTCGAGGTGAACGGGAAGAGGGTCGAGGCGGGGGGCGGCTACTTCGCCACCTACGCGGCGCCCGACGGGCAGGGGCGGGTGGTCGTGCGGGTGCGGAAGGAGGGCCTCGAGAAGTCCATCGTCAGGAGGTTCGCGATCGCCGAGTAGTCCGCGCTACGCCCCCGGCTCTATCTCGTGCAGCTCGACGCCCTTGATCTCGCAGAAGGCCCTCAGCTCCTCCATGTAGTCGCCCTCCACCGCGTGCAGGTGGTTGGCCCCGACCGTCGCCACCAGCCGCCGCATCGCCTCGGGGCCCACCCTCACCACTATGTGGGGCCACGGCTCCATGCTCCTCTTGAGCTCGCTCCTGTCCACCCGCACGCTCCTCGCGACCATCGCCAGCATGTGGTAGCGGCCCGAGACCCTGTACAGCCTCGCCACCGTGAACGTCCTCTCGGGCGCCACGTACTGGGTGGCGGCGCCGCCGGCCTTGCCCTGGATCTGGGGCAGCAGGTGCACCTCCCTCAGGTTCTCCTCCGGCCTGTCGGAGGCGTTGGCGAACCAGGTGGCCATGCCGCCGCAGTTCCCCATGAACAGGAGCTGACGCTCCCCGTCGTAGACGAGCAGGTCCATCAGCGTGGTCGGCTTGCCCCCGGAGACGAGCTTGAGGATCTGCATCGTGAGCGCACCGTCGATGTCGGTCTCGCAGGCGCAGACCACCGGCTCCTTGGCCCCCTCCGCGTCGTAGGGGTCGTTCAGCAGCGCCACCGCGACGCAGGCGTTGACGTAGCCGTCGCTGAGCTCAGGCTGGCACTTCAGGCCGCAGAGGCTGAAGCCGCGCTCGGCCACCAGCCTCTTGAGGGCGATGTAGAGCCTCAGCTGCCTCTCCAGCTTCTCCTCCGTCAGCACCGAGCCGTCGTACGCGACCCTGCCCACCCTCGCCAGCAGCCACCGCTTGTGGCGCTCCACCTCGTCCCTGCTGACGCCCTCCGCCCTCCTCAGGACCTCGAGCTGGTCCACGTGCTCGATGTCGACCCCGAACGTCGCCCTGACCTGCGCCGGGTCGGCGGTGACCGTGTACATGCCGAGGGCCCTGCCCCCGAGGGCCCCCAGCACCATCCCCTCCATCCTCCTGGCCGCCATCGCCGCCCTCGCTAGCGCGACCAGCCTGCGCGAGACCTCGCCGAGCGGCCCCCACAGGACGACGTGCCGGGCGCCCACCTGCTTGAGGGCCCCGGCGGACGCCAGGACGCCGCTCAGGACGTCGCCGTAGAGGGCGACCACGGGCACGCGCTTCAGCGCCACCTCCGCCGCCCTCACCGTGAGCGAGGGGTAGGTCCAGACGGGGATGTAGAGGAGGACCAGGTCGGCCCCCCAGTCGAGCAGCCTCCCGACAGACGCCTCCACGTCCCCCGCGGACCTCGCGACGCCGTCAAGCGGGGCCACCTCGACGCCGAGGCCCGACAGGCGCTCGACGAGCTCCCTCCCCCTCCTGGCCTCCTCCTCGCGCCACGGCACCTCCTCGCGCGGGTCGCCCAGGACGGCCACGCCGAGCCTCGGCGCGTACGGGCTCACCGCGCCCCCCACCCTCTGACGGAGGTTCTGCTTAATAGGTAGCGGCCCTGCTCCCCGATCAGCTCCTCGACCTTGCTGCGCGACACGCCCTCCGTCGTGCCGGGGGCCGTGCAGGCGGCCGCCCCGGCCGCCTGGCCCCAGAGCAGCAGCTGGGCGAGCTCCCCGCTCCCCAGGCCCGGCAGGTCTCCGGCGCGGAGGCCCCTCTCGAGCAGCGCCAGGATCGTGCCGGCGCAGAATGCGTCCCCCGCGCCCGTGGGATCCACGACCTCCACCCTGAAGGCCGGCTGCTCCACCACCAAGCGCTCGGTCGCGGCGAGGGCGCCCTCCCCGCCCCTCGTCACGAGCACCAGTTTCACCCCCCGCTCCAGCAGCCAGCGCACGGCCTCCTCCACGCTCCCCGCGCCGGTCAGGCCGAGGGCCTCGGCCTCGTTGCAGTGGAGGACGTCGATGAAGGGGAGGGCGGGGACCAGGTAGTCCCACCCCTTGCCGTGCGGGGGGACGAAGTCCGCGAACGTGAGCGAGCCGGCCTCCTTCGCCCTCCTGAAGACGTGGCCCACGACCCTGTCCACGAGGTCCGTGATGCCGCTGGCCAGGTAGAAGACCTCGGGCCTCTCGCGCTCCACGATGTCGATGATGGCCTCCGGCCTCAGGAGGTCGCTGGCGCCCAGCTCGACGTGGAACCTGCGGTCCTCGCCCTTGACCACTAGGATCACGTTCTTGTTCGTGCTCGCGGGGACCCTCTCGATGAAGAGCCTGAGCCCGTAGCCCTCCAGGGTCCTCACGATGAAGTCGCCGAGGAAGTCCTGCCCCACCGCGCCGCAGACGCCGATCTCGCTGGGCGGCAGGCCCAGCTTCGCCAGGTCCACCGAGACGTTGGCCGGGTGCCCCCCGACCGAGAGGACGATGCCCCGGGGGACCCGTAAGACCTCGCCGGGACCCGCGATCCTGTCGAGGCCCGCCACGACGATGTCGGCCACGAGGAAGCCGCAGGCCAGGACCCTCACGGCAGCGGAGGCCCCGCTCCCGGTATTAAGCGTGCTCTCGAGCTCAAACCGCGGCCCGCGGCAAGCATTTATCAGAGGGGGCGCGGGACTCGGGGCCGCATGCCCCCTGACCAATCGGAGGGCAAGGAGGGCTCGTACGTGGCCGTGCGCCTGGTGAGCGGCCTGAAGGAGGTCTTCACGTTCAAGGAGCTCGAGGAGATGCTGGGGATCCCGGCGCAGGTGCTGTGGAGGTACACGAGCCACGTCCAGTTCCCGGAGAGAGCGACCGCGAAGAAGATCATCGACACCATCGAGAGCCGCCGGCTGCTCGAGCAGGCCGTGCGCAAGATCGTCGCGGGGCCCCCGGGCCTGGCGGAGGAGTGGCGCCTGCTCTTCAACCCCCGCTTCCTCAACCTGGTCGGCTACGTGGCCTGGCGCGACTTCGGCTCGGACGAGGTGGACCTGGTGCTGGCCCCCAGCGAGAAGGACGCGGCGCTGGCCGTGGTCATCGCCGACTGGCTGGGGGCCGGGGCCTGCGCCGCCACCGAGAGGGCCTGGGTCAGCTGGGGCAAGCTGTACACGGCCCCCTACGGCTCGAGCGAGAGGGGCGAGGTGATCTACCTGCACGTGCCGAGGGGGGCGCTGGAGAAGGACTCGAAGGTGCTGGTCGTGAGGGGGGTCACGAGGAACTTCGAGTCGCTCCACGCCATCGCCTCGATCATCGAGCAGGCCAGGGCCAAGCTCGCCGGCGCGCTCATCGTCTTGGCGCTGGGAGGGGGTTGGGCGGAGACGGCCGCCAAGGTGGGCCTGGGGAAGGTCAGGGTGATCGCCCAGGTGACGGAGAAGGGGCTCCTCGTGAGCCTCTAGCCCAGGTTGAACTCCCTCACCATCAGGTCCACGATGCGGCCCACGCCGTCCCTCAGCGGGATGACGGTCGGTATGCCGTACTCCTCCTCGATCCGCTCCCTCACGCGCTCCGCCTCCTCGCTCGATAGGCCCTCGGTGTTCAGAGTGATCGCGAACACCCTCCTGTCGGTGAGGAGCTCGAGGAGCTTCAGGAACTTCTCGAGGGGCGGCATCGGGTGCTCGGGGAAGCCGTCGAAGTGCTTCCTGGCCGGAGCGTGCTGCAGCACCGTCACCTCCGGCTTCAGCAGGTTGATGATCTCGAAGGTCCCGGGGAAGACGGGGTGGAGCGGCGAGCCCTGCCCGGGGACCACGATGACCCTCGGCCTCTCCTCGACGTAGGCCCTCCAGACGACGTCCTCCAGCACGCCGGGGATGAAGTCGTTGATGACGCTGTCCAGGACGAAGGCGTACTTCGCCCCCTGCATCCAAGCCGTCTGGCCCGTCCCGACGAAGACCGCCTTGATGCCCCGCGCGTTGAGCTCGTCGGTCAGCATCCAGGCCACCGTGCGCTTCCCGACGGCCGAGTCGGTGCCCGCGACGACGACCTTGAGCGCCCTCACCTCCCTTATCCTCCCCGCGTAGTGGGCGCGCACACCGTAGAAGATCTTGCGCACGTCGATGATCTCCGCGCCCGTGGAGCGCGCGATGCTCACCAGCTCGGGGTCGTCGCTCAGGAACTCGTGGAGGCCGGAGACGACGCTCACCCCCCTCCTCAGCGCCTCCTTCACCACCTCCCTGTAGCCCGGCGGCAGGACCCCGCCGGTGGTCGCGACGCCGATGATGAGGTACCTGACGCCGGGGTGCTCCCTAAGGGCCTCCTCCAGCGAGGCGTAGATCTTGATGCCGCGCCTCACCCCGTCCAGGACCTCCCCCGCGTCGAGGCCCGCGTGCTTGCTGTCGATCACCCCCACGATCCTGTACCTCTCGCTCCTCCGGACCAGCCCGTGGGCGGTCTTGGCGTCGGTCGTCGCGTAGAGCCCCTCGGCCAGGATCAGGGCCTCCTCGCCGTCGGCGGCCTCGATC
>JAGDWA010000066.1 GCA_023269735.1 Thermofilum sp.
TAGCAGCCCTGCCGCCCCTCCTGCGCTGCGGGGGGCGGGCCGCCGGGCGAGGGGGGCGGGCAGCCGGCCCCCTCAGCCTGATCCTCCGGGGCAGCTCGAGCTCGAGGTGCTCATCTACGAGCTCCTTCTCCTCCGAGACCTCGACGAGGCCCCTGTGCGAGAGCTCGTCTATCAGGGAGAGGAGCGTGACGGGCCCCACACCCTTGCTCTCCCCCCAGCTCAGCAGGTCGCTGCAGCTGAGCTCTCCGCTCTCTCTCAGGGCTTTCACAAGCTCCTCGAGCAGCTCCTCGTACTCGCTCATCGCTGGGCCTCCTGCGAGCTCGGCGGAGTGGGCGCGATCAGCGTCACGAGCCCCCTCTCCGCCAGCATTTGGAGGTACGCTAGGAGCGACATCTGAGCCTCCCGCTTGTGGAACTTGAAGCGCTGGACCAGCAGGTCCGCTATCTCGTCGACCGTCCGCTCGCCGTCCATCAGCTCCCACACGTAGGAGCCCACCGCGTCCAGGACGATCTTCCTCTCCCTCGGCTCCCTCACGAAGCCGCTGAAGAGGCCGGGCTGCGACGGCTCGACCTTTACCTTCACTACCACCTCCCCCCTCTCGTTCTTCTCCCACTCGATCGCGGGGTTCCTCAGGGGTTTGCTGGCCAGGATCACCTCCACGGGGATGGGGGGCGCCTTGGGCTGCTTCTCCCTCCTGAACGGCGGCATCGAGGTGCTGGAGCGCGCGGCGATAAATTTTTGGTGCTCCAATGGGGGGTGCAGAGCCCCCCGATGGGAGCGAGCGCCCCCCTCCACCCGCGCCTGCTCGAAGAGGCCCGAAGCTTCGGCTACGAGACCTTCAACCAGCTGCAGCTCCGGGCCTTCGAGGTCCTGAGGAGGGGGGCCAACGCAGTGATCTCGGCCCCCACCGGCTACGGGAAGACCGAGGCCGCCCTTTTCCCCATCTTCAGCGCCATGCTGGAGGCCGGCACCGGGGAGGGGGTAGGCGCGCTGTACGTAACGCCGCTGCGTGCCCTCAACAGGGACATCTTCCACCGGATGCAGGCGCTGGCCGCTAGGCTCGGCATTAGGGTTGAGGTGCGCCACGGCGATACGCCCCAGAGCGCCAGGAGGAGGATCGCGGAGAACCCCCCTCACGTCCTCATCACGACGCCCGAGACTCTGCAGCTGATCCTAGTCCACGAGAAGCTGAGGGCCGCCCTGAAGAGGGTCCGGTGGGTGGTGGTGGACGAGTTGCACGAGCTCATATCGAGCAAGCGCGGCCTCCAGCTCGCAGTGGGGCTCGAGAGCCTCTGCGGCCGCCAGCTCCAGCGCATAGGGCTCTCAGCCACCCTCAGGAACCCCCTCACCGCCGGCCTGTTCCTGACGGGGGGCAGGCCGTTTGAGGTCGTCGAGGCGAGAGGGGGGAGGCGCTACGAAATAGACGTCTACTTCGCCGGCACGTACGACAGCGTGGAGGAGAGGCTCCAGCTGCTGCTCGATCTGATCAGGAGGCACAGGAGCGTGCTCGTCTTCACGAACACGCGCGATACCGCTGAGGCTCTGGGCTCCCGGCTGAAGATGGCTCTGGGCAAGGCTGTAGCCGTCCACCACGGCTCCCTTTCGAAGGAGCAGAGGCTGGAGGCCGAGCGCGGGCTGAAGAGCGGTGAGCTGAAGTGCATAGTGTCCACGTCCAGCCTGGAGCTGGGGATAGACGTCGGCCACGTCGACTACGTCGTGCAGTACATGTCGCCCAGGCAGGTGAACAGGCTGGTGCAGAGGGTGGGGAGGAGCTCTCACTACGTGGGCGGGGTGGCCAGGGGGGCGGTGGTGGCGGCGGACGCTGACGACCTGGCGGAAGCCATCGTGATAGCCAGGAGGGCAGAGAGGGGCGACCTGGAGCCCCTCGAGTTCGAGGAGGGGGCTTACGACGTCCTCGCGCACCAGCTGGTCGGCCTCGTGCTGGAGAGGGGAACTATCACGCTGGAGGAGGCCTACAGGATCATCACTAGAGCTTGGCCCTACAGGAACCTGACGCTCGGGGAGCTGAGGAGGGTGGCGGAATTCGCCTCCAGCCTGAGGCTGCTCAAGTTCGATGGGAGGGAGCTGTCGAGGGGCGCCCGCAGCCTGCGCTACTACTACGACTCAGCATCGACGATACCTGACGTGGAGACCCTAGACGTTATCGACGTGTCTGCCAGGCGCAGGGTGGGCGTCCTGGACGGGGACTTCGTGCTCTCGTCGCTATCGGAGGGCAGCCGCTTCGTGTTGGGCGGCAGGTCTTGGGAGGTCGTCAAGGTGTCGGTGGACGAGGGCGTCGTCTACGCCTCGCCCAGCGATGACTACGAGGCCGCGATCCCAGCGTGGGTGGGCGAGGATCTACCGGTCCCCTACGCGGTGGCGCGCGAGGTGGGGGCGCTGAGGCGCCGCCTCCTCGAGGAGGGCGTGGAGAGGCTGGCGAGGGAGTACGGCGTGGACCCCAGCCTGATGGGGGTGCTCAAGGACTACGTCGAGAGGCAGAGGGGCTCCCTGGGAGTCGTCCCCACGGACCGGGTGGCGGTCCTCGAGTACGGGAACAGGATAGCCGTCCTCCACGCCTGCTTGGGCACGCGCGCTAACGCGTTGCTCGCGCTGCTCCTGAGCTACTACTTCGCCAGGGTGAAGGGAGCTACATCGAAGTACTACTTCGACGCCTACAGGGTAGTCCTGGCGTTCTCCAGGGACGTGGGGGCGGAGGAGGTGGCGAGAGCCCTGAGGGAGGAGGGCCCCGCCCTCCTCAGCCTCACCGAGGAGGCCGTGAAGGGGTCCAGCGTGTACCTGTGGAAGCTCCTCCACGTCTGCCAAAGGGTGGGCATCGTGGCGAAGGGCTCCAAGCCCAAGGTGCCGGTGAGGAGGCTGGCAGAGGTGCTCAGGGGAACCCCTGCTGAGGAGGAGGCCGTGAGGGAGCTGCTCAGCACCCGCTTCGACCTGAAGACCGTCGCCAGCTTCCTCGACGGGCTGAGAGAGGGGAAGGTAAGGCTGGTGGTTGAGAAGGTGAGGGAGTTCTCCCCGATGGCGAGGAGCATGTTCGAGAAGCCGTACCGCGCGGGCTTCGTAGTCGCGGGCCTGGAGCGGCTCTTAGTCCTCGAGCAGGTCAGGAGGCGGCTGGGCAGAACGAAGCTGCTGCTGGTCTGCCTCCACTGCCTGGACTGGGTCACCGAGGTGGCGGTCGACGAGGCGCCCGAGGAGATCCGCTGCCCGCTCTGCGGCTCGAGGGCCGTCGCCGCCCTCAACACCTGGGAGAGGGGGGCCGTCGACGTCCTGAGGCGGTGGAGGAGGGGCGCCAAGCTGAGCAAGGAGGAGAGCGAGGTGGTCAGGGATGCGCAGAAGAGCGCGATCCTTGTGATGAGCTACGGCAAAAGGGCCCTCCTCTGCCTAGCGGGGAGGGGCGTTGGGCCGACGGTAGCGGCGAGGATACTCAGCCTCGAGAAGGGCGAGGAGGAGCTCGTGAGGGAGATCGCTAGGGCGGAGGTCGAGTACCTGAGGACGAGGGAGTACTGGCGCGAGTCGCGCTGAGCGGGGGAGGCAAGGTTTAAGAGGGAGGTCCCGCGGGCGCGGCGGGAGCGGGGATGGAGTACGTGTACGCCAGCTTACTGCTGCATTACGCCAAGAAGCCGATAACCGAGGACGCCCTGAGGAGGGTGCTGGAAGCCGCCGGGATGGAGGTGGACGAGGTCAGGCTGAAGGCGATCGTGGCCGCGCTCAGCGGCGTGAACATAGACGAAGCCATCAAGAGCGCGAGCTTCGCGGTGCCCGCGCCGGCGGTCGCCCAGCCGGTCGCTCAAGCCACTGCCCCAGCCGCGGGGCCCGCTGAGCAGCAGCCAGCCAAGGAGGAGAAGAGGGAGGAGAAGAAGGAGGCCGCCGAGGAGGAGATCGCTGAGGGCCTAGCGGCGCTCTTCGGCTAGCCGCTCCAGAATCGATTTGAGCTCCCTCGGATCATCGTGGTACAGGCGGTACCTGCTCGCGACCCCAGAAAGCCTGGCCCTGATCTCGACGAAGCGGCGCCTTGTGTCCACCTTCAGGTCCACTATTTGTAGCGGCGCCTTGAGGGGCAGCCTCCCCTCGAGGAGGAGGCCATCCTCCGTCACGGCGTAGTAGGAGGGGACCTCGAGCCTGCCGCCCGCCCGCTCGAGCGCCCGCCGTGAGTACAGGGAGGCCGCTTGGAAGGCAGCCGCCAAGAGGCCGTAAAAAGCCAGGAACGTCAGGAACCTGAGCGTCGGAGCGTCGATGCCAGCCGCGGGCGGTGCGGAGGCGATCGCCGCCTCCAGCGAGCCTATGATGGAATCCCTCAGGGCCGGCACGAGTGTTATCGCAAAGAAGGCCGCCAGCACCACCGCTTGAGGGATGCTCGCTAGCGTCTGCCTGCTGAGCTCGCTGCTGAGCTCCTTGTCCCTAGCTCTGAGCCTCTCGACCTCCTCCCTGCTCACGACGAGGAGCACCTTGCCCCTCCTCACGCGCTCAAGGTCCCTCGCGAGCGCCGAAGCCGCGCGCGCCCCCGCTAGGAGCGCTACAGCGAGCGCGACGATTAGATATGCTACGAAGAATGACCACAGGTACTGCGGGAAGTGCGACGAGAGGTAGGCGAATACCACCAGCAGCGCTATCGAGAGCAGCGTAGTGACGCGCCCGTCCACGAGGGGCCGGTAGGCGGCTAGCTAGAAAAGCTCACCGCCCCCCAGATGGTCGTCCAGTGCTTCGCGGGGCTCCCGCTGCTCTCCGACCCTCGGTCAAACTCGAGGGCGAGGGAGGAGGTCCGTGGAGAGCCGCGTCCGAGAGGTCGGGCGGCGAGGGGTGGGAGGCCCGCGGGGAGCGGTGGACCGGGGGCCGGCTAGCTTTTAAAGCGAGCTGGCGAGGGAGCGCCGGGTTGGCTTTGGCCGAAGGGCGCCTGGTCAAGGTGTCCGAAGCCCTCAGGATGGGAGACGGCGAGAGGGTCGTGGTGAGGGGGTGGGTGTACAGGTTCAGGGATCTGGGTGAGAAGGTGTTCCTCGTACTCCGCGACTCCACCGGGATCATCCAGGTGGTGGTCGGCGGCGAGAGCGCGGAGCGGGCTAGAGCGGCCGACGTAGAGGCCTCAGTGGTCGTCGAGGGGGTGGTCAGGAGCGACCCCCGCGCGCCCGGGGGCAAGGAGATCTCAGCCACGTCGGTGACCGTCGTGGGGCCCTCCAAGGGCTTCCCGATAGCGAGGGACCTCTCGCGCGAGTTCCTGCTAGACGTGAGGCACCTGTGGGTCCGCAGCAGGAGGATGCAGGCGGTCCTGAAGATCAGGCACACGGTGTTCGGCGCCCTGCACGAGTACTTTAGGGGGCGCGGCTACTACGAGGTTCAAGCCCCCATGTTCATAACAGCCGCCGTGGAGGGGGGCGCAACGCTGTTCCCCACCCGCTACGTGGACGGCAGCACGGTCTACTTGACCCAGTCGTCTCAGTTCTACCTGGAGGCCCTGATATTCAGCCTGGAGAAGGTGTACACTGTGGCGCCGTCCTTCAGGGCGGAGAAGTCCCGCACGAGGCGGCACCTGACCGAGTTCTGGCACTGCGAAGCTGAGGAGGCGTGGGCGACCCTCGACGACATCATGAGGGTTGAGGAGGAGCTCGTGTGGCATGTCATCGATAGGGTGCTGGAGTCGAACCAGGAGGAGCTCAAGCTGCTCGGCAGGGACCCGAGGCCCCTCGAAGCCTGCAAACCGCCCTTCTACCGGCTCACTTACGACGAGGCCCTCGAGCTGCTGGAGAGAAAGGGGTTCAAGGTCCATTGGGGCGACGACCTCGGGGCCGACGAGGAGCGCGCGCTGGTGGAGGAGTTCGACAAGCCCGTCTTCGTCCACAGGTACCCCGTCAAGGCCAAGGCCTTCTACCACAAGAGCGATCCGAAGAGGCCCGAAGTGACGCTCTCCGCCGACCTCCTCGCCCCCGAGGGCTACGGTGAGATCATCGGCGGCGGCGAGAGGATAGACTCGCTCGACGAGCTCCTCCAGAAGCTCCGCGACTTCGGGCTGCAGCCCAAGGACTACGAGTGGTACATAGACCTGAGAAGGTACGGCTCCGTTCCCCACTCCGGCTTCGGCCTCGGCATCGACAGGCTGGTGATGTGGATCGCGGGCCTCGACCACATCGTCGACGCGGTGGCGTTCCCCAGAACCCTGAGGCGCGTCTACCCCTAGGCTACGAGCGGGGGCCCCGCTCGACCCCACTCCGATGCCATCCAGCGACCTCCTTAGGATGCGCTTAGTGCCGGAGCAAAGCTTTAAGGGGATGAGCAGCGCTCCCCCGGCCGACCGCCCTGCTGGGCGGGGCGAGCCCCGGTAGCTCAGCCTGGTAAGAGCGCCGGCCTCGTAAGCTCGGAGAGGCAGCCGAGTCGGGCGAGCCGGAGGACCCGGGTTCGAAGCCCGGCCGGGGCTCCACGAGCACCCTTCTTGCACGCGGTCGGCGCTCCCTGCGCAACCATTTTATGACTGCGGGCGGGAGGAGGGTGCAGGTGCGAGTGGGCTGCCGAGGTAGCGAGGGATGGAGGGGAGAGTCCGGCTGCTCTGCCTATCGGACGTACACGGGAATCTCGAAGCGGCGCAGAGCTTCGTGAGCACCGTCAGGGAGTCCGAGGAGCTCAGGGAGGTCGACGCAGTGGTGGTAGCGGGGGATATCGGCGACCCGCGGAGCAGTGGCAGCTTCGAGCGCGTGGTCTCCGAGCTGTCTAAGCTCGAGAAGCCCATCCTTTACGTTAGGGGGAACTGGGACGTTGAGGCCCCCAAGGGGGTGGTAAGGGACGACCCCCTCGTGGCCGACCTGGAGAGCCTCGGGCCCCTGGACCTCAAAGGGGTGCTGCTGGTGGGCCACGCGTCGACTTTCGAGGCCAGGGGCGGCAAGTCGAGGAAGCCGCTGGTGCTGGTGACCCACTACCCCCCCTTCAGCGTGCTGGACAAGGGCAGGAAGGCTGACGCCCTCCAGTACGGGCCGCACGCCGGCCTGCCGGAGATCAACTACCTCGTCGCCCACTACAAGCCACTGGTTCACATCTTCGGGCACTGCCACGCGCTGGGCGGCCTGGAGGTGAGGCGTGGGGGCACGCTCTTCGTCAACGTGGCGAGGCTGGACCGTGTGAGCGCGGACGGTAGGGTGATGGGCAACTACGCGTTCGTGGACATAGACGTTGAGAACCGCACTGTGAGCGTGAAATGGCGCTTCATCGGTGGCACTTGGAAGAGGTGCACCAAGTGCAAGAGGACCGTGCACCTGCCGCCCGAGTGGTCGCTCTGCCGCGGCTGCTCCAATCCCCACGAGCTGCGCTTCGAGAGGCTCGACAGGAGGCTGGAGCGGGTTACAGTAAGGGTGACCGAAGCGGCTCGCGGAACCGAGGTGATGAGGGAGAGCGTGTACATCCCCCTCTACACGCTGAAGGACGGTGAGGCGTACGAGGACTTCGTGAGCTACATTCTGACCCAGAAGCTGAAGAAGGCCCTCGCGGGAGAGGGGGTGAAGGTGCTGCCGCTGAGCAAGGGTGAGGTCATAGAGTACTACTCTAAGGACTCGAGCAACGCCCATGCCTTCAGCGAGTTCCTCTTCTCTTGCAAGGAGGAGAAGGTCGGCAAACGCGTGTGCGCCCTCATGAGAGTCTTCTACCTCGACAAGAGGGCCAGGGTGCTATGGAGGATCAGAGTGGCGGATCGGGCGGTGGTCGAGCGGGAGGTGCTCCTCGCCCACGCGTCGGTGCTGAAGCACCGGGACCTGGTCGAGGAGCTGGAGAGGGCGGGCTTCCAGCTCCTCGTGTACGAGGTGCGCGGGGAGGGTTAGGGCTTACGCGTCCACAACCCCCTCGTCCGTTATGGTGAAGACTGTCTCTTTCTCCGCGTGCTTGGGCGAGTCTATGATGCGCGCGATCCTCTTGCCCTCCTTCCCCTTTCTCAGCCAGATCCTATACGTGCAGCCGTGGGCAACGACGTTGCCACCCGCGGGCTTCAGCGGGTTGCCGAAGAATACGTCGGGCGCTGCGAGCACCTGGTTCGTCACGACGACGGCCACGTCGTACACCGCGGCGAGCCTGGCCAGCTGCATTATGTGCTTGTTCAGCTTCTGCTGGCGGGCCGCCAGGTTCTCCCTACCCGGGTACTCCGCCCTGAAGTGCGCGATCAGGCTGTCCACGAGCACTAGCTTGACGTTCTGCTCCTCCACGAGCTTCCTGGCCTCGTCGACTAGCAGCATCTGGTGGTCGCTGTTGTAGGCCCTCGCGTAGATGATGTTCTCCAGCGCCCTCTCCGGGTCCAGCCCCCTGTACCTCGCCATGCTCACGACCCTCTCGGGCCTGAAGGTGCCCTCGGTGTCGATGTAGAGGGCCCTCGCCGACAGGCCGCCGCGCTCGGGCGGCAGCTGCACCATCACCGCGAGCTGGTGGCAGAGCTGGGTCTTGCCGGCGCCGAACTCACCGATCAGCTCCGTGATGGCCCTAGTCTCGATGCCCCCCTCGAGCAGGTCGTCTAGCGCCTTGACCCCCGTCGATATGTACGCGATCCGCTTGCGCTCCTCGTAGTACTCCTTGGCCGTCATGAAGAGCTTGCCCATGTTGAGCGCGCGCTGAGCCGCGCGTATGATGCCCAGCGCGCGCTCCTCGGAGCCCAGGATCGCAGCGAGCTCGTGAGCCGACGCGAACGCTATGTCCTTGATCGTGTAGTAGCCCGCCTGCCTCAGCTTCTGGGCGGTGACCCTCCCCACGCCCTCGAGGTCCTCCAGCTCGAACTCCTCTAGCTCGGCTGCCGCGGCCTGGCTTGTGTCCTCGAGGTACTCGCCGCTAGCGTAGTCCATCGTCGCCTCCATCGGCGGCTCCGCAGCGTCCGCGGTGCCCGCCGGCCTGCTCCTCCTTCTGCCGCTCATGATCTCCAGGCGCTGAGCTTCTTCACTCCTTTAAAAGGTTACGGACAATTAGAGCGGTGAAAGTGTTGCCCCACGTAGGGTTGATAAGGGCGGCGCGCCAGGGCGCTCAGTGCACCTGACGAAGGAGGAGGAGGGGCTGCTCAGGGGGGAGGAGGGGAGCGAGCTAGCCGAGGTCTTCGAGGCCGTGGTCAAGGTCGCTGAGGTCTTAGGCGCCACCCGCCTCGTCAAGGTCTCCCACGCCCACATCTCCGGCATCTCCTACAGGAACCTGGGGGTCGAGGGGGTCGAGTTCCTGGAGGACCTGGCGAGCAGGGGGCTGCGCTTCGCCGTGCCGACGACCATCAATCCAGCCGGGTTCGACCTGAGCCTAGCCTGGGAGATGGGCGTGAGGCCCTGGGAGTACGAGCTGCAGATGCGGGCGCTGAGGGCCCTCTCCTCGATGGGCGCGGAAATGACGCTGACGTGCACCCCCTACTTGCTCCGGACCCCCTGCTTCGGTGAGCACCTGGCTTGGGCGGAGAGCAATGCCGTCCTCTACGCCAACAGCGTCCTGGGCGCTAGGACCAACAGGGAGGGCGGACCCCTCTCCGTGCTCGAGGCGCTGGTTGGCAGAGCCCCTTACGTCGGCCTGCACACGGAGGAAGGGAGGAGGCCCACGGTGGTCGTGGACGCAAGCCGCCTGAGGGATCTCGTGGACAAGGAGGGGCACTACGCGGCGCTGGGCTACCTCGTGGGCGAGCTCGTCAGGAGTGGGGTGCCGGCCCTCAGGAACCCGCCCAGGGGGCTCCGGGCCCCCGAGAACCTCAAGCTGTTCCTGGCGGCCCTCGGCGCCTCGAGCTCGGTGGGACTGGTGCTCATAGAGGGGGTCTCGCCCGAGTACGAGGCTGGGGAAGGGCTGGAGACGCTGAGGCCGGGTGAGGAGGAGCTGAGGGGGGTCGCGGAGAGGTGGGCCCTCGACGACTTCGACCACGCTGTCCTGGGCTGCCCCCACCTCTCGCCGGAAGAGCTGGTCTCCCTGGCTCAGGCGCTCAGCGGAGTTTCGCTGAAGAAGGAGGTTCTGGCCTTCACATCGAGGTGGAGCGCGCAGAGGGTTCCGGAGGCTGTCGAGAGCCTCAGAAAGAGGGGCGTGAAGGTGTACTACGACACATGCATGGTCGTCGGGAACCTCTCGGCGCTGGGTGTTCGGAAGTGCGCGACCGACTCCGCGAAGGCCGCCTACTACTTGGCGGCCCAGGGCTACGAGGTCGCGCTAATGCCCAGGAGCGCCCTCCTGCGGGCAGTGGCTGGGGGTTAACCGGGGCAAAGCATCTAAGGCTGGCACTGGCCAGACCACCCGTGGGTGCAGCCGTCGAGATCAGGGGGCGGGGGCTCGTGGGCGGGAGAGCCCGGGGCCGCCTGCTGATCACGAGGGACCCTATTTCGTTCTACGGGGGTGTGGATCCCGAGACGGGGAGGGTCCTCGAGAGGGGACACGAGCTGTACGGGGAGAGCGTGGCCGGCGCCATTCTGATGTTCCCCTACGGGAAGGGGAGCACCGTGGGGTCTTACACCTTACTCAGGCTGGCGAAGAGAGGGAAGGCGCCCGCGGGCGTGGTGAACCTGGAGTCCGAGCCGATAGTGGTGATAGGCTGCGTGCTGGGCAGGATCCCGCTGATGGACAGGCCGTCCCCGAACCCCTTCGACATGAGAAACGAGCTCGAGGGTCTGGAGGCCGAGATAAGCGTCGAGGGGGGCGTCGGCGTGGTCAGGGTGCTCCGCCATGTGTGAGGCCGCGCGCGAGCTCGAGCGGGTGGCCGAGGAGGTGCGGGCGTGCAGGCGCTGCCCCCTCCACGCCCACAGGACGAACGCGGTCCCGGGGGAGGGCAACCCCTGCGCGCGGGTCATGCTGATCGGTGAGGCACCCGGCTACAACGAGGACCTCCACGGCAGGCCGTTCGTCGGGGCGGCCGGCAACCTGCTCAACGAGATGCTCAAGCTCGCGGGGCTGAGCAGGGAGGCCGTCTTCATAACCAACGTCGTCAAGTGCAGACCCCCCGGCAACAGGGAGCCCAGCGAGGAGGAGAAGGAGGCCTGCAAGCCCTTCCTGATCAGGCAGCTGAGGGCGATCAAGCCCGAGATCGTGGTCTGCCTGGGCAGGCACAGCGCGGGCGTGGTCTTCGGCATGGCTGGCGCCAAGTTCTCCTCGATAATGTCCGCGCGGGGCACCGTGAGGCTGCTGCGCGTGGCGGGGCTCGAGGTGAAGTGCCTGCCCACGCTGCACCCGGCCGCCGCGCTCTACAACCCCCGGTTGAGGGGCCTGATAGAGGCGGACTTCAGGCTGCTGGGCCAGCTCGCCTCGGGCGGGGCCGGTGGGCTTGAGAGGTGGCTTTGAATGCGCGACCGCGTCAAGGCCCTCGTGGAGCTGATCGAGGCCCTCGACGGGCTCCGCGTGGGGCGCTACGCGAGCGCGGACAGGCTCGAGAGGGTCGCGACCGAGCTGGGCCTCAGGCTGCCCTACAGCTGGGAGGAGCTGCGGGGGGACATCGAGGGCATCTTGGCCCTACCGGCGGCCTCGCCGGAGTACGGGAAGCTGGAGAGGATGGATAGGTTGGCCACCCTCCTCCTGAGGGCGAACTTATCCATGCTGCTGGCGGCCATCGCAGCTTACCTGCTCCGATGGTTCGTGGGCGGCCCCCTGCTGGAGGCAGTGGCGCTCCTGGCGCTCGTGGGGGCCCTGGTGACCGTGAACTTGGCGTACTCGCTGAAGGTCTACGTGGCCGTTAGGGTGGGCGCCATCTACGCCGAGAGGGCCGGGGACCTGGAGAAGCTGGGCAGGCGGATCAAGGCCACGGTGGAGTACCTGCTCAGGCAGCTGAGGAGGGAGCTCGTATCGCGCGGCTACGACTTGAGCGCCTTCACGCTGAAGCTGTGGATGCCCGACTACTCGGGCGTGAGGGTGGTGAAGAAGCCGGGGCGCCTCTCGGCGCGCTACGTGGTTCGCCTGGCGTAGCACTCAGCGCACAGCCTCACCACCCCCTCCTCCACTGAGCACTCCTCGCACACCAGCCGGCCGCACACCGCGCAGTAGCCCACAGAGAGCCTGCGGCGGCACAGCTCGCAGAGGGTCGCCTCGCAAGCCACGCAGTGTCCACCAGCCCAATCCTCCTCGCACACCCCCCGTCCGCACAGAGGGCACGAGTGCGAGGTGGGGGCTCTACCGCACACCTCGCAGGCCCCCTCGACCTTCCGCGCCGGCTCCGTCCTCAGCGTGATGTAGGCCCCGGCGCGCACAGGTGGGGGGCATTAAAGGTTTTAAAGAGCAGAGCACGCGCACCCCGCCTAGGGGTTTATGTCGCCGGCCGGCGATGCGGAGGGCTTGAGGAAGCTCGTGCTGCTGCTGCTGAAGAGCTACGGCAGGCCCATGGAGAGGAGGGCTATCCACTCGCACCTCTACGAGCTCTCCCGGGCCCTCAAGTCCGACCTGGGGTTCCACGAGAGGTACGCGTTCTCGCCCCTCGTCGAACGGGAGCTGGACAGGATGATAGCCGAGGGCCTCCTCAAGAGGCTCTACGTTGTCGGACCGCGCTTCACCGAGCTCTACCGCGAGTACCTCAAGCTGACGGAGAAGGGCGAGGAGGCGGCGGGCCAGATCGAGGATCGGGAGCTGGGCCAGCTTGTCGCGGACCTTCTCTCCCGCCACGCGCAGAAGAAGGGCGAAGAGGGTGCTGCTGAAGGTTAGGGTGGACGTGCTGGTTGACGACTATCTGAGTGAGAGGGGGGTTGCCGCGGGGGCCCTGCCGGCGCACGGCCTTGGCCTCTACGTGGAGGCTCAGACCGACGATGGGCGCAGCGTGAGCGTGCTGGTGGATGGCGGCCCCCTGCTCGAAGTGCTGGCGCACAACTGCGAAGCCCTCGGCGTAAGCCTCAGCGGGGTTGGAGCCGCCGTGGCCGGGATGTGGAGCGCGCACCACGTGGCGGCGCTGCTGAAGCTGGCAAGGGTGGGCGGAGTGCGCAGGGTGTACCTGCCCCCTCCCCCCAGGGAGAGGGTGAGGCCGGGTTGGGAAGAGGTGAGCGACCTCGGCTTAGTGCTGCTGCAGCTGGAGGCGCCGCTCTACAAGGAGCGGCTGGTGCTGCTCGACGCGAGCGACGGCTACGTGGCGATAGCCCCCTGCTCCGCCTACGGCGTGGACCTGGCGCTGCGGGCGCTCGGGGAGTTCGAGGAGGCGCGGGGGAAGAGGGTCAAGGCCCTGGTGGGCGGCTTCAACGTCAGCACGTTCAGCCTCTACGACCTGAGGCTCCTGCTCAAGTACGCCAAGGCCCGCGGCGCCACCCTGGTGCCCCTCCACTCAACCTCCTTGGAGGCGAGGGAGTGGATATGCGAGAGGACGGGCCTTGAGGAGGTACCGGGCGTCGGGCTCCAGCTCGAGCTCTGAGGTAAAGCAAAATAGCGAGGGGGTCAGGGGGCCCGTGCGCGGCAGGCTGCGAACCCTCACGACGCCGCTCGCGGCCGCGGCGATCACGGCGCTGCTGGCGGCGCTGGCGGCCGGCACCCCGATAGAGGCCTTCGTCACGATGGCAGCTTACGGCGAGCGGTACGTCGAAGCGTACCCGTGGCTCCCCTACTGGCGCGTGGCAGTGGCGATGTTCTACCTGTGGCTGGTGGCGTCCGCCTTCGCCTCGAGGAAGCGGATGCTGCTCACCTGGCTGATGGTGACGAGCACCACCGCCTTCGCCCTCGCCCACTACCTCCACCTCTACATCGTAGTCCTCGCGCGGGGGGTCAGGGTGGAGCTCCTGCCGCTCCTCTACAGGGAGCGCTACGCGGAGGGGGTCACGTTGCACCTGGACCTCGGCCAGGTCGCCATCGCCGCTACGGCCGCCGAGCTTTACCTCATCTTAAGAAGGCCTCCTCGTACTGCTTCAAGTGGGCGGCGGACTCCTTCACGCTGACGAAAAGCTTTGAGACCTCCTCCACGTCGCTCGCGGTCACCACGCTGGAGCCCCTGCGCTCGGCGACGATCCTAGCGGGCGTCAGAAGCTGCACGGCGTAGCGCAGGCTCCTCTGCGCGCCTATCTCCGTCAGCAGCTCGAGAGCCCGCTCGTCCAGGTTCACCCGCTCCTCCGCGGCCCTGATCTTGATGATCTCGCGTATCTCGTCCTTCGTGTAGGGCCTCGTCTCGATGATCAGCAGCCTGTCGAGCAGGTCGAGGGGGATCCCGTGTGGCGCCTCGTAGTCGGTGCCCCTTATCCTGGCGAAGCCCCTGTTGCTAGCGAGGATGAGTATAGGCGCCAGGTCGCTCTCCATCGCCCGGCTGAGGAAGCTGAACGCCTCGATGTCCAGCATGTGGACGTCGTCGATGAAGAGGACCCCCGGCAGCAGCTCGGCGCGCCCCTCGTCTACCCATTTCTTCACCGCCTCGTCGACGCTGCGCCTCACGTCGGGGGATATCTCGCGCTCCTCGAGCCCTCCCAGCAGGAGCGAGAAGATAGCGCCGCGCGAGTGCATCAGGTCCAGCTCGTGGAGCGTGAGCGTGCGCACGAACTCCTTCTCCTTGAGGATCGGGCCCTTCGGCATCTCGGCGGTCCTACTGGACGCGAGGTCGAACTTACGCTCGGCCGAGGCCGCCCTGCCGACCTTGTAGACCCTGCCCGTCTCCTCGTCGATCCAGACGACGTCCCCCTCGCTCACCCCCTTCTCCAGCATCTCGGCCACTATGCTCCCCTCCACGGTAAAGGTCCTCTCCTCGCTAGTGGTCTTCAGGGTGAGCACTCCCTCCACCGGAATCTGCACCCACGGGTTGTATGGGTGGCGGTCGAACCGCACCTCCAGCTTCTTCACCATGCCCTCGTAGACCCTCCGGTACTCGCGCAGCCTAACGCCTATGGCGCTCCTCATCGCTCTCGTGAGGACCTCGGTCTTCTTCAGCTCGGCCGAGTAGATTTCGCTACCGCTGATCGCAACGAAGGGCGTGTCCTCCCCGAGCTCCCTGGCTATCGCCACCGCGAGCGCCGTCTTCCCCGTCCCTGGGGGGCCGGCCAGCAGGACGGCCCTGCCGGCCATCTTGCCCTGCTTGATCATCTGGACGATCACCCACGCCGCGCGGCGCGCCTCAACCTGGCCCACGAGGCCGTCGGCCATCGGCAGGGGCTCCCCGTTGCGCACCCCCAGGCCCCTTATGTGGCTGTGGGCGCTGACCCGCTCGAAGCGCCTAGGGAGGGGGACCGACGACATCACCGGCGCCGCCGCACCGGGAGCCTTTTAGCCTTACGGCTGCCAGTCGGACTCCTCCTCGCAGCTTATGACCACGCTCGAGGGAGGGAACGTCTCGCGCACGCGCTTGAAGACCCATTTGCCCTCGCTGGCGAACCAGACCGCGACCACGGCGTAACGCTTCTCGTACCTCTTGAAGGCGTCGAGGAACTTGAAGAGCTTCACCAGCTGCTCCGCCCTCACAGTGACCCTCCTCCCGCTGGTCGCCTTGACCTCGAACGCCACTATCTCGTTGCGCGCGTTGTCGACCATGAACACGTCGGGCAGCGCCACCCTGCCGTCGGGCGGGGCTCTACTGCCGCTCACCGGAACCCTGATCACGTAGGCCGTGGGGCGCTTCGAGAGCAGCTTAACCAGCCTCCTCTCCGCGTCGTAGCCCCTCCTCCTCGAGGCGCTCAGCATTCGAGCCCCCGGCGCCAACGCTTTTAAAAGCGCAGGCGCAAGGTGAGGTGGATGATGAGAGTCATGCCGGCCGACCCGTGACGCGTTCTGGGGTAGCTGACCGCAGCGCTGGGCCCGCTACCCGCCGCGCGCTCTCACTAACCGCTCAAGCGCGTCGGCGGCCTCCTCCAGCGCGTAGAGTATGTCTTCTAGGGCCTCAGCGTCCTCCGGAGCCGCTCTCGCGTACTCCCTCAGGAGGTGGATGGCCTCATCGACGTGGTCGAGCGCGCTCGAGAGGAGCCCCGCCCCCTCCCTTCCCTTCCTGCTCATCGCGCGGGAGGGGGAGGGAGGGCTCAAGAAGGTTTCCGCGGGGTGTGGCGGCGTATGCTGGACGTCGGCCGGGTGCGCGAGCTTGCGGAGCGCGTGCTGAGCTCGGGAGAGGCGCCGCCGGGCACCGCCGCTGAGGAGGCGGTCGCTTCCGTGGTCGAGGAGGAGCTGGAGAGGAGAGGGCTGAGCGTCGAGAGGCAGGAGTTCCGGTGCGCCAGCTGGACCGAGGAGTCGGTCTGGCTGAGCGTCGACGGCGCGGAGGTGCCTGCCGTCGCCCTGCCCCCCTCGCCCTCGGGCTACGTCGAGGGGGAGCTCGTTCACGTAAGGTCGGTCCTGGGGGCAGGCGACCTCGACGGCAAGGTGGCACTCGTCGGCATGGCGAGGGAGGACCCCGACCACGCGGCGTCGCTGTACGCGCTGCTGGCGAAGGCGGGGGCGAGCGCCGTGGTGTTTTACGACTTCCACCCCCGCGTGCTCAGGAGGATTGTGGTGGGGATCTTCGCGAGCTACCGCGAGGGCCCAGGCCTGCCGCCCCCGATACCGGCCGTCGCCGTGAGGCTGGATGACGGCCGCCGGCTGGCGGAGGGCGCCCACTACGCCCAGCTTGAGGTGAGGGCGCGCTACTCCGAGGACTCGCGCTCCCGGAACCTGCTGGCCGTCGAGGGCGAGCCCACAGTGCTCCTGAGCGCCCACCTCGACAGGTGGTTGGGGGGCGCGGCAGACGATGGCGTGGGCGTGGCCCTCCTCCTGGCTGCGCTCGAGGAGCTGAGGGGGGTGAGAGGCGTCGGCTTAGCCTTCTTCGGCGCCGAGGAGTACGGCGCCCCCCTCTACAACCCATGGTACTGGGCCTGGGGCTCGCGCGTCTTCGTGGAGCGCCTCCTCTCCACGGGCGAGGCCGAGGGGCTCGTGGCCCTCATCAACGTCGACGTCGCCGCCCGCCGCCCGCTGACGATCAGCGCCAGCGGCCCCGAGTTCAGGGAGGCCGCGAGGGCGCTCCTCGGGGGGACGTTCGAGTACGACCTGGACTCCCCCTACTTCGACAGCTTTTCCTTCAGCAGCGCGGGGATCGCGGCGCTGACCGTGCACTCGCTCTGGAGGTACGTCGACCTCTACCACACCGACCACGACACCCTGGGCGCGGTCGACTGGTCCGCCGTAGGGGAGGCGGGGGGCGCCATCATCAGCGTGGCGCGCGAGGTGGCGAGGAGGGGGACGTCCTTCTTCCGCTACGAGGCGTGGAAGCTCGAGCTGCTCGAGAGGTTAAGCAGGGCCTCCGAGCTGCTCGAGCCCCCGCCTAAGCTCGTGGGCCTGGTCAAATCGCTCAGCGTGGACGAGAGGGCGGCCAGGGTCCTGAGGGCGAAGGCGATAAGGCCGGTGAGGGAGGGCGAGTGGTACGAGCCGGGCATCTTGCACGCGAGGGCGTTCCCCGAACTCCTTGTCCTGGACGACTGGGAGCTCGCCAGGCGGGCGGCCGAAGCCCCCGACTCCGGGGGGGTCGAGAGGCTCAGGACGAGGTGGACCGTGGGGAGGGTTCAGGAGCTCCCCTCAATCCCGCTGGGGCTCGCGGTGCCCAGGGGCGGGGGCCTCCCCCCAGGCTACCGCAGGGAGCTCGAGCGCGTCGCCAGGGCCTGGCTCGAGCGCGTCTACGCGCAGCTGGAGGAGATGCTCGAGGGGCTCCCGCGCGCCGTGTGACGCCGTGGGGCGCCTCTCAACTTCCGACCGCGGGCCAGCGCCTCACCTCGAAGCCCCTCCTATCGATGAGCACCACGTCCAGGCTCTCGAGCCCCAGGAACCGCTTCAGCTCGAGCAGGATCCTCTCCACGGCGCGGCCTCGCGTGAGCGATCGGAGGGTGGCCCCAGCCGCGTAGGGGTGCCCCCCGCCGCCCAGCCTGACGGCCACCTTCGACACGTCGAGGTCCCGCGAGGCGGACCCCAGGTAGACCCTGGTGGTGAAGGCCCCCCTCGGCACGACAACCGCGGTGAGCTTGGACCCCCTCCTCTCCATCAGTATGCAGAGGTGCCTGTAGGACAGCCCGAGGTCCTCCTTGAAGACGGCCACGAAGAGCTCGAGCGGGGGCAGCTCGGCCGCCAGCCTCTCCGTAGCCTCCCTGACCCTCTTGAACCGCTCGATAGCCTCCGACACCTTGGGGTCGGAGAGCACCTCCTCCAGCGGCCTCGCGGCGAGGAGCTCCACGAGCCTCAGCTTCCCCCGGTAGCCGGAGCCCTTGACGGCGTCATTCAGCGCCAGAGCCTCGGGGGAGGCGATCCTCGCCGTGTCCGTCTCGACCGCCAGCGCGACCAGCCGCTCGGCGCGCCGCACCCCCTCGAGCCCCAGCGCTCTCAGGGCCAGCACGGCGGCTGCCGGAGCGGATGGGTCGTAGAACTCGCGGGAGGCGCAGGGGGGGTTCGACGCGTGGTGGTCGGCCCTAATCAGCGCCCTCCCTGGGCACGGCAGGTCCGCCACGAAGGTCCACTCCACCGACCTGAGCAGCCTCCCGCCCCTCACGTCTGAGGGGGCGGCGAGCACGACCTCGCCGCGGGGGTACCGCATCCTGAAGAGAGCGGCGCAGACTATGCCGTCGACGTCGCTGATGTCGCAGAGAGCGAGGGGGCGGTTCAGGAGCTTCGCCTTGATCACCGAGTATGCCCTGAGGACGGCGGCGAGCATGGGTGGCACCCGCGGGCTAGCGCCGCCGGCCAAGGGCAAGTGGGGCGCTCTCTACCTCCTCAGTGCGGGTGGCACTGCCCCACGCCTGCCGGCGGTCTCGCCCCACCGAGGGGCCTCCAGCTGATCTTATATTTCTTGCGCAGCTCTGAAATATGAAAAATCTTTGCATAACATCCTGAAGTACACTAATCAAACCAACCACCTGCAGGAGCGGCTTAAAGGTTTTCACGGTCACTGCAGCTTCGCCGCCAAGTATTCCGCGAGGAGCGAGAAGGCCTTCGCGCGGTGGGAGATGAGGCACTTCTCCTCGAGGCTCATTTCGGCGAACGTCCTCGAGTACCCCCTGGGGATGAATATGGGGTCGAAGCCGAAGCCTGAGGAGCCCCTGGCCTCCGTGCTCACCTCCCCCTCCACCTCGCCCCGGAAGACCCTGACCTCGCCCCCGAGCCCCAGCGCGGCAGCGCACACGAAGCGAGCCCGCCTGTTGGGGACGCCATCCATCAGCTTGAGGACCCCCGCGCAACCGATGGTGCGGTAGACGTAGGAGGAGTACGGGCCGGGGAAGCCGTTCAGAGCCTCTATGAAGAGCCCGGAGTCCTCCACCGCGAATGGCTCTGGCACGGAGCCTAGCAGGGCTCTCGCCGCGTGCCTAACGATGTCCTCGAGGCTGTCCGACTGTATCTCGACCTTATCCGCCGCCACTGCCACCACATCGATGCCGTAGCGCCCCACGATGGCGCGGATCTCCCTCAGCTTCCCCTGGTTCCGCGTGACCACGTGCACGCGCGCCGCCACGCCGCGCGGGGCAGCGCAGGGGATAAGAATCCTCGCTCGCGCGAGGGTGGGGCGCATGCTGAGCGGCCTGGAGCTGCCCGATTTCCGCCCGACCTCACCCCTGAGGATGCCCGACGCCGTCAGGGACCCGGCCTTCGCCTACGAGGTGGGCGAGGGCCCGCTGGGGGTGGACGAGGTGGCGAGGGTTCTATTCGCCGCGCAGGGCTGCACGGGGAGGGCCTGGGGCCGCTGCCTCAGGGCCGCGCCCTCGGCGGGGGCCACGTACCCCCTCCAGCTCTACGTGGCGGTCAATCATGTCGAGGGCGTCGAGCCAGGTGTCTACAAGTACGTGTCCCCAGCGCCCTTCAAGCACATGCTGGCGCCCGTGGAGCAGCGCCTGCCCCCGGGCAGGGGCGCGGTCACGGTATACATCGAGGAGATCTCCGAGCGAACCACCTCAGTCTACGGCGAGCGAGGGTACATGTACGTCAGGGAGGAGGTGGGGCATGCCGTGCAGGGGGCGATGCTCGAGTGCTCCATCCTGGGGCTCGCCGCCAGGCTGAGGGCCCTCGAGCCCCCCGTCGGCCGCGTGAGGTACTGCATCGACGTGGGGCCGAGGGGGAGGAGGCTGAGCGAGAGGGGGGTGGCCGCGGGAAGGCTGCCTGAACCTGCTCCCGCGCTGCTGACGCTCGAGGAGGCGATAGCCGCGCGGAGGTCCGTGAGGAGGTACAGGCGGGAGCCCCTGAGCCTGAGCGAGGTTTCCGCGCTCCTCTCCTGGTCGCTGCAGGGTGAGCCGCGGCCCTACCAGCCGCCCGCCGGCCGGTACGAGGTCGAGTGCTACCTCGTCGTCAGGGACGTCAAGGGCCTGGAGCCGGGGGTCTACAGGTACCTGCCGGGGGAGAACGACCTCGAGATGGCTGCGAGCGGCGATCGGTCCAGGAGGCTAGCGGAGGCGTGCCTGGGGCAGGAGTGGGTTGCCAGGGCGGCCCTGAACGTCGTGCTCTCGTCGCGCGGCGGCGAGGCCGCCGAGGTCGAGGCGGGCATGGTGGGGCAGGGCATATACCTGGCGGCCACGTCTCTACGCCTCGGGACCGTCGCCGTGGGGGCCTTCTACGACGACGAGGTGGCCTCGGAGCTGGGCGCGAGGGGGAGGCCGCTCTACGTGCTACCGGTCGGCAGGCCTTAGCTCAGCCTCGTAGGTCCCCCGCAGCTGGCGCAGCCCGTCGAGCCCCTCCACCACGAAGCCCAGGGGCGTCGCAGGGCTGGCCAGCTTCACGAGCTCCACGGCGATCACTAGGGCCGGAGCGGGCGGCCAGTAGGCCACCTCACCGGCGCCCAGCACGCGCCTGTGCCCCTCGGGCGCGACCCCCAGATCCACATCCACGCTGACAAGGGCCCCGTCGGCCCTGGCGGTCGACCGCAACGGCAGCCTCTCCAGCAGCCGCGCCCGCGTCCTCGAGGGGCTCAGGCCGGAGACGTAGATCACTGCCTCCACCCCGGCCACCCTCAAGGTTAAGCGCGTACCCCCGCACCCTCCTCGAGGGCCCCCAGGGCCTTAAAGGCTGGTGGTGATGGCCGTGCGCCCGCAGGAGGCCTGGGCGATAGTGAGGAGAGTCGTGGAGCAGGCCGACGTGGTCCTCGAGGTAGTGGACGCGAGGGACCCGATGGCCACGCGCAGCCGCGAGGTGGAGAGGCTGGCGGAGAGGATGGGCAAGAGGCTGATCATCGTGATCAACAAGGCCGACCTGGTCCCACGCAGCGTCATGGACGCGTGGAAGAGGGTCCTCAGCCGCGAGTACCCGACCATCTACCTGAGCGCGCGCGACAGGCTGGGCACGCGGTACCTGTGGCGTGCCATCAAGGCTGCCACGAGCAAGCGGCCTGTGACGGTGGCCGTGGTCGGGCTCCCCAACGTGGGGAAGTCGACGGTCCTCAACGCGCTGAAGGGGCGCCACAGCGCCTCCACGAGCCCTGTGCCCGGCTGGACCAAGGCGGCTCTCGCAGCGAAGGCGGCGACGTGGCTGAAGGTCATCGACACCCCCGGCGTCGTGCCCAAGGGGGATGAGGAAGAGCTCGCCGTTCGGGGTGCCCTCAGGCCCGAGAGCTTGAACGACCCGGTTCCGGCAGCTGCGAAGCTGATCGAAGTCCTCAGGAGGAAGGATCCCGCCGTGCTACTCAAGCACTACGGTGTGGACGACAGCGACCCCTACGCCGCCCTGGAGAAGATCGCGAGGAGGAGGAACCTCCTCGGGAAGGGTGGGGAGCCCAATGTTGAGGAGGCCGCGAGGGTGGTGCTGAGGGACTGGCAGGCCGGCAGGATCGTCGTCTACTTCACTCCGGAGGACTACGGCCTCAAACCCAGCAGGGTTTCGAGGAGGGAGACCTCGGGCTCCGACGCCGGGCGCAGCAGCTCGAGCGCGCAGCTGAGCGCTGGCCCCGGCGAGCCCAGCTCGTAGCAGCCGCCGAGCAGCCACAGCAGCGCGTCGAGCTTGAGGGGCGCAATACCGCTGAGCTCGCACACGCGCCCCCAGGCCTCGGCCACCAGCCTGCGCCCAGTCTGCAGCAGCCTCCTCGCCCCGCTCAGCGTCGGCTCGTAGCCCTCCACCAGGCGGCTAGCCAGGCTGATGAGGCAGACCCGCCTGTCGACGGGGAGGGGTATCGAAGTGGGCAGCTCCACCGCCAGCCCCGCCGCCTTGGCGGCGTAGTAGAACATCTTGACAGAGAAGACCACCGTCTTGGAGTCGGGGTCGGCGCCCAGGGCTTTGGCGACGTCGTCCCTCAGGAGGGTTAGGTCCCGGAGGTAGTCGCTGTAGCGCCGCACGAACGTGGGGTAGTACCGGGCTAGCTTCTCGACCCTGGCCAGGCGGGCCGGCCTGCCGACCCTCAGGCTGGGCGAGCGGGCGGCGAATTCCCTGAGGCTCCCCAGGGGATCCCCCGACGCGAAGTCGGCGGCGAGGCTCCAGTGGACCTCGCCCTTCGCGGAGAGCTGGTAGCTGATCGCGGCCACCCCGACGACGTAGAAGGCGGCGCCGACCCCGCTGCCGGCCCTGGCGAGGATCCTCTCGACGGCCCGCATCTGGGGGTCGACTTCCTCCGCCCTGTCCAGCAGCCTCCTCGCGCCCCCCTCCCCCAGCAGGCTCGCGATCCTCCGGGCCGTCTCCCAGTTGATGCGGGCCATTGACACCACTGGCGCGGCGTGGGGGCAAGAAGCATTTTAACTTGGCAAGCTGAGGGGTCCGCGAGAGGTGGTATGCCGGAAGTATGCTGAGGACTATGGAGCGGCGCGCTTTTACCAGTCCGGCTGCCGCGCCCCCCGTGAACCCTGCTGCGCAGCTGCCGAAGAGGTACGATTTCAGGGAGGTTGAGCAGAAGTGGCAGAGGTGGTGGGAGGAGAGCGGGCTCTACAAGTTCGACCGAGCGTCTAGTGGGCCCACCTTCAGCATCGACACGCCCCCGCCCTACCCCAGCGGGGAGCTCCACGTGGGGAACGCGCTCAACTTCGCGTACATCGACTTCGTCGCGCGCTACAAGAGGATGAGGGGCTTCAACGTCCTGTTCCCCATCGGCTGGGACTGCCACGGGCTGCCCACCGAGGTGAGGGTTGAGAGGACGATAGGGAGGACCAAGAGGGAGGTGCCGAGGGAGGAGTTCCTGAGGCTCTGCAGGGAGTACACGCTGGAGTGGATCAAACCGATGCGTGCAGCGCTCAAGGCCATGGGGTGCAGCATCGATTGGAGCACGGAGTACATGACGATGGATCCCGACTACTGGCGGAGGACCCAGCTCAGCTTCGTGCTGATGTACCGCAAGGGCCTCATATACAGGGCCTCCCACCCCGTCATCTGGTGCCCGCGCTGCGAGACGGCGATAGCGGAGGCGGAGGTCGAGTACGTTGAGGCGCGCAGGGAGCTCCACTACTTCAAGTTCAGGCTCAAGGAGGGCGGCGAGGTGGTGGTCGCGTCAACGAGGCCCGAGCTCCTCGCGGCCTGCGTGGCCCTCGCTGTCAACCCCGGCGACGAGAGGTACGCCGGGTTGATCGGCAAGGCGGCTGTCGTCCCCGTGTACGGCCACGAGGTGCCGGTGATAGCCGACGAGGAGGTCGACCCGCACTTCGGCACGGGCGTCGTGATGGTCTGCACCTACGGCGACAAGGTGGACGTCAAGTGGCAGAAGAGGCACAACCTCCCGGTGAGGGTCGCGATCGACGAGAGGGGTAGGATGAACGAGCTGGCCGGCCCCCTAAGGGGGCTCAGTGTCGAGGAGGCGAGGTCGAGGATCGTCGAGCTGCTCAAGGCCGAGGGCTCCTACGTGAAGAGCGAGGCTGTCGAGAGCAGCGTGGGCACCTGCTGGAGGTGCCACACTCCAGTCGAGATTCTGCCGAAGCTCCAGTGGTTCGTCAGGACGAAGGAGCTCTCCGAGGAGATCCTGAAGGCCGCCCGCAGCGTGACGTGGATCCCACCCCACGCCTACAAGAGGCTGGAGGACTGGGTGCTCTCGCTCGACTGGGACTGGGTCATATCGCGGCAGAGGGTCTTCGCCACGCCAATCCCGGTGTGGTACTGCAGGAGGTGCGGTGAGGTCATCGTCGCCGAGCCCGAGTGGCTCCCCGTCGACCCGCGCTCCGAGGGGCCCAGGATCGATAGGTGCCCGAAGTGCGGGGGGAGGGAGTTCGCGGGCGAGGAGGATGTGATGGACACGTGGATGGACTCGAGCATCACGGCTGCCGTGCACGCGGGGTGGCCGGACAACCTCGACGAGAGGCTCTTCCCGGCCGACCTGCAGCCAAACGGGTACGACATCATTAGGACGTGGGACTACTACCTCCTGGCCAGGGGCGTCGCGCTCTTCGGGAAGCCGCAGTTCAAGGCCGCGCTCATCAACGGGATGGTGAGGGGGACAGACGGGAGGATGATGCACAAGAGCTACGGCAACTACGTCAGCCTCATGGAGGTCATTGAGAAGCACGGGGCCGACGCCTTCCGGCTGTGGGCTGCGCTGGCGGCGGCCACGGGGTCCGACGTCCGCTTCTCGTGGGAGGGCGTCGACTTCGCGAGGAGGTTCCTGACGAAGCTGTGGAACGCCTCGCGCTTCGTGGCGATGAGCGTCGGGGGCCGCGACCCGACCTCTGAGGACTGCGAGTACAGCCTTCTGGACCTCTGGATCCGGGGGCGCCTGCAGCAGGTGGTGGAGAGGGTCACCGAGAGGATGGAGAGCTATGACTTCATGGGCGCTGCCAGCGAGCTCGTGAGCTTCACGTGGCACGTCTTCTGCGACCACTACCTGGAGGCCGTCAAGTGGAGGGTGGGGAGGGGCGACGCGAGGGGGGCGGCAGCGCGGAGGACGCTCTACGAGGTTCTGCTCACGCTGCTCAGAATGCTCTCCGTCTTCACCCCCCACATAGCCGAGGAGATCTACCAGCGGCTCTACGCGGGGCGGGTCGGGTGGGCCAGCGTGACCACGGCTCCGTGGCCGCAGCCAGAACCCTACGATCCCGGCGCCGTGGAGGCCGGAGAGGTCGTGGTGAGGACGATCGCCGCCCTGAGGCGCGCCAAGAGCGCAGCGCGCATGGCCCTCAGCGAGGAGCTGCCCCGCGCCACGATCTACGCGCCGCCACGCTACGCGGAGGTCCTGAGGGCCTGCCTGGAGGACATCGCCGGCACCGTCAGGATCAGGGAGCTGGAGGTGCGGGAGGAGGGCAGGGGCGAGCACGCGGTGCCGGAGTACCCCGACGTCACCTTCAGCCTGAGCACCGCGGGGGCGGCCTAGACGCTCAGCTTGACGTGGACGGTGAGGAAGCCCCTCTTCTCCAGCATCACCAGCTGGCGCGCCAGCGCGTCCATTGGGATCCCCGTGCGCCTCGAGAGCGTCTCGAGGAGCAGGGAGAGGGTCAGGGGCCTCCCCTCCAGGCTCCTGGCCAGCCTCTCGACCTCCCTCGCGACCACCTCCCCCTCCCCGCTGAGCGCGCGCTCCACGAGCGCGGCGGCCTCCTCCTCGATCTGGCTCAGCTCCGCCCTCGCTGCGGCCAGGTCTAGCTTCACCTCAAGTGGCCTCTGGAGGGCTTCGCTCAGCCTGGCGACCAGCCCGCTCAGCCGGTCTTCGAGGGCCCTCACCCTCCCCGCCTCTTCGAGCTGAACCGCGCCCCCCGCCTTCCTCAGCGCCTTGAGGACCTGCGAGGCCTGGCTCAGCAGCTCGTTGACCCTGTTGGAGTACGCGGTTCTGCAAACCCTCGCGTGGCTCCTGGCCTCCCTCAGGGCGAGCTCGACCTCGTCGACGACCCTCCTCAGGTCCCCCTCCTCGAACAGCCGCTGGGACAGTAGCCTCTGGGCGGCGGCCGCCAGCTTGGCTGCCTCAGCCGCCAAGTGGGGGGCCGCGGCCTTGAGGAGCTCGCTCCAGGCCGCCAGCTCTGCCCCCTCCCTCTCCAGCCTCTTCAACCCCTCCTCGAGCCTGTCGAGGAGGACCGCGTACTCCGTCAGCAGCTTCACGCTGCGCTCTAGGTTCTCCACGTAGCTCTCCAGCCTGCTCGAGATGTCGGCCAGCCGGTCCCGCGACACCTCCTGGGGCTCCAGGGCCTTGATCACGTTGCCAACGAGGCTGCTTATCCGTGCGTCAGAGGAGTACTTAGCCCGGATCGCGCCCGCCAGCGCCTCGAAGTTGCTCCTCAGCTCAGTCGCCCTCCTGATGAGGGCGCCCAGCCTTTCCAGGCTGACCTCCGCGCGCGCCTCTGCTAGCGCCTCGACCACGCCAAGAGGGGGCGCCTGCTCAATTACCTCTAACGCTTACTATTGCGGCACAACGCTGACCCTCACCCTCGCCACCGCCGACCCGAAGTCGTCGACCCTGTATGCTGCGAGCCTGGGCTCGCAGCTCGGCCGGGAGGCGACGATCAGCCAGACCTCGCCCGGGCACTCCAGCATCCTGTGCTGGTCGCTGAGCGAGGGCAGCGGCTGCTCCCTCGCGTGGCTGTGGTATAGGCCGATGTAGCTCAGCCCCTCGCGCTGGGCGTCGAGGATCCCCTGCATCCACTCCCGCACGTCGAACCAGAAGGCGTGCGGCGATGCCAGCGCGTTCCTCATGCGCCTCACGCGCTTAACTAGGCCTCTGCCGCCCTCGACGACCCCCACCATGATGCCGCAGGCCTCGACCGGGTACTCCTCTTTTATGTGGCGCAGGATCTCCCCGAGCACGCTCTCGGGCAGCACCAGCTCGTACACCCTCTCGTAGGGCTGAACGGACGCTGAGACCTGCACGGTTCACCGGCGCGCGCCGGCTATATCACGCTTACCGCGCAGCGCAAAGTATAACGCAGGAAGGGCCAGGTGGGGTGTGCGCGCGTCTAGGATCCTGAGGCTGGCTGAGGAGAAGGGGACGAGGGTGCTGGTGGCTCTCGACTTCCTCAGCTTCGAGCCCCTACGCCTGGTCGAGGAGGTCGAGGAGTACGTGGTCGGCGCGAAGGTGGGCATACCCTTCGTCCTAAGGTGGGGTCTGGAGGCCTTCGCCGAGCTCCGGGACAGGTTCGGGGACTCCCTCTACATGCTCTGCGACTTCAAGCTAGCGGACATACCGGAGGTGGTGGCGGAGGAGGTGCGCCTGATCGGAGAGCTGGGTTTCGACGGTGCGATACTCCACCTCTACCCGGGGGGCGCCGAGAGAGCGGCGCGCGTGGACCGGAGGCCCGAGCTCTTCGGCCTCCTCTCCATGACCCACGCAGAGTCGAGGCTGCTGGACCTGCACTTCGAGGAGCTGGTGGAGATGGCGAGGGCCGCCGGCCTCGAGGGCTGCGTCGTGCCCGCCACGAAGCCGCACCTCATCAGGGAGGCGAGGGGCAGGCTCCCCCACGCCGTGCTGCTGTCCCCCGGCGTGGGGGCGCAGGGGGCACCGATCGGATCGGCTGTGGCAGTGGGCGCGGACTTCGAGATCGTCGGGAGGGCGATAACCTCGAGCCCCGACCCCAGGTCGGCTGCGCGAGCCGCGCGCGAAGCGATCAACCGCCAGCTTAAATAACCGGGAGGGGTGTCCCCCGGGATGTCCGCGGTCTCCGGGTCGAACGACGTCGTCGATAGCCTGCTGAGGTCCGGCTGTTTCCTGCGCGGCACCTTCCGCCTGAGCTCCGGCGGCGTCAGCAGCTACTACGTGGACGTGAGGAGGCTGTACTCCCACCCGAGCGAGGCGAGGACGGTGGTCCTGAGGATGGCGGAGCTAGTGAGGGGGCTGGGCTGCGACGTGGTGGCGGGCGTGGAGAGCGGCGGCGTCCCCCTGGCGGCGATGGTCGCCTTCGCGCTGGGGAAGCCCCTCGTCTACGTGAGGAAGGAGCCGAAGAAGCATGGCACGCGGAAGCTCATAGAGGGCGACGAGAGCGTGCTGGGCACGGCGGTCGTGATCGACGACGTGGCCACGACGGGGTCCACCCTCCTCAGGGCCGTCGGCGTGCTCAGGGAGAGCGGCTACTCGGTGAGGGACGCGGCGGTCGTGGTCGACAGGGAGGAGGGGGCTGCGCAGAGCCTGGCGGCCGCGGGCGTCAGGCTGCACGCGCTCACGACCCTCCGCGAGCTGGTGGCGGCGAGCGGGGGTGGCGGGCGGTGAAGGGTCGCGACGTGATAACCGTCCTGGACTTCAGCCGGAGCGAGGTAGAGAGGGTCTTCGAGGAAACGGACGCCATGCAGCGGGCACTGGAGAGGGGGGAGCGCCTGGACGTGCTGCGGGGCTTCGTCATGGCCACGGCCTTCTTCGAGCCCAGCACGCGGACGAAGCTCAGCTTCCAGACCGCCATGCTCAGGCTGGGCGGCAGCTGCATCGACCTGCCGCCCGAGGAGCTGTCGTCGCGCGCCAAGGGGGAGAGCTTCGCCGACACCATAAGGATGCTCGACGCTTACGCCGACGTGATCGTCGTGAGGCACAGGCTCGAGGGCGCCGCGCGCTTTGCGGCGGAGATCGCTGCCCACCCCGTGATAAACGGCGGCGACGGCACGCGGGACCACCCGACCCAGGCCATGATTGACCTCTACACGGTGCGGAAGGCCCTCGGCCGGATCGACGGCCTCGTCTACGGCGTGCTGGGCGACCTGAGGTACGGCAGAGCCGCCCGGTCGTTCATCCTCGCGCTGACCTTGTTCAACCCCAAGAAGATCTACCTGATCTCGCCCCCCCAGCTGGCCTCCAGGCCCGAGATCATCGAGCGCATCAGGGAGAGGAGCATCGAGTACGAGGAGGTCAGGTCGCTCCACGAGGTGATTAGCGAGCTGGACGTCCTCTACGTGACAAGGGTCCAGAGGGAGAGGTTCCCCGACCCGATGGAGTACGAGAAGGTCAGGGGCAGCTACAGGGTGACCGCTGAGTCGCTGAAGGGGGCCAAGCCGAACCTCGTGGTGCTGCACCCGCTGCCGAGGGTCGACGAGCTGGCGTACGATGTTGACGCCACGCAGCACGCGTGGTACTTCAGGCAGGCGAGCTTCGGGGTTCCGCTGAGGATGGCCCTGCTCAAGCTGATACTGAGGGGGTGAGGGGGGTGGAGAGGGAGCTTCGCGTTAGCAAGATCGCTGAGGGGACGGTGATAGACCACATCGACGCGGGCCGCGCGCTCTACGTGCTCAAGATGCTGGGGCTGACGGGCTCGGAGGGCCTGACGATAGCGGTGGTCATGAACGTGCCCAGCAAGAAGCTGGGGAGGAAGGACATCGTCAAGGTCGAGGGCGTGATCCTGAGGGGCGACCAGGTGAGCAAGATCGCGCTGATAGCGCCGAGCGCGACGATCAACATCATCAGGAACTACGAGGTCGTCGAGAAGGTGAAGGTAAGCGTCCCGCCGCTGGTGGAGGGCCTGCTCAGGTGCGCCAACCCCAGCTGCATAACCAACCAGGCCGGTGAGCCGGTGAGGTCGAGGTTCCACGTGGTCAGCGTGAGGCCGCTGAGGCTGCGTTGCGAGTACTGCGGCGCCGAGTTGAGCCACGAGGACGTCGTCTCCCAGCTCGTAGGGGGCCGGGAGTGAGCAGGAGGGAGAGGATCATCGAGATCCTCTCGTCGGCGAGGGAGCCGCTTGACGTGAGCCAGATAGCCGCCGCACTGGGGCTGAGCGCCAGCGAGGCGGGTGCGATCTACGAGGATCTGGAGCACATTGCGAGGAGCCTCCGCAGGAGCGACAAGGTCCTCCTGATGATCCCCCCAGCGTGCAGAAGCTGCGGCTACGTGTTCAGGGATCTGAGGAGGCTGAGGAGGCCGTCGAAGTGCCCCCGCTGCAGAGGCGAAAGGATATCAAGCCCCCGCTTCATCATCAAGCACAGGAATGAGCTCTAGCGGCGTTGTGAGGGAGGTGGGCAGCGAGCTGCCCTGGGCCAAGCTAGGGCGGAGCCTCTGGGCGGTGGGCCTAGGGCTCTTCCTCGAGGACGAGTCGGCCCTCGTGGTAGCGGACCTGCACATAGGCTACGAGCAGGCCCTAGAGGAGGCGGGCGTCTTCCTGCCGCCCGTCCAGCTGAGGTTCATCACCGACTTCCTCGAGAGGGCCGTCAAGGAGACCGGGAGCGAGAGGGTCATCATCCTGGGTGACGTCAAGCACGAGTTCGGCAGCGTGCTGAAGCAGGAGTGGAGCGAGACCGTGGACCTGCTCTCCCGGCTGAAGGAGAGGGGCCTCAGGGTCGAGGTGGTCAGGGGGAACCACGACAACTTCCTGATACCCGTGCTGAAGCGCCTGGAGGTGCCGCTGCACGACCCTCACCTGAGGCTGGGGAGGTACCTGCTCATCCACGGGCACAAGGAGCCGCCCATAGACGCGTGGGGCGGCGCCGACTACATCGTGATGGGGCACGAGCACCCCGCGGTGCTCCTGCGCGACGAGCTGGGCGCGAGCGTGAAGCTGAAGTGCTTCCTCGAGGGGGCCTTCGAAGGCTCTAGGCTCCTCGTCGTGCCCGCCCTCTCCCCGCTGATGCCGGGGACGGAGGTCAACGTGCCGAGGGCCAGGTACCTCTCCCCCATACTCGCCCGCTCCAACGTCGGCTCGATGAGGGTCTACGTGGCCGAGCTCGAGGCCGGCATCTTCGACTTTGGCACGGTCGAGCTGCTGAGCCGGGCCCTCTCGCTCGGCTAGCGCGAGCTCTCGGCGACCATCCTCACGTAGTCGCGCAGCGGCACCTCCACGCTCTCGCCGCAGTGGTCGCACTTGAAGACGACGGAGTCAGCAGTGAACCTGAGGACCCTCTCCAACTTCCTGCCGCAGTAGCAAACGAAGCCCCTGAGCCTAGCCGGGTTTCCGTAGACGAGGCCGTGGGGCGGGACGTCGCGCGTCACCACCGCGCCGGCGCCCACCATCGCGTAGCGCCCGATGCGGACGCCGCACACGATCGTCGAGTTCGCGCCCACCGAGGCCCCCTCCTCGATGACCGTGGGCACCAGCTCCCAGCTGGTCGCGAAGGACCTCGGGTACCTGTCGTTGGTCAGCGTCGCGCTGGGCCCCAGGAAGGCCCCCCTCTCGACCTTGACGCCGCGGTAGACCGAGACGAAGTTCTGTATCTTGACGCCGTCGCCTACTTCGGCGCCCGCGTCTATGTACACGTCCTTGCCAACGTTGCAGCCCCTGCCCACCTTAGCGCCCCTCCTCACGTGGACGAAGTGCCAGATGCGCGTGCCCTCGCCTACCTCTGCGCCCTCCTCGACGATCGCCGTGGGGTGGATGTAGGCGCAGCTCACCTCCTCCACCTCGGCCTCCTCAGAGTCACGGTGTACCCGCGCACCTCGACGACCACCGCGTTGAGCCGCTTAGCCAGCTCGCTCGCTATGGCCGCCCTGGCCTCCCTGTCGACGCCGTGGGCCTCGCGGAAGTTCTTGAGG
Organism: Thermofilum sp.; assembly: GCA_023269735.1. Classification (GTDB taxonomy): domain Archaea; phylum Thermoproteota; class Thermoprotei; order Thermofilales; family Thermofilaceae; genus JANXEW01. Next base: position 31,091 of record JAGDWA010000066.1, read on the forward strand.
AGCTTGACCTTCACGACCCCCCGGGCGCGCAGGACGTTGTCGATCTCCCTGATGACCTCCTCCCTCAGGCCGCGCTTACCCACCCGCACCACTACGACCTCCTCCATCGGTTCGCCCCGGGCGCGGTAGCCTTTAAGCTATGCAGCGGGGCGCCGTCGGTCGGCGCGTGGGGGGTGGGCCCTCGCTGCAGCCTCTGCAGGGCTAGGGCCGTGGCCTGGATCCCCTACTCGGGCGTGCACCTGTGCGCGCGCCACTTCGTGCAGCGCTTCGAGAGCAGGGCCCTCTGGGCGGTCGAGAAGCTGGGGATGATCAGGAGGGGGGAGAGGGTCGCTGTGGCCGTCTCGGGGGGCAAGGACAGCCTCGCACTGCTGCGCCTCCTGAGCAAGCACAGGGATCGGCTCAGCATTGAGCTCGTCGCGGTGCTGATCGATGAGGGCATCAGGGGTTACCGTCCGCGGAAGGTGGAGGCCGCCGAGCGCTACGCGAGGGAGTGGGGGGTGGAGCTGGTCGTCAGGAGCTTCAGGGACCTCCTCGGCCTCACCCTGGACGAGGCGGTGGCCAGGCTGATGGAGGGCGGCTTGAGGTACAAGCCGTGCACCGTGTGCGGCGTGTTCAGGCGCTACGCGCTGAACGCGGTAGCGCTCGAGCTGGGCGCCGACAAGCTGGCCACGGCCCACAACCTGGACGACGAGGTTCAGGCCTTCCTGCTCAACATGGCCCAGGCCAGCTTCGCCGCCATCGCGAGGGAGGGGGCCGCGACCCCTCGGAGCCACCCCAAGCTGGTTCCGCGCGTGAAGCCATTCTACTTCATCCCCGAGAAGGAGGTCCTCGTGTACGCGCTCCTCCAGGGGATCGAGACGCCCGAGGTCGAGTGCCCTTACATAGTCTACTCCACCCGCCACGTCTTCAGGAGGTGGCTCAACGCGGTGGCTGAGATGGACCCCACGGTCAAGCACAGGGTGATGGCCCTCAAGGTGATGGTCAGCGGGCGCGTCGAGGCCCCTCGCGAGCCCCTCAGGAGCTGCACGCTGTGCGGCATGCCGGCCTCCAAGGGCGTCTGCAAGGCCTGCGAGCTGAGGGGTTACCTCTCGTCCGTTGCCAAGGCGTGACCCCGCGGCGCTGGAGTGGGTCGCTCGAGCTTACGGGACCAGCTTGACGACTGCTATCGCGATTGCCGAAATGGTGACCTCGGTGATCAGGTTGACGACCTCGTTCTTCACGAGCTCCGACCCCGACACCCTGGCCGCGAGGGCCCCGCACGTGTGGACTCTGCGGTCGCTGAGGACACCGCAGGCGGGGCACAGGTACTTTGCCTGGAGGAGCGCGCCGAGGACCGCGT
>JAGDWA010000059.1 GCA_023269735.1 Thermofilum sp.
GGCCGAGCAGCCCGCCCCTTGCCCCAGGAGGCGGAGGGGCGCCTCAGCGGCGGCGAGCGCGGCAAGGGCGTAGGCGAGCCCTGGGGGCGACGGTGCCCTCGCGGAGACCCCCCGCGAGAGGGCCAGGGCGGAGTAGGCGGCGAGCGCGAGGTACGCCAGCAGGGGGGAGGCGAAGTTCGCGAGCGCCACGAAGGCCACGTAGGCCGGCCAAAGCCCCCTCTCGCCAACGGCCTCGAGAGCCGGACGCAAGCGGCCCGGCGGCCAGCGCACCTCCAGCACCTCCTGAGGCCCCACCCCAGACCGGACAAAAGCTCTCGTGCCGACCCAGCGGGGCCCCCTGCGCCCCAGCCGCGGGCAAGGTTTTTGTGCGCGCGCGGCCTTCAGCAGCGGTGCTGAAACTACGGGGGCCCGAGCGGTGAGGAGCCTAGTCCCGACGGCTGAGCCGCTCTGGCGCCTCGCTCCTCACCCTTTCAGCGTAACTTCCACCCAGCGTCCGTTGAGGGACAACCTCAGCTTGTTGAGAACCTCTCTGCCCACTAGGACCTCATCGCTCAGGTACTCAGGCTCGGTGGGGACGTAGACGTTAACCTCCCCGAGGGGCCTTTTGGCCGATAGGTCGGGAGTCACGAGGCTACACCTAACCTTGCAGACTTCAGTCACTACGCGGCCAACCAGCGGGTGCATCAGCTGTTTAAGCCTGAGTGGCTCCAGCCCCCTCAGTATCCGGATCACCTTAACACTCGGGTAGATGCCGCCGTCGAAGCCCGTGTCCGCGACGGCGGGGCCCCAGGCCCTCCCTCTCCCGCTCTCGAGCAGGAGGAAGACGACGGGGACGTCCGGGATCGGGTCGCCGTGCTAGCCAACGCCGTCGGTCACGTAGGGGAACCTAAACCCCTTCGACAACCCACTCCGCCCCCACTCTCCTCCCGGCGAAGCGGGGGGAGCGGAGCCTGAGGCCGCCCCTCCGCTCGAGCTTCCAGAGGACCGTGGGGTACTCGCCGCCCCCCTCCCGCTCCGCAGCCCCGAAGTACGAGCGCAGGGCCTCCGCGACCAGCCTGCTCCTGGGAACCCCCTCCTCCCTCGCTAGGGCATCCAGGAGGTCGGCCAGGTCCTCAGGCAGGCTGATGCTCAGCTTCTTCACCCTTTTCATACCACCTGTTACCACCGGTGGCAGCATCTTAAGGCCTTCCCTCGAGGCCAGCGCGGCTCGCCCGGGCGCTCCAGCTTTTTAAGCTGCCCGGAGCGCGCAGCGGGGGCTCCGCGGTGCCGGGGCGCCGCAGGTGGAGGTGGGGTAGGCGGCCGCCGGCCCCCTCGGGCGTGGAGCTGGTGTACCTGCCCGTCCGCAGCCTCGAGGGCGTCCAGATCCTAGACCCCGTGGAGGTGTACGACTACGAGCTGCAGGCCTTCAAGCTCGTGTACGCCGACCGCCTGTCCACGGAGGAGGCGGCGCTGGCGATGGGCGTCTCCAAGGCGACGCTCTGGCGCATGCTGGACTCGTGCAGGAGCAAGCTGGCCGAGGCCCTGGCCGCCCGCAGGCCCATCAAGATCGTTTCAACCGCGCGGGAGCCCGAGGGGGCCCTTGAGGGAAAAGCTTAAATAGATGTGAAACAGGTACCACGCGGTGGACGGGATGGGTTGGTGGGGTCCGTACCCAGGTCGGGGCCCGTGGAGCTGGCTACCTCCGCCGCTGAGGCCCGGCTGGTGGTGGGGCAGGGGGTGGTGCTGGTGGTGGTACTGGTACTCGGTCAAGGGCGCGCCTCCCCCGCCCGCCTGGCCGTGGCTGAGCCCCGCCGATGAGGCGAAGTACCTGGAGGAGCTGAGGAGGTACGTGTCGGAGACCGTGCTCAAGGAGATCGACAGGAGGCTGGAGGAGCTGAGGAGGCAGGCGCAGGAGGGCCGATGATCGTCGCGGTGCCTGCGATCAGGGCCGGGGGCGGCTACGTCGTCTCTCCGCACTTCGGCAGGGCGCCCCTCTTCGTCATAGCGGAGGTCTCGGGGGGCTCGTACAGGATCCTTGAGGTGGTGGAGAACCCGCACGCGCTGCACGAGCGCGGCAGGGGGGCCGGCGTAGCCAGCCTGCTGCTCTCCAGGGGCGTGAAGGCGGTGGTGGCGCTGGGCATCGGCCCCGGAGCCTTCGAGCGCCTAAGGAGCGCGGGCGTGGCTGTGCACTACGTGCCGCCTAACGCTGGCCCGCTGGTGCCGATCGAGAGAGCGCTCGAGCTCTTCGCCCAGGGCAGGCTCGAGGAGGCTAGAGAGGCCAGGGAGTTCGATTAGCTCTCTTTTGAGCGCCCCGGCGCTTACCCTTTAAACCGAGCTGCCACCGGTGGGGCGTGGGCGACCCGCTGCGGGCGGTCGTCGAGGGGTTGAGGGGCTTGTGCCCTGAGCTGAGCGGCCTCGTCGCCTACGCGGTGGTCTTCGGCTCCCGGGTCTCGGGCACGGCCCGGCGCGACAGCGACGTCGACGTCGGCCTGAGGCCCAGGCCCGGCAGGTCGCTCGAGCTTCTGAGGATGCTGCCCGAGGTCGCCGTCACGCTGGCCGAGCGCTCGGGGGTGCCACTGCAGATGATCGACGTGGCGGTCCTCGACGTCGAGCGGGCCGAGAGCCTTCCCTTCCTCTACAGGGCGCTGGCGGGGGGCGAGTTCGTGTGCGGCGACAGGCGCCTCTACGTCGAGGATCTGGCTCGCGTCGCCTCGATGTACGCTGACTTCAGGGTACAGCTCGCGAAGGTCGGCTACATGAGGAGGTACGCGGAGAAGTACGCGGAGGGCTGCGGGGGAGTTGCGCGTGGGTAAAGTCGCCCAGCTGGCTGACCTCGTGAGGAGGAACGTTGAGCTCCTCGACGGGCTGGCGCAGGCCGGGGCCGAGAGGGTGGTCTCTGACCCGATCCTGCTGAACGCCGCCCTCCACATGATCCAGACGTCCATCCAGGCGCTGCTCGACGTCTCCTGCCACCTGCTGGCGGAGGCCGGCCGCAAGCCTCCGGACAGCTACGCCGAGCTGGCGGGCGCCCTCGCGGAGGCCGGCTTCCTGAGCAGCGAGGAGGCCTCGCTGATGCGTAGAATCGCTGGGTTCAGGAACGTGATTGTGCACATGTACTTGAGGCTTAACCTCGAGCTCCTCAAGGAGATCCTGGAGGGGAGGAGGTACAGGGACCTGCTCGCGCTGGCGTCCAAGCTGCTTCTCAAGGCGGCCGAGCTCGGGGTGGACCCCTAGCCGCGCGGGTAGGGCTAAAAGGCGGGGCGCGGGAGGCGCTTGCAAGCCGCCCAGCGCAAGCGGGCTCGCCAAGTTCGCTGAGCTGGTCTCAGCCAAGCTGGCTGGGAGGGTCCTGCTCGTCTCGGTGTTCGGCTCGAGGGTCAGGGGAGGGGGCGGCCCTCTCAGCGACGTCGACGTGGCCGCGCTCCCGGCCTCGCGTGACGTGGGCGAGAGGCTGCTCCCGGCCTGCGAGCTGGCGGGCCTGGCCTCGGAGGCCTTCGGGGTCCCGGACGACAGGGTGGACATCGCCTTCCTCGACGAGGACCCGCCCCTCTGGCCACTCTTCGAGGCGCTGGCGAGGGGCGCCGTGGTCTACTGCGCCGACCCCGACCTCTGCGCCGGCCTAAGGCTGAGGGCGATCTGAGAGCGCCTCGACCTCGAGGTGTTCAGGGGGAAGCTGGGCCTCGAGGAGCGGTGCGTCCGGGCCCTGAAGGGGGGCGGCGGGAGATGGGTAGGGCGGTGTGGCTGCTGCAGCTCATCAGGGAGCACCTGGGGATCCTGGAGGCCAAGGTGGGGGAGGCCGGCGAGCCCCTCGCCGGCGACTCGCTCGCGCTCTACGTGGCGCACCACCTCCTGCAGGCGGCGTCTCAGGCGCTGATGGACCCGGCGGCGCACGCCGCGGCCGAGGCGGGCCTGGGCGTGCCCGAGGGGTACGCTGCCCTCCCTGAGCTGCTGGCCGGCGCCCTCAGCAGCGAGGGGGCGGCCGCGCTGAGGAGGACCATCGGCCTCAGGAACGTCGTGGTGCGCTGCTACGCGAGGGTGTCGAGGGACCTCGTGCGCGCCATCCTGGCGGAGCGCAGGTACAGGGACGTGGAGAGGGTATCTTTGAGGATCGTTGGCTGGGCGCGCAAGCGCGCGCTCGACCCGTGAGGGGCCTCGAAGCTGCAGCTGTGCGGGGTTAAGGAGATATACTGCTTCAGCGGCGCTTTCTCGTGGCCGAAGCCCTGCTCAGCGCGGCGATCGATAAGGCGCTGGAGGTCGTTGTGAAGAAGGTCGAGAGGGGCGAGAGGCTGAGGCCCGAGGACCTCGCGGTGCTGACGATCGCGGCGGTCAGGGAGCTGAACAGGCGCATCGATGAGACGAACAGAAGGATCGACGAGCTCGCGCAGAGCCTCAACGCCAGGATCGACGCGGCCGTCGCGGAGCTCAACAGGCGCATCGACGAAACGAATAAGCGGATCGACGGCCTGTACGCGCTCCTCGGCGACGTGCAGAAGTCCATCATCGAGCTCGCCAAGATGGTCGCAGAGATCCACAAGGCGGTGATGGAGATGAGGGCGGGCTGAGGCGGGGCTCGGCGCTCGCAGCCCAACCCCGGTGCCCGGCAGGCGGCCTTCCGGGGCTCACTGCACGCTTATAAGGTGGGTCGAGGCGCGGTCGCGTGGCCTTGGGCGGGAGGCCTCGGCTGGCGGAGCGCGAGGGGGGCGGCCTCACGGAGCGCCTGATCGGTGCCTCGAGGGCCCTCGAGGCCGCGTTCAGGGGCGACGCCCAGCTGGCCCGTAGGCTGGCGGAGAGGATCGGGGAGTGGGCCGCCGAGCTCGAGCGCAGGTTCGGCGAGGGCTTCAGGTTCAAGATCATGAACTTCTGCGGGACGCACGAGTGGACCGTCACCCACTTCGGCCTGAGGAGCCTGATGCCGCCCCAGCTGGACCTCGTGGCGGGGCCCGGGTGCCCCGTCTGCGTGACCCCCTCCCTCTTCGTCGAGGAGGCCATCAGGCTGGCCCTCGACGGGGTCACCGTCTACACCTACGGCGACGTCTACAGGCTGCGCTCGCTGAGGGAGGTGAGGGGGGCCCGGTCGCTCAGCGAGGCGAGGGCGCTGGGCGGGCGGGTGAAGGTCGTCACCAGCATCCTCGACGCGGCCGCCGACGCCAGGGCGCACGGGGGGGACTCGGTGTTCGTCGGGATCGGCTTCGAGACGGTCGCCCCCGGCTACGCGCGGGCGGTGCTGGGGGGCCTGCTGCCCCCCAACCTGAAGCTGATGAGCCTCGTCAAGCTCACTCCCCCCGCGATGCTCCACTCGATCGACATCCTGAGGGAGAAGCCGACCGAGCCGCCGATCATGGGCGTCATAGCGCCGGGCCACGTCTCGACGATCACCGGCGCGAAGGCCTGGACGCCCGTCGCCGAGAGCTTCGGGATCCCCGTCGTGGTCTCGGGCTTCGAGCCCATCGACGTCCTCCTCTCGATCGCAGAGATCCTGAGGCAGCTGCTGAAGGGCGAAGCCGGTGTCGTCATCGAGTACTCGCGGGCCGTCACCTGGCACGGCGACCTGAGGGCCCAGAGCGCGATCGGGAGGGCCTTCGAGACGGTCGACGACGCGTGGAGGGGCATCGGCTTCCTGCCCAAGAGCGGGCTCAGGCTCAGGGCCGAGTACTCCAGGTACGACGCCTTCAGGGAGCTCGGGGTCAGGGACGTCTCGCCCGAGACCTGGTCGTACGACCTCCCGCCCGGCTGCAGGTGCGCCGAGGTCATCATCGGCAAGGCGAAGCCGACCGACTGCCCCCTCTTCATGAGGGGCTGCACGCCCTCGAAGCCC
>JAGDWA010000051.1:0-3737 GCA_023269735.1 Thermofilum sp.
GAGCCTGTGGGCCAGCTCGGCGGGCTGGGGGACCCTCACGCCGATCGCCCTCAGCTTCTCGACCTGGGAGAGCACGGCGCGGGGGTCGCCGCAGGCCGCGACCCTGCCCTCATCGATCACCACGACACGGTCGACGAACCTGGCCAAGTCGTCGGTGTTGTGGTCGACCACGATCGCCGTCACGTCGTACTCGTCGCGCAGCCTCCTCACCACGCTCAACACCTCCCTCTTGCCCAGCGGGTCGAGCTCGGACGTGGCCTCGTCCAGGATCAGCAGCCTGGGGCGCTTAGCTAGGGCGGCCGCTATGGCGACCCTCTGCTTCTGCCCCCCGCTCAGCTCGTGGGGGTGCTTGTCCTCGTAGCCGCGCATCCCGACGAAGTCGAGGGCCTCGCGCACGCGGGCCAGTATCTCATCCCTGCTGAGCCCGGCGTTCTCGAGGGGGAAGGCGACTTCGTCGAAGACCCTCATCGTCACGAACTGCGTGTCGGGGTCCTGCAGGACCACCGAGACGTCGCTGGCGAGCTCCCTCAAGCTGCAGCGGGAGGCGTCCCTGCCGAAGACCTCAACCCTCCCCCTGTGCTCCCCCCTGACGCTCCTGAAGAGCACGCCCGCGATGAGCATGCAGAGCGTCGTCTTGCCGGCCCCGCTGGGGCCTGTCACGCCGACGAACTCGCCCTCCTCCACCTCCAGGTCGACGCCCCTCAGCGTCCACCTGCTGCTCGCCGGGTACCTCCACCACAGGCCCTCGACGCGGACGGCCTTCATGCGAACGGCCACCCCGGGAAGCTGAGGAGGGGCGAGAGCAGCTTAGCCACGGCCACCCCAACTGTGGTTGCGACCAGCGCCGCCGCGGCCGCCGTGTCGGCCCAGCTCCAGCGGAACTCGTGGACGTACGTCCTCCTGCCCCTCGGCGGGAAGCCCTTCAGCTCCAGCGCGAAGGACAGGTCCTGCATCCTCCTGATCGCGATCACCATCAGGGGCACCGCCGCCCTCGACAGGAGCCTAGCCCTCTCCAAGGGCCCTCCCGCGTCCAGCCTGACGCCCTTGAGCAGCATCGCGTCCCTCACCCTGGCGTAGTCGTCGAGGAAGAGGGCTGAGAACCTCAGCGCTAAGTTGAGGGAGAAGGCGGCGCTGAAGGGCACCCCCAGCCCCCTCAGCCCGTACACCACGTCGGTGTCGCGGAGGGAGAGGAAGACGAGCGTTGAGCCGACGAGCATGCAGGAGATCCTCAGCATGACGGAGGCCATGTAGAGCAGCGTCCTGTCGCTCACGTAGCAGCCCCACGGGAGGGTCGCGTACACTACTGCGCCGGGGATCCTGCTCCCCAGCGCGTAGCTCAGCACGACCGCCTGGGCCACTAGGAGCAGGTAGGGCAGGTAGCCCTTCAGCCGCCTCAGGGGGGCTCTCGCGAGCGCGGCCGCCAACAGCAGGCCGGAGAGGTAGATGGCGAGGGGTACGGGCGCCTCGATGAGCCACGCTAGGACGTTGAGCGCCACCAGTGAGAGCACCTTGACCACCGGGTGGGCCCGCGTGAGGAGGCAGCTCTCTTCAACGTACCCAAAGAGGGTCCTGACCCTGCCGCCCCCCATCGGCTAGTCCCTCCAGATGTACATTGGGGACTGCTTCACGTAGCTAGTGAGCGAGCGGAGCAGCGGCGTCCCCACGGCGAACACCGCCAAGCTGTCGCCGATGAAGTACGTCAGGACGCCGACCCACCAGAAGGGCCACGTGATCACCCCGAAGAGCAGGTTGACCGTGTGCACCCACAGGCCGCAGACCAGGCTGGCGAGGGGGACGCCGATGAGCCAGGCCAGCTTGTCCCTCTTGCTCCTCAAGTCGGGGCGGGCGCCCATGAGCTTGAACACGGCGAGCGCGACGAGGGGGGCGATGAGGTCCCCCACCGCGCCGTCCGCCCACACCTGGAGCGTGAAGCCCTGGAAGTAGCCCATCGCCAGGAAGGTCGCGATGTGGCCGCCGAGGGCGCCCCACAGCCCGAACCAGAGCGTCATCACGAAGTAGAACCCCGCTGGGATCCAGAACCCGGAGGCCGCAGGCAGGCCCGGGATGGGGACCAGGACTATCGCGAAGAGCGCTAGGGGCAGGCAGAGGCCGGCCGTCACGGCCGTCACAGCCACATTCCGCGCGCTAACCATCGGGCCCACCTACAGCGAGATCCAGCCCATCAGCACCTGGCCGAAAAAGGCGACGATCAGCCACAGCACCGCCGCCTCCGCGAGCCTCCTGAAGATCCTTACGTACGGTAGGCGGCCTCCAGACCTCATCGCCTGGTCCAGCTCCTTCCTGAGCGCACGGCCCTCGAGGAGGTCGAGGGCTATGACGACCACCGTCAACGCATACACGCTCGTGATAAATAGCATTGCGTACGAGGCCACGCTCCCTCCCGCGCCCCCAGTTGCTCCCCCCTTATCAAGTTTTCCCTTAAATCCACCAAATTTAGCAAATTTATGATATAGCTCACGCACCCTGCAGGCAGGAGGCCCCGGCGACCTGTACCACCTCGCGTAGCGGTAGAGGCAGCCGTAGGGGCAGGAGCCGTAGGGCTCCAGGTGAAGCACCGAGTGGCACAGCGAGCTGACGACGCTGGGCCTCACCGCGAACAGCGGCCGATCCGCCCTCACCGGCGCCCAAGCTCCCCAGCCCGCGGGTGATCCTGGCTACTGCCTCGCTGCCGCCACCTTGAGCACGGTGTCGGTCCGCCCTCCCACGCGCGCGTGCCAGCCCCGCGGCGGGCACCGATCGCGCTTGCGGAAGCGCCCCTCGCTAGCGCATGGGTGCGGAGCGCGTCCCTGGGTTCGGCTGGCAGCTGATCGTGCCGTCCTGGGAGTCGAGGGGGTACGCGGCGGGCCCGAATGCCTGCTGCTGGGGCTGCTCGTAGCCGGGGCGCGCTCAAGTGCGCGTGTAAACCTCGACTCCCAGCTTCCTCGCGGCCTCTAGGCCCTCCTCCGAGATGAATGGCGTCACGAGAGCGAGCCTCGGCTTAACCCCCTTCACCCTGGCGTACAGCTTGCCGATCCTCCACAGCTTCGCCACGTCGCCCTCCGAGGCGCTGGACTTCACCTCGATGAGCACGTGGGTGGAGTCCCTCACGAGCACGTCGACCTCAATCCTAGCCGGGTAGCCGAGGACCTCGCCCCCCTCGTCGTAGTACACCCACTTCTCCACCTTCCCAGCGCCCAGGATCTCCTCGACGACGCCCCTCATCGCCTCTCTGAAAGCCTCCTCCGCCTCGATCCCCCACCTAGCTCCTAGGGCCGCTAGCCTCCGATCGAAGCGCTCGTAAGCCTTGTTGAAGTCCTCCCTGAGCCTCCTCAGCTCGCTCTCGATGGCCTCGAACCTCTTGTACGCCTCCTCCCACCTCCTGCTGTTCTCCTCCCACAGCCTCCGGTTCTCCTCCCACCGCTTCTCCTCCAGTTCAACGTGCCTTTGGAAGTCCTCCCTGAGCCTCTTCAGCTCGCTCAGCACTTCGCCCAGACCTATCAAGCCCGCCACCGCGTACCTGAACTCAGCGTCCTCCTCCAGGGCCTTCAGGAAGCGCAGCTTCTCCTCTCTCGAGGGCGCGGCCAAGCCCTGCACCCTTCCCCCGAACTTCCGCGGCGAACCTTATATTTTTACCCGCGCACCTGGAGAGCCACGCCTGCACGCCCGCTTTGCGCCTAGCCGCCCCTCTCCTCGACGACGCCTCTTACCCTCCCGGCGACCTTCCCCCGGGCGCCCGA
>JAGDWA010000051.1:3747-5762 GCA_023269735.1 Thermofilum sp.
ATCGGCGGCCTGATCTCGAGCGTTCTCTCCACCGCCTCCCGGACCTCCTCTCCAGCTCCTCGTCCGCGACACCGCCCCCTTCGGCGGCCAATGCGAGGCCCCACGCGGTACGGGGGGTACCGGGCGACCTTGCTCAGCCCCGTGCCCCTCCACGCTGACGCTGCCCCGCGCTGCAGCGGCGCCCCCCTTAAGGCCTTCCCGACCCCCACCGCAGGGGCTCGGCTTTACTCGGTGTGCAGCTTCACGAGCTCCCAAGGAGTGAGGGCCTTGACGCGCTTGAGCCACGAGAAGTGCTTCTTGTTGAGCGTCACCACGTCTGCGCCGAGCAGCGCGGCTTGGGCGCCAATGATGTAGTCCCTAGCGTGGTGCCTGAAGGGCAGCAGCCTCCTGTTGGCGTAGGCAGCCTCCGCGGCCAGCTTGGCCGCCTCCCTGGTTATGGGCGGCACCTCGGCCCCCAGAGCCTCGAGGTCCCTCTCCAGGGCCTCCACGCCGATCCCCACGTACATGTACCAGAGCGCGGTCTCCGCGTAGACGATAGGGCTGACGTAGACCTCGAAATGCCCCCTCTTGAGCCTGAGCCACGCCAGGAAGGACCTCTCGGCGAAGACCGCGCTGTCCAGCATCAACTTACGGGAGCTCAACCCCCCACCTCCCCCTGAAAAGCCCCGGCCTCAGCCCCCTCGCCACCGCCTCCTCGACTGCGCGCGACCTCTCGGCCCACTCCCTGTCCTGGGACTCGACGAGGCGCCTGGCCTCCTCCAGCTCCCTGGCTATCTCCGGCTCCACCTCACGGGCCCCGGCGGCCAGCAGGTCGCTCTCGAAGAGGTCCAGGAGCATCTCCACGACCTTGTACTGGGGCACGTCGAGCAGCGAAGCCAGCCTCTTCAGGCGCCTCCTGAGCTCGTCCGGAACAGTGATCGTTGACACGGCATTTTCACATTATTTAATGTTTTAATGCTTTCGCTCCACATCTAGCGCGCCCCCAGTGCACGGGCACTGGCCTGAGCCGTAGCGGTGGGGACGTAGAGCCCGGCCGCGCCCGGGGCCCCGGTGGGTTGAAAATGGCGCGTTGGGCCTGCCGGTGCCGTGGCCTCGATAGAGCTCGAGTACCCCTGCAGCGCGAGGGAGGCCTGGTGATGTTCGCCGCCTCGTGCGCGGTGGCAGCCCCCTACCTCTACCTGGCCTTCCAGACGACGGCGGCCTTCAACGTGGGGTTCCTGCTCTCCCTTGCACCCTCTCTCCTGGCTGCCTTATCGCTCGCACTGGCGACTATCACTATGTCGTGCGAGATGAAGAGGATGGAGAGCCCCAGCTCCTCCTGCAGCCTCTTGAGTAGCTTGAGGATCTGGGCCTGGACGATGACGTCGAGAGCGGTCGTTGGCTCGTCGGCTATCAGCAGCTTCGGGTTCAGGGCGAGCGCCATCGCGATCAGGGCCCTCTGCCGCTGCCCCCCGCTCAGCTCGTGGGGGTACCTCCTGAGGATCGACCTGTCCAGCCCCACCATCTCCAGGAGGCGCGCGGCCCGCTCCAGGGCCACTCCCTTCGTGGCGCCTGGCTCGTGGAGGAGGATGGCCTCCGCGATCTGGTCGCTGACCCTCATGATGGGGTTCATCGCGGTGCTCCTCCACCGATCTCCCTGCGCAACCTCTCCCCCGGGAGCCTGACGCCGTCGAAGGGGCCCCTCCCCTCGACCCTAGCGTTGGAGGGTAGGAGCCTCAGCAGGGCCATGGCCAGGCTCGACTTTCCGCACCCCGACTCCCCGACCACGCCGAGCACCTCCCCCCTCTCCATCGAGAGGGAGACCCCGTCAACTGCCCTAACTCTTCCTTCACCCACATCGTAGTGCACTTTTGGGTTCTCAACCCTCAGCAGCATGCAGCATCCCTTGTGCAGAGAGGGCCCAGGCCCGACTGCTTAACAATTCACTGCTCGAGGCCGGCGGGCGGCGGGGGTCCGCCCCTCGGCTGCCTTCTGCCGCGCCAGCGCAGGGCCGCCACCGCTAGAGCAGCCACCGC
>JAGDWA010000031.1:0-4180 GCA_023269735.1 Thermofilum sp.
GATCGAGTAGCGGAAGGGGACCCCCAGCCGCTTCGCCAGGACGTAGGCAACGAGGGCCCCGGCCCACTCGTGGCCCTCGACGACGTCCACGCCCCGCGGGTCCACCCTGTAGGGCGCCTCGGCCAGCGTCACGAAGGCCTCGAGGAAGGCCCGCTCGACGGCGTCCGAGGTGGGGACGCTGGGGGGCGCGCCGCCCCCGACGACCTCGACCCCGTCGAGCCTGCCGCGCCCCTCGTGGCCGAGCAGGAGGACGACCCCGCCCTCCCCCCTCACCGCCTCGCGGATCCAGCTGGCGAGGAGCCCCCTGCGCTTCAGGGGGTCGAGCTCCGGCGCTACGTGCAGCGTCGTCATCCCTAGCAGAAGAGGCTGCTGATCTTCAGGATCCCGAGCTCGGTCAGGAACACCTTGTCGTCGACCACCTCCACGTACTTCATGTCGGCGAGCGACCTCAGGGCCTCGTCGAGCTCCCCGCGCGGCGCTTGCATCAGGCTGCTGAGCTTGTCCAGGCGCACGGCCCTGTCGGCGTCGACGGCGGAGAGGGCGTGGAGGGCCTTCAACAGCTCGAAGGGGTCTACCATCGCGGGTGAAGCCGCTAACCACTAAAAATTTTTAGCGCGCGCTGGCCGGCAGGCCGAGCATGGCTAGGGTTCTGCCCGAGCGCGCGGTCTACCTGCCAGGCGAAGCGCTCAGGATCCTCGTGGAGAGCGAGGAGGAGGGCACGCTGCTGCTGAGGCGAGGGGGCGCCACCATCGCGTCCTGGAGGGTGGGGCCCGGCACGACCGTAGTGGAGGCTGCGGCGGAGGGAGTCGGGATCCACGAGGTGGCGCTCGAGCCCGCCAACGTCCGCTCCTCGTTCGCGGTACTGGAGCCCCTCGACAGCCCGCCCGAGATAGCGATCGTCTTCCACGACCACCAGGCCCCCAACTACTCGCCCGACGGGGCACTGCGGGAGCCCTGGGCCTACTCCCACGTCTGGGACGACGAGTTCCAGCCCTACTACGAGGGCGGGGCGTACCTGGTCCAGGCGAGGCTCCTCAAGAAGTGGGGCCTGCCGTGGAACGCTAACCTCTCGCCGAGCCTCCTGGCCCAGTGGCTGAATCTGCTGGAGCGCGGCGCCGCCGTCAACCTGGACGGCACCTACCTCTGCGTGGAGCCGGAGAGCCCCAAAGCCCGGAGGGTTCAGGAGGCGCTCCAGGCGTTCAGGGAGCTGGCCGGGCGCGGGCTGGATGTGCTCACGAGCTTCTACTCCCACCCGATCGCCGGCTACATAGCGGAGGTCTACGGGTGGCTGGACCTGCTCAGGGAGGAGCTGAGGCTGGGGAAGGAGATCACGAGCCGCGCCCTCAGCGTCGAGCCGGGGGGCGTGTGGCTGCCCGAGATGTCCTTCTCGATGAAGCTCGTCCCCCTCCTACTCGAGCAGGGGATCCGCTACACGGTGCTCGACGCGCTCCACCACTTCGCCGGCGCGGTAGGCGACAAGGGGGGCATCTACGAGCCCTACGAGCTGCAGGGGCTGACCCTCTTCTTCCGCCACACGGGCCTCTCCGACCTGTGGAGCTTCAAGTACAGCAGCGTGTCGACCGTCGAGCAGGCCGAGGCGGCAGCCGTCGACTTCGCCCTCCGCCTCATCCTCGAGGCCTACGTCAACCGCGCGAGGCCGCTCACGGTGGCCCTCGACGGCGAGAACTGGATGATCCTGCCCAAGCCGAAGCCGGCCGCCGCGGTGTTCTTCGACAGGCTGCTCGGCCAGCTCAGGCAGGCTGTGGACCGGCGCATAATCAAGCTGGTCAAGCTGAGCGAGGCCGCGGAGGGCGCGGAGCCGAGGAAGCTGACCAGCGTGCCGGCAAAGAGCTGGATGGGGGGCTACGAGAAGTGGACGTCGGAGAGGCGAAGCGAGCAGGAGAGGATCTGGTCGAACGTCGTGGAGGCCTACGAGGCCTACAAGGCCCTCGAGAGCAGCGTGGGGGCCGGCGCCGAGGACCTGATGGCCCTCATGCACGTTGTGAACAGCGACCACATCTGGGCGGAGTTCGCCGACGAGAGCTTCTCGCGCGAGTGGCTCGACTTCCTGCGCACCAGGCTGGCGGCCGTGCTCCACTCGATCAGGCTCGAGGGGGTCTCCGGCGGCAAGCTGAGGGTGCGCAACGCCCTGGGCAGGGCGGTGAAAGTCCTCGTGCGCGAGGACGGGTACGCGAGGGAGGTCGTGCTGCAGCCCGGGCTCAACGAGCTCGACGTCGGCGGGGCCGTGGTCGAGATAGCGGTGAGGGGCTGGTCGAAGGTGTTCAGGGTCGGCAAGCCCCTCGTCAGGGCGGCGCGCCAGGGATAAAGCTCCGCGAGCAAGGGGAGGTAGAGGCCAGTGGACCTCGTGCTATACGTGGAGGCCCACCAGCCGCCGGTGCTGAGGGGGGAACCCCCCGCTAGGCCCGAGTCCCCTTGGAGCCTGATCGACGTGGAGGCCACTCGGTCCCTCTTCGAGAGGGCCCTCGAGCAGTGCTACCTGCCGCTGCTCGAAACGCTCGAGGAGCTGGCCCCCGCCGGCCTGAAGGTGGGCCTGCGCGCCACCGGCCTGCTGCTCGAGTTCGCGGAGAGGTGGGGCGGCAGCTTGCTGGAGCTCCTCTCCTCCCTGATCTCGAAGGGGGTCGTGGAGCCCGTGGCGGGCCCCTACTTCAACGCGCTCCCGGCGCTACTGCCCGCCGAGGAGCTGGTCGAGCAGGTGCGGCTGCACCAGGCCAAGCTGAGGGAGCTCTTCGGGCTCGAGGCGAAGGTGTTTGCGGAGCCCTACCTGGCCTACTCCGACGACGTGGGCCAGCTCGTGCGCGAGAAGCTGGGCCTGAGGGCGGCGCTGGCCGAGGGCGCCGCCCAAGTTCTGGCGTGGAGGACCCCGCACTTCGTCTACAGGCACCCGTCGGTGGACCTCTCGATCCTCGTGAGGGACCACCGCCTCAGCGACGAGGTGGCCTTCGGCCTGGGCCGGTGGTTCACGGCGGCCCACTTCGCCGAGAGGGTTTCGAAAGTGGAGGGGACCACCGTGCTAGTGGCCGTGCCGGCCGAGACCTTCGGCCTCTTCGTGCCGGCGGGCGCTGGGGCCTTCGAGTTCCTGAGGTGGCTGCCGAAGGAGCTGAGCAGGCACCCCTGGGTCCGCCCAGCCCTGCCGAGCGAGGCGGCGGCGAGGGAGCCCGTGGACGTGCTGAGCGTCCCCCAGCCGGTCACGTGGCTGGAGACGAAGGACCTGCGCCCCCTGGCGGAGAGCCCCACCCAGCGGCTGCTGCTGGCGCTGCTGGCCGAGGCGAGGGAGGCGGCGGCCGAGGCCGGCGCGCTCGACGCGTGGCGCCTGCTGACCCAGGCGGACTACCTGCTGGCGTCGAGGGATCCCGACGCTGCTCTGAGGCTGGCGAGGGCCCTCTGCGCGCTGAGGGGCCTCGCAGCGCGTGAGGCGCCAGCCACTTCGACTGCGGTCCCTTAGGATCCCGACCCGTGAGCCCCCCTCTGCGCGCTCGCTCTCGACCGCTGGCGCCGCTTGCGCGCGGCCCCTCTAACAACCTCCACCAGGCGGCCGCGCAGCACCCTGTAGAGCTCGGCTCTGAGCTCCTCCCCCCTGAGCCCCCTCAGCCCCTCCACTCGCTCCGCCGCGGCCGCGTCGCCGATCACCGTCCTCAGCCACTCGGCCAGGTGCCCCCTCTCGACGTGGAACTCGAGGCTGACCACCGGGGCGCGCCTCACCGCCTCCAGCAGCTCGAGGCCGCTCCTGGCGGCGTAGGGCAGGGGCTCCCCCTCCCTCAGGTAGAAGCGGAAGGCGACGGCCTCGGAGAGGCGCCTCACCCACCGCTCCGCCCCGCTCCCCGCGAGCCTGGCGAGGAGCTGGGCCTCGAAGTCGGCGATCGCCTCCGTGAAGGCGGCGAAGGCGTGGTAGGGGCTCTGGTAGGGGCTGAAGTAGCTGTGCACTTCGCCGGGTCCGCCGCCCTTCGTGCTCATGTAGTAGTAGTGGTCGCTTATCGAGAGCATCCTCCACACCCTCAGGGCCCCCTCGTCGCCCAGCGCCTTCACCAGGGGCTCCAGCCGCGCCTCGCGGGCTAGCGAGAGCTGCTGCATCACGTTGCCCAGCCAGGCCGAGGTGTCCCTCTCCACGTCCGCCCACGATATCGGCTCGGTGACGTCTACCTCGCCCACTGGCGGGTGGCGC
>JAGDWA010000031.1:4190-5642 GCA_023269735.1 Thermofilum sp.
GCTCGACGGCCTCGCTGGGCGTCGCGAACCGCAGCCCCCGCTTCTCCGCCTCCACGGGGAGCCACTCGAAGAACTCGAAGATGCCAGTCTGCCTGGGGTAGTGCTCGCCCACCGTCTCGTAGTCGATGAAGACGCAGACGACTTGGCCGGGTGTCGAGGCGAGCCAGGACGCGTACTTGTCCGCGGTGAGCGGGTACTCCTCCCACCAGACGGACGCGAAGCGGAAGCCCACGTCGTCGCTCAGGCGGTAGTTGCGGAGCAGCACCCTGATGTCCAGCCCCTTGGCCCTGTAGACGTAGTTGGGCGACCTCCACCCCAGCACCCTCTCCGCGCCCTCCGTGACCACGGCGCGGAAGCCCAGCTCCTGCGCGACCCTGGCGACGCCGTTGTCGTATATCAGCTCCGTGTTCTCGAAGACCCTGGGCTCGGCGCCCAGCAGGTCGCGCACCGCCCGCCTGTGCATCTCGACCTGCTCAACGAACTCCTCCAGCGAGATGAAGTAGGCGAGGGAGTGGTAGTAGGTCTGGCACAGCACCTCGCAGCGCCTGTGCCGGGCGACCTGCCTGAAGAGGTCGAGGAGGTCCGGGTCCCAGCGCTCCGCCTGCTCGAGCAGCACGCCCGACACGCTGTAGGACACCCTGAACTCGCTGTGCTCGTCGAGCAGCTTGAGGAACATCGATGTGGCCGGCTTGTAGCAACGCGAGGAGACCCTCTCGAAGATCCTCCTCGTCAGCTCCACGTCGAAGTAGGACTCCTCGAGGCCCGCCCCGCCCAGCGCCCTACCGGCGATGGGGTGCTGGGCGAGCCTGTAGGGCTGGTGCACCTCGAAGATCAGGATTACGTCGGGCCGCGTGGCCACGGGGGTCAGGGGGAGCGGGCGGTATATAGGGCTGGCTAGAAGCGCTCGAAGCCCGGCTTGACCTCAACGCCCATGCTCTTCCCGCCGGCGACCTGGCACAGGATCCAGACGTAGCCGATGCCGCAGCCCGGCGAGGCGACGTTCGGGTGGTAGCCGCGCAGGATGACGACCGCGTCCCCGTCCCTGACGACGTAGGCGTCGGCGCCCCCCTCGTCCTCGACGACCTGGACGCCGAAGCCCCCGCCCATGCCGTAGTACACGTAGACCTCCACCTTGTCGTCGTGCTTGTGCGGGGGGAAGCTCGTCCACTCGCCCGGGAACCCCTCGGTGAAGCCCGCCATGAGGCTGGTGCTTGGGTCGTCGACGCCCAGCAGCGTGTGGACCCTCCGCCTGTAGCCCGCGCCGCCAACGAGCCTCGACGGCGCCTCGGGGGCCCGCCTCACGAGCCAGGCCCGCCCCAGCCTCGAGGGGGCCACGGCCGCCACGACCAGGCTTCGCCTCCCCCCGACCCTCAGGTCCAGCGGGCCGACCGCGTAGAGCAGGTCCCTCGGCCCGAGCTCCGCCCGGCCCAGCTCGCCCTCGACGCTGCAGGA
>JAGDWA010000100.1 GCA_023269735.1 Thermofilum sp.
CCGTCGCCGAGCTGGCCAGGGCCGCGGCCTCGGGCGGCGCGCCGGGCTGGGGGGCCGAGGCGAGGCGCGTGCTCGAGGCCCTCCGCAGGGGCTTCCTGCTGGCCAGCCGCCTCGACCGGGCCATCTCGGGGGCCCCGAGGGTCGACCTGAAGGTCGAGGTCTCGGTGCGCAAGCTTGAGTACGACGACCACGCGGCCGCGCTGCTCCGGATCCTGCAGGGCGTCAGGCGCGTGTCCAGAGGTCAGCGTTCACGAAGCGCGTGAGGGCCATCGCCACGGCCAGGTAGGTGAGCTCCTCGCGGGTCACCCTGCCGCGCGTGAGGATGCTCACCAGGCCCCCCGCCTCGCCCACGTTCCTCGTGCCGAACGCCCTGTCCACGGCCTCCTCGAGCTCCCCCACCTCCCCCCGCTCGATGGCCTCCACCAGGGGCGGGGGCAGGGGGAAGCCGGGCGAGAGGCCGACCCCGACCCGGCCCCAGGCGTCGACCACGGCCGCCGCCTGGACCTCGATGGGGTGGCCCGCGAGCCGGAAGTACCCCGCCTCGACCCCCACCCCGTAGTCGCTGGGGGCCGCCTGCAGCGCGCGCTGCGCGCGGTTCAGCGCGCCCCTCAGCGTCTCCTCCAGCCCGACGGGCTGCCTCGGGACCCCCGGGTCGACGCTAACGCCGACGACCTCGGCGGGGCCCAGCAGCTCCCTGAACGCGCGCTCCACCCCCCTCAGCTTCACCGGGTTCCTGGAGCCCACGGCCACGCGCACGCCCGAGCCTGGAGGGGCGCCCTCAAATCCCTCGCGGGCCAGCACATTTATTACGGCGCTCGGGCGGCTCCCGCCGTGCTCGCGGCGGCTGCGAAGAGAGGCGGCCTCGAGGTCGTCGCCAGGTTCCCCTGGAAGGTGGGCATCGTGGCCTTCATGGCCAACCCGGCCCTCCAGAGGGGCGAGCAGGTCGAGGAGACGGTCGCGACCCTGGCCGGCGACCCCTTCTTCGACCTCCTGGAGCTCCTCCCGATGGGAGACGAGGCCTGGGGGAGGGTCGAGCCCCTCCTCGCGAGGGCGGGGGTGGAGGCCGTCTACGGGGTCCAGCCCTACATCATAGGGCGGGGCATCAACCCCTCCTCCCTCGACGAGGGGGAGCGCAGGAGGGCGGTGGAGCTGCTGCTCGACGCCGTCAGGGTGGCGGCCGCGCGCGGCGTCAGGGCGGTGGCCTTCTGCTCCGGCCCGGACCCCGGCTCAGCTGACAGGGAGGCCGCGAAGGAGGCCCTCGTCAGGACCATCGGTGAGGTGGCCGGGAGAGCCAGGGAGCTGGGCGTGACGCTCGTCCTCGAGACCTTCGACAGGGACTGGGACCGGAGGAGGCTCGTGGGCCCCCTGGCGGAGGCGGTGAAGCTCGCCGAAGAGGTGAAGAGCGAGCACCCCAACTTCGGGCTCCTCTGGGACCTCAGCCACGCGCCCATGCTCGGCGAGAGGCCGGCGGACCTCAGGGCAGCGAAGGACCACCTGGTGCACGTGCACATCGGGTGCGCCAAGCGGCTCCCCGACGGGAGGCTGGTGGACACCCACCCGAGCTTCTACAGGCCCGGCGCCGTGAACGGCGTTGAGGAGGTGGCGGAGCTGCTCGAGGTGCTCCTCAGTATAGGCTACCGGGGGGCGGTGAGCTTCGAGGTGAGGCCCGAGGAGGGGCAGGCGTGGAGGGAGGCGGTGGAGGCCGCCAAGGGCGTCCTCTACACGGCCTTCGCAAGGGTCGCCGGCAGGCTCTAGACCTCGCCTCGGGGTGGCAGGGTGGGGCGCGCGCGCCCAGCCCTCCTGTCGCTCGCGCTGGAGCTCCTGCTACTCGCCGGGGCAGCCGCGGCGGGCCAGCAGGCCAGGGTCAGGATCGTGGGCGTGGGGTTCGGGAGCGCGGTGGGGGGCGGCTTCGTGCAGCGGCCCGACAGGGTGTTCAGGGCCGGCGAGCCGGTGGCAGTGAGGGTGGCGGTCAGGGTCGAGTCGCCCGCCGGCTGCGGGCTGAGCGTGAGGGCCCAGCTGCTCCACCCGCTGGGCCCCCCGCTGAGCGAGGCCTCCTCGAGCCTGGATGTGCCGGGGGGCCCCTCCCTGTGGAACCTCACCTTCCGCTTCAACCTCGGCAGCCAGCTCCCCAGCGGGTACTACAGGGTCCGCTTGACCGCGAGCGCGTGCGGCGCGGAGGACGGCTACGAGGCCGCCTTCCTCTACCTGAGCGGCTTCTCGACGGTCAACCGCATCCACCTGGAGTACTCGGTCGAGGTTAGGGGCGCGGGGCGCGTCGGGAGGCTGCTCATCGCCCTGCCCAACGACCCGACGCTGGAGGTGCTGGGGGGCCCCGTCGTCGCGCCCAGGCCGAGGGCCGTCGTGAGGGACGACCTCGGGAACTCCTACGCGCTCTTCGAGGGCGTGGAGGTGAGGGGGGCCTTCAGGGTCACCGTGGAGCTCTGGGCCCTGCAGAGGCTCGCCTTCGTGCCGGCTGACGCCCCCCTCACCGCGCCGCCGCCGGCCGAGGTCAGGAGGTTTCTCGAGCCCAGCCCCTACATCGAGTCGGACAACCCCCAGATAGCCTCGCTAGCTGGGCTCCTCGTCGCCAACAGCACGACCTACCGCGAGGTGGTCAGCAGGATAGCCGACTTCGTCTCCTCAACCCTCACCTACGACGAGAGCCTGGCCGAGCTCCCCGGCTACTACAGCCTCGGCGCCCTCTGGGCCCTCAACGCGAGGGTGGGCGCGTGCCTCCAGTTCGCCAGGCTCTTCGTGGCGCTGGCGAGGGCTGCCGGGGTGCCGGCGCGGGTCGTAGAGGGCTTCAGTCTGCAGGCCCCGGAGGTAGCCCGCGCTCGCTACACGCACGCGTACGCCGAGGTGTACGTGCCGGGCTACGGGTGGGTCTTCGTCGAGCCGCAGCAGCGCGGGTCGACCTTCGGCCTGGAGCCCCCGATGCCGGGCTACCTGGCGCTGGTCAGGGGCTCCGGGGAGCGCGTGTCGGTGGCGGGCGCAGCGCTCAGCGCCTCGATCTCCCAGCTGGAGTACGCGGGGTCGCTCTCCCTCTCCCTGAGCTACTCGGCCTCCGCCGCGCCCCTGGAGCTGCCTCAGCAGCGGCTGCCGATGGTGGTTCAGCTGCCCGAGAGGGCCTACTACGGGGACAGGCTCAGGGTGGCCCCCCAGATCCCCGTGAAGGGGGCCGTGTGCGAGGTCTCAGCGGGGGGACCTGGCACCCCCCTCCTGTCGTCCGCCCCCTGCGAGAGGGGGGTGGAGCTCGAGCTCGACGAGGTGGGCCGGTGGACCGTTGAGGTCTTCGCCTGGAGGCCCGGCTACGCGCCGGCCTACGGCAGCTGGGTCGTCGAGGTGCTGCCGAGGCCCCTCGACGCTAGCGTGGAGGTGAGCGGCGCCGTGATGCTGAGGCGGGCCACGGTGACCGCCAGGACCTCCCCCAGCGTGGCAGGCGCCCTTGTGCGGTTCACGATCGACCTCTGCGGCCTCAGGGAGGTGGAGTACGCGGTCACCGACGAGGGCGGGGCCGCGTCAGTCTCCGTCGGGCCCCTGCTGCTGCCCTGCCCCATGACCGTCCGCGTGGACGTGGAGAAGAGGGGCTACACGCGGGCGCAGGCCTCCGCCAGCACCCTCGTCCTGCCGCCGCCCGAGCTGGCGCTAGCGGCTGCCGCCGCCCTGGCCCTCGCCCTCCTCGCGAGGAGGCGGAAGAAGCCTCCGTAGCGCGGCCCTAGCGAGCCCCCGGAACCAGGGGTCGATGGCGTAGGCCAGGGAGAAGTAGGTCGCGGAGGCGGCGGCTGCAGCGAGCCCCAGCTCCCGCAGCCTCAGCGGCTGCAGGGCGTAGGCTACGGACGTAGCAGGGGCCGCGGCGGCGGCGAACCTCAGCAGGCTCCCGGCCGCCCTGGCCAGAGCCCTGCCCGCCTTGGCCCAGGCCGCCAGGAGGGCCAGCTCGACGGCGGCGAGGGCGAGCCAGGCCAGGCGCGAGAGGGTGGCAACGGAGAGCGGATCCTTGACGGCCGACGCCAGCGCGGCCACCGCCGCGACGCCGGCGGCGGCCTTCGCGCACGAGAGCAGCTGGACCCCGAAGACCTTGGACCGGAGCACCTCCCTGAGGCCGGCGCCCTCCGCGTCCCTCCGCTCGTAGCCCTGGACAGCGTCCGACAGCACGGCGCCGAAGGCGGCCACGGCGGCCGTCACCGCCGCAGCGGCCAGGACGGGGGCGGCGGCGGTATACTCCGGCCTCAGGACGTAGAGGAGGAAGGGGGCGGCCACCGCGACCCCCATGGCGCTGGGGACGGCCGTGAGGGCGACCATGCGGAGGGCCTCCTCGAGGAGGCCCTCGCCACCTGAGCCGGCCAGCAGCGCCGGGTAGAGCCCCCTCGCCAGGAAGTAGGAGTAGGACACGGCGTTGGCGAAGGGCAGGACAACCGTGTAGTAGGCGACGGCCTCGTTCGACACGAGGGCGGAGAGCAGGGGGACGTCCAGCCCCCCGATCAGCGGCGGCAGCAGCGAGGGGAGTGCGGCGGGGGTCAGCGAGAGGATCCTCCTGGCGACGTCAGAGCTCGGGCGCCTCCTGAGGTCGCCCCGCAGGAGCCAGGCGAGCGCGGCCAGCTGGGCTGCGTACCCCACCAGCACGGACGCCAGCGCGCCCCTCAGGCTCACGCCGCGCGCGAGCGAGAGGAGGGCCGCCGAGGAGAGCTTGGCCGTCTCGAAGACCGCCTCCGAGGCGGCGGCCGCGAGCGGGCGGGAGCCGAGGGCGGACGAGTAGAGCGCGGAGTGGGCGTAGAGCGCCGGCACGTAGGCCACCGAGAGGAGCAGGGCGTCGCGGGGGATGTCGAAGGCCCTCGCGGCGCGCCCCGACGCGGCCAGGTAGGCGAGGGTGGCGGGGGCGGAGAGGAGGAGCGAGAGAGCCAGCGCGGTGGCCGTGGCCTGCTCCACCCCCCGGGCCCTGAGCCTCGTCGTCCAGTAGTTCGCCACCGCGAGGGCGGCAGCGTAGCTCAGCAGCGAGGAGATCGTGCTCCAGGCCCCGAACTCCTCCAGGCTGAGGTTGCGCGTGATGATCAGTATGAAGAGGGCGCCCGTCAGCAGGCTGTAGAGCTTCACCAGGTAGAAGGCCGCGCCGACCCTGCGGACGCTCAGAGCAACCCCCTCTGCGCGCAGAGCAGGAGGGCGGCGACGCTCTTCAGGTCGCGCACCCCTCCGCTGCTGAGGTACTCGCGCGGGTCCACCTCCACCACCCTGAGCACCTCGCCCACCTCCGGGTGGGCCGCCCGCCTGGTCAGCTTCAGCGCGGCGTAGAGGTGCATGACTTCGTCGCTGTAGCCGGGCGTCGCGTAGAAGCTGCCCAGCTCCACGAGCTCGCCCGCCTCGTAGCCCGTCTCCTCCTCCAGCTCCCTCCGCGCCGCCTCGCGCGGGTCCTCGCCGGGCTCCAGCCTCCCGGCCGGCACCTCAAGGACCCAGCCGCCGACGGCCGGCCTCCACTGCCTCACCATCACGACCCTCCCGCTGCCCAGTATCGGGACCACGACCGCCGCCTCCCCGAAGACCACGACGTCCCTCTCGAACACCGCGCCGCCCGCCTCCACCCTGCGCTTCAGCAGCTTA
>JAGDWA010000116.1 GCA_023269735.1 Thermofilum sp.
CTCCTACAATCCGCGCAGACGCTCTCGTGTATCTCGACGGGCAGGCCCCCCTGCGAGAGCTTGAGGAGCAGGGACTTCACGGCCTCGTAGTTGACGGGGCAGCCCGGGACCGCGAGGTCTACGCTGACGACCTCCGTCACAGGCGTGAACCCTCCCATGGACTCGACGAGCCCGGGCTCCGGGTATACGGCGGCCTTGGCCTCCTCTACGCGGCCGTTGGACAGGGCCTGGACGCCCCCCTCGATGGCGCAGGAGCCCAACGCCACGAGTAGCCCGGCCCTCTCCCTGAGGCTCTTGAGCAGCTTGACGTGCCTCTCCGTAGAGGCCGAGCCCTCGACCAGCACGAGGTCGAAGAAGCCCTCTAATCTGCTTTCCCCCAGGACTAGGCTGCAGGCCGCCACCTCTACGCCGCGGAGGTGCCCCACCGCCTCCGTGAGGGCCCTCACGACCTCTAGTACGCAGCCGGAGCACGAGGCCAGCTTCACGACCCCTACTCTCAACTAGACCCCCTCGACCGCCAGGTAGTCCGAGACCTCCGTGAGCCTGAACACCGGGCCGTCCCTACACGTGAAGTAGTGGCCGAGCTGGCAGGTTCCGCAGAACCCCGTGCCGCACCTCATCCTCCTCTCCAGCGAGAGGAAGACCCTGTCCTCCCTGAACCCCCTCTCCCTGAGGGCCTTCACCGCGTTGACCATCATGGGCTCGGGGCCGCAGACGAAGGCGTAGGAGCCCCCTGGGTCTACGTCGGCGAGCCTTATCAGGTCCGTGACGAGCCCGACGTGGCCTCCCCAAGCCCCCTCCGGCCTGTCGACGGAGAGGAGCAGCCTGGTGCCCGGCAGCCCCCTGTAGGACTCGAGCTCGTACTTGAACAGGAGGTCTCGGGGCGTCCTGGCGCCCACGAGTACGTTGACCCTCCCGTACCTCTCCCTCCTCTCCGCGACCCACTTCAAGACGGGCCTCAGCGGCGCGAACCCCATCCCGCCGGCGACGACGAGCAGGTCGTGCCCCTCGGCCTCCTCGAGCGGCCAGCCCCTCCCGTAGGGCCCGCGCAGGCCTATCAAGCCCCCTCTCCACTCCCTGTAGACGAGGGCCCTCGTGACGGCGCCGGCCGCCCTGACGGTGTGCTCCACTACCCTGCCCCCCTCGCGTACGCCCGAGACCGAGAGGGGGACCTCGCCCAGGCCGTGGACGTAGACCATGTTGAACTGGCCCGGCCTGGGCGGCGGCACCTCGTCCACCAGCCTCACGGCCAGAGTCTTCACGTTGGGCGCCTCGTAGACCTCGCCTACCACCAGGCCCCTCCTCAGCTCCGCGAACGGGCTCCTCAACCCCCGCCCTCCCCGACCGCTCTGAGTAGGGTCTCCCGGAGGTCCACGCCGGCCGGGCACCAGGTGACGCACCTCCCGCAGCCCACGCAGCCCAGCCTCCCCGTCTGCACCGGGTAGAAGAGGAACTTGTGGAGGACGAAGTGCCTGTACCTCGTGTACAGCCACCTCCTGAAGTGGCCGCCGGCCACCATCCCGTAGGTGTAGGAGAGGCAGCCCACCCACTGGGCCACCCTCGTGTTCACCCTGCCGTCGTACTCGTCTACCAGCTCTGTGCAGAAGCACGTCGGGCACACCATGTTGCAGCTGGAGCAGGCGAGGCAGCGCTCCGACACCCTCTCCCAGAAACCCCTGTCGCCCATGAGCCTCCTCAGCGCCCTCTGCACCTCCTCCACCGCTACGCCCAGGCAGGCCCTCCTCGAGGCCTCCTCGGCGAGCCTCCGGTACTCGGCGACGTCGCTCTCGGGGGCCTCCTCCAGGCCCATCTCCTCCAGCACCCCCTGCCCCGCGGGCGAGCCGGGCTTGAACAGGACGGTGCCCCCGCCGAGCTTCGCGTAGGCTACGTCGAACCCCTCCCGCGCTGTGGGGCCGGAGCCCGTCGTCGAGCAGAAGCAGGTGGCGCCCGGCCTCAGGCACTCCTCGACCACTACGAACTTCACCCTCCCCCTCCTCGCTGCGTACAGCGGGTTCGCCCCCGCCCTGAACAGCTCGTCGAGGACCTTTACAGCCGAAAGGTCGCAGGGCTTGACGGCGAAGAGGGCGACGCCCCCCTCCCCCGCCCCCGGCTCCTCTACTGAGAGGTCCTCGCGGACCCTGGCCACCACCTGCCTCGGCGGGTGTAGGTAGTTCTTGGGCGACTGGTGGGAGGTGGTGAAGCTCACGCCGCTCCTCAGCCTGTAGCGCCCCGGCCCCGCCTCAGCCTCCACTCTCAGGGGGAGCTCGGACGCGCCCCGGACAACGCCGAAGCCTATCGACCCGCCGTCCAGCCTGTACCCGTAGACGACCAGCCCCCTCTCGTCCCTCAGGAGCGTGTACAGCCTCGCTACGTCCTCTAGCCCTCCCCTGTAGAGCGGGGCCTCCAAGAACCCGTACCTGGTTTCCGTGGATCGGGCCCCGGAGATATAAGTCTGACAGGCCCGCCGGGCTCGGGGGCTTGGCGGAGGGGTAAAAAACGCCTCCTACTCAGGGCCTGCGGGGGGACCCCCGGGAGAGCCTGTGGGCGGCGTAGGAGGCCAGTAGCACTGCCCCCGAGACGGCCGCGACCAGGCCGGAGACGGGTAGCCCGGCCACCGTGTACGTGAAGGCCCTCCTGGGGCCCAGCGCGACGGCGTAGTAGGTGGCGAGCCCCGCTCCGGCCAGGAGGGAGGCGAGGGAGCCGTACCTCAGCGCCGCGCTGCGCTCGCCGGCGGTGTAGGCGCCGACAAGGGTCAGGAGGCCCACGGGCAGCAGTATCACGCTGGTGAGCACGGAGAGGTCGACGATGAAGCCCGGCTTGAGGGCGGCTATGGCCGTGGCGGCCGCCACCAGGGCCGCGTCCAGAGCCCTCGCCGCGTTCACGCTCCTCGCCCCCAGCGTGGTAGCCACGCTGCTGGAGACGGCGAGAACGATGCTGTTGGCAGTGTCTACCGTGGCAGCTATGATGGAGACGGCTACCACGGAGCCCAGGGCGGGGTCCATGTAGCCCAGCAGCGTCGGGGTCACGTTGTCCCTCGGTATGTCCTCCGGCAGCACCCCCTCTATGGCCAGCCCCCTGGCCGCGAGGCCGGCGGCCACGACCACCAGGGTGTAGAGCAGCCCGTACGCGAAGAAGTAGGCCACCGCCTCCCTGTACGCCCTACCGCTCCTGGGCAGGTAGAGCTTCGCGACGACCTGCGGGTTGGAGACGGCGAAGAAGACCCAGGGTATCGTGTAGGCGAGGAAGACGCTGGGCGTCCAGAAGCCGGTGAGGCCCAGGTAGCCGGCGGAGCCCAGGTCGTCCAGTAGCCTCCCGGGCGTCAGGCCCCTGGAGGGGGTGAAGAAGAGCAGCAGCCAGCCGAGGTAGGCCAGGCCCCCGAACAGCATGAGCGAGCCCTGCAGCAGGTTGGTCAGCGCGACGCTCCACATCCCCGCCACGGCTATCCACGCGTAGACGAGCAGCGCCGAGGCGGCCAGGGACTCGGCCTCCCCGAGCCCCCCGTACCCGAAGACTATCCTGAGGCCGAGGACCTGGGCGGCGAGGTAGGGGAGCATCGCGTAGAGGTAGACGAGGGAGGCGGCTACGCCGAGGGCCCTGCTGCCGTACATGTCCGCCAGCATCTGGCTGGGGGAGACCCAGCCCCTCTCCCTCGACAGCCTGTGTATCCTGTAGCCGGCCGTCGACAGCAGGACGACCGTGCTGGCGAGGTAGGCCAGCTCGAAGCCCAGCGCCCCCGCGCCCGTCGCGTAGGCGAGCCCCACGAGGCCGAGCATCATGAACGCGCTGTAGGTGGTCGCGGCGTAGGTCAGCGCCGAGACGGCGCCCCCCAGCCTCCCGCTCGTGACGTAGTAGTCCCTTATGTCCCTCCTGAAGTACCTCCTCGAGAACAGGGCCAGGGCCGTCCCCGCCGCCGCGTAGAGGAGCAGGGCCAGGAAGAAGGCGGCGTTCACTCCCCCTCACCCGACTCTAGCCCGAGGTGTAGGAGGGCCAGCAGCCCCACTGCGAGGGTCGCCAGCGTCCAGTAGGCGAGGAGCTCGAGGCCCCTGGAGCCCGCCAGCAGCGTGTAGGGGACCGCGAAGAGGGAGGCGAGCAGGGCGAGCTCTAGGGCCGCCAGCAGCCTGCCGGCCTTTTTCCCCGAACACATGTTCGACCCCCTGTTAAGGCATATTACCGGCCCCGGTTTTAAGGGCCTAGTGGTGGAGGATGCCGGGTAGCCTGAGGGAGAGGGTCTGGGAGCTCCTCAGCGGGTACCAGGGGTCGAGGGTACCGCAGTCCTTTATACACAGGGCTCTCGGGGCCAGCAAGAGCAGGGTGAGCGAGATACTCGCTGAGCTGGAGAGGCAGGGCCTGATCGCGAGGGAGGTGGTGGGGAGGAGCAAGGTGGTCTACGTGTACCCGGGGTTCTCGGAGAGGGCGCGGGAGCCCGCGGGGAGGGTGCTGAGGCTGGGCCTCGTCTACTCGAGCGAGTACCTCTTCCTCGGCGGCTTCGTCAAGAGGCTTGAGTCGAGGGGGGTGAGGGTGGAGGTCGTCGTGTTCAGGGACGGCCTCAGGGCCACCAGGGCCCTGGCGGAGGGGGCTGTGGACATGGCCCTCTCCCCCCTCCCGGGCCAGCTCTACCTCTACCCGGCCTACAGGACCTTCAGGGTCGTGCCGGCGGGGGTCAGGGGCGGGTTCAGGGTGATGGCGTCGGGTAGGCCCGGCCCCGTCTACTCCAGCATGATAAGCACCATGGACTACGCGAGGGGCGTCGCCGTCTCGCGGGGGCTCCTCGAGGCGGAGGGGACGGCCTACTTCGACGACCCCTCCCAGGTCTCCTCCAGACCGCCGAGGCGGGGCTTCGTAGTGGCCTGGCACCCAGTCTACCTCGAGCTCGCGGGGAGGGGCTTCAAGCCCGTGCTCGGCCCCGACGACCTCGGCGTGGAGTTCTGCTGCACGCTCGGCGTCTCCAACAGCCTGGGCGGGAGGCTGGCCGCGGTAGCTGCCCGGGCCTACAGGGAGGCGGTCGAGGAGTACGGGAGGCAGCCGGACAAGTGGCTGGAGTACTACTCGGCCCTCACCGGGATAGAGCTCGGCGCCCTCAAGAACGCCGCGGGCGAGTACAGGCCCGCGGAGCTCGACGAGAAGGCCGTAGCAGGGGTGGCCAGGGCCGTGACCCCCAGCATCCCAGCACCCGCAGCCCACGAGGGCGCCCTAGCCGGGGAGGAGCAGGCTTAAAGCCCCCCGAGACAACAGGAAGACCACAGATGAGGCGGGCCGCGACACCCGGCCAACACCCACAGCGGCGGGGGATGAGGCCGGGCCCCGCACCGCTGAACACACCCACGGAGAAGACAGCAGCTCAAACACCTCCCACAAAGCCTTTCAATTCTTCTCGATTGCTTCATCACGGGGGAGATCCTGCGGAGGGTCAGGGAGGCGCTCAGGGAGCTTTCAATTCTTCTCGAT
>JAGDWA010000090.1 GCA_023269735.1 Thermofilum sp.
GGCGGGCCGAAAGCGAGGCCAGGGAGCTGGGGGAGAGGAGGAGGGCGGCCATCGAGGAGCTGAGGCAGGTGCGCGAGTCGATGAGGAGGGCGAGGGAGGAGCTGAGCGAGCTCCGCGCCAAGCTCGCTCAGGGGGAGGGCGGGGGGCAGGAGGCCGTGAGGCTGTGGGAGGAGGTGAGGAGTCTGCGGCAGAGGGCCGAGGAGCTCAGGCGGCAGGTGAAGGAGCTGCTCGAGAGGATCGACAGGGGGGAGCAGAGGCAGGCCGAGCTCAGGGCGAAGATGAGGGAGTACGGGGAGGTGGAGGCGAGGCTGAGGGCGGCCGAGGAGCAGCTCAGCAGGCTGGCGAGGGCGAGGGTGGAGGCCCAGCTGGAGAGGGAGAGGGCGAGGCTCCGGGCGATCCAGCTGAGGGAGGAGCTGGCGCGGCTGAGGGGCAGGAGGGAGGCGCTGAGGAGGAGGCTCGGGGAGCTCAACGCCCTCTACCGGTCGAAGCTCGACGAGGTCAGGAGGCTGCGCGAGGAGGTGGAGAGGGTCAGCCTGCTGCTGAGGGCCCACGAGGTGGCAGAGAGAATCAGGGCCAGGGCGCAGCCGGGGCGGGAGGGGCAGCGCTGAGGCGGCCGGAGCCCTAGCGAAGGGCGCTGTCTACTCCCCGCTCCGGACCCGGGCCCCCCGAGGCCCTCCCCTGTGTGCAGCTCCAACACTCAACCGCTTCGGGAGCCGAGCCCCGCCGGCCGCAGGGACCTCAAGCCAGGGGGTCGAGGCCGCGCCGGCGCAGCGGAACCTGCGCTATCGAAGGAGTGAGCGCGGAGGGGGCGCTCCCAAAGTTAATTCGAGGGCAAGCTTTAATAACCTAAAGAAGGTTGAGGGCCTGTGAAGAGGGCGGTAGCGGCTGCCCTATCGGTCGCCCTGGCTCTGCTGGCCTTCTCAGCGGCCACGGCTCCCCCGAGCAAGGTCAGGGTGGTCGTGGGCTTCGAGGACGCATCGGTCCTCGGCGCGATCGAGGCGATCGAGGGGGCGGAGAAGGTGAAGGTGATCCCCGAGATAAGGGCGGCGGTGTTCTACCTGCCCCCGCACGCGGTGGACAGAGTCAAGGCCCTCAGGGGGGTCAGGTACGTCGAGGAGGACAAGGTGGCGAGAGCGCTCGAGCTCTCAGCGTACCCGGACGTGCTCTGGAACGTGAAGATGGTGAACGCGCCTAAAGTCTGGGACAAGTACCAGCCGGCCTACGGGTGGAGGGCCCTCGGGCTGGGCGTCGCGGTGGCCGTCCTGGACACGGGGGTCGACTACACGCACCCCGAGCTGAAGGGGAGGGTCACGTGGTGCGCCTACACCGTGGGCACGAGGACGTACACCGGCACCAACCTGAAGAACTGCGCCGACAGGAACGGGCACGGCACCCACGTAGCCGGGATCGTCGCGGCCGCGATCAACGGGGTGGGCAGCGCCGGAGCTGCGCCCAACGTCACGATCTACGCCGTCAAGGTGCTCAACGACGCGGGCTACGGGACCTACTCCGACATCGCTGAGGGGATAGTCCTGGCCGTGAAGGGGCCCGACGGCGCGGTGGGGACCGCCGACGACGCGAAGATCCTGAGCATGTCGCTCGGGGGCAGCAGCGACAGCCAGGTGCTGAGGGACGCCGTGAAGTGGGCCTACAGCAACGGCGCCGTGCTCGTGGCCGCCGCCGGCAACTCCGGGGACGGCGACCCCACCACGGACAACGTGGAGTACCCCGCCAGGTACCCCGAGGTGATCGCCGTGGCGGCCGTCGACAGCAGCGGCAGCGTGCCCACGTGGAGCAGCGACGGGCCGGAGGTCGACGTCGCCGCGCCGGGCGTGAACGTGTACTCGACCTACAAGAACGGGGGCTACGCCACGCTCTCGGGCACCAGCATGGCGACCCCCCACGTCTCCGCCACCGTCGCGCTCATCCAGGCCCTGAGGGTCGCAGCCGGCAAGCAGCCCCTGACCCCCTCGCAGGTCTACGAGGTGATCACGAAGACGGCCAGGGACATAGGGCCGCCGGGCTTCGACGTCTACTCCGGCTACGGCCTCGTCGACGCGCTGGCCGCGGTCGAGTACGCGCTGAGCCTCCCCTAACCCATCCCCCATCTACCACCCTCCCTTTTTCCTAAGTTGGTACCGGTAGCCCGCTCTCCACCGGAGCTAGGCAGCGCAGCGAGCCGCCGCTCCCAGGCCGGAAAGGAGCTTTTGACCGGCGCGGGGGAAAGCTCCAGCGCGTCGACCCCATCAGCTCGAACGGGGGGCGGCAGTTATCTTAAGTGAAAGTTAGCCTGGAGTTAAGCTTAAATGGCGGCAAGCGCCGCGCACAGCAGTATGCCCGCCAGGAGCGAGGACTACCTGGCCCTGCTGTACAGGCTGGGGGAGTTCGGGGTCGAGGCCCGGCTGTCGGTGATCGCGCGGGAGCTGGGCGTCGCGCCGGCCTCGGCCTCCAGGGCGCTCGCGAAGCTCGGGGCCAGGGGGCTCGTGGAGAGGAGGGGCGCGGCCTACCTGCTGACGCAGCAGGGCCTCAAGAGGGCCGCCGCCGTCGTCAGGAGCCACAGGGTGATCGAGCGCTACCTCACGGACGAGATGGGCGTCGACCTCTACAGGGCCCACTACCTCGCCCACTCGCTCGAGCACGTGGCGGAGTTCGGGGACCTCGTCGACGAGCGGCTGGGCGGGCCCCGCGCCTGCCCCCCCGGCAACCCCGTGCCGGGGAGGGCGGCGCCCGCCGCCCTGCCGCTGAGCAGGGTCTCCGAGGGCAAGTTCCGCGTCGCCAGGGTCGGCGAGCTGGGCGGCTCGCTGCACTGGGCGAGGCTGCTGGGCTTGAGGCCAGGCGAGTCCCTCGAGGTGGAGGGGGTCCGGGGGCAGCGGGTCGTGGTCCGCGTGGCGGGCAGGAGGTGCGAGATCCCGCTGGAGGCCGCCAGCTTCATCCTCGTCGAGGGTGGCTGAGGGTGGCCACGCTGCTCGACGTCCCCGAGGGCGGCAGGGCCGTGATCCTGGAGGTCGCCGGGGCCGGCTGGGGGCTGAGGAGGAGGCTGCTGGAGATGGGCTTCACCCCGGGCACGGAGGTGGAGGTTGTGAGGAACTCCGGCGGGCACGTGGTGGTGAGGCTGCGCGGCTCCCTCCTCACGGTGGGGAGGGGCGTCGCCAGGAGGATCGTGGTGGAGGTGGTCGGCGGTGAGGGCCATCAGCCGTGAGCTGAGGGCGGCGGGGGCCGCCGTGAGGGTGGCGGTCGTCGGCAGCCCCAACGTGGGGAAGTCGACGCTGTTCACGCGGCTGACTAGGCGGATCGCCCACATCGCCAACTGGCCGGGGACGACTGTCGAGAGGAGGGAGGGCGTGGTGGAGGCGGGCGGGCGCACCCTCGTGCTGGTCGACACGCCCGGCGTGTACTCGATAGCCGGCGTCAGCGCCGAGGAGAGGGTCACGCGCGACTACCTGCTGAAGGGCGACTGGGACGTGGTGCTCGTCCTCGTCGACGCGCTGGCCCCCGAGAGGACCCTGTACATGGCCGTCCACGTGCTCGAGATCACGGGCCGCGCTGTCGTGGCCCTGACGAAGTGGGACGCGGCCCACGGCAAAGGGGTCCACGTGCGCGTGGAGGAACTGGAGCGGGCCCTCGGGGTCCCCGTGGTGCCCGTCTCCGCGGTCACGGGCGAGGGGCTGGACAGGCTGGTGAAGGAGCTCCTCCAGGCCGCCAGGAGGGGGGACAGGCCCCTGAGGCTCGACTACGGGCTGCTGGAGGGGCCGATAGCCGAGCTCGAGGGCCTGCTGAGGGGCGTTGAGCTGGGGGTGAGGGCGCCGCCCAGGTGGGTCGCGGTGAAGCTCCTCGAGGGCGACCCCCTCCTGGCGGAGGAGGTGAAGAGGGCGGGGGCGTTCGAGGCCCTGCGGCGGCTGGAGGAGGTGAGGAGGGCGATGGAGGCGATGGGCCGCGACCCGGAGGAGTTGGCGGTCGCGGCGCGCTACAGCTTCGTGGACACCCTCTGCAGGAGGGCGGTCGCGAGGGTGCCCGTGAGGGAGGAGCGGGGCGCCCTGGAGCGGCTGCTCCTGCACCCCGCCGCCGGCCCAGCCCTCTCGCTGGCGACCCTGCTGGCCCTCTACCTCCTCGTGTTCACCCTGAACACCGGCTTCCCCCTGAACGTGATCCTGGAGGCCCTGGGGCTAGGGGAGCTGGCGGAAGCGCTAGAGGGCCTCACGCTCGCCGGCCTGATCTCCGGGCTCTTCGACTCGCTGGCAGCGCGGCTCAGCGCCCTGGGGCTGCCCCCCGCCCTCTCCGCGGTGCTCGTAGACGGGGTGGTGCCGGCGTTGGCCACCGTCCTCTCCTTCCTGCCCCTCATCCTCACCGCGCTGTTCGTCCTCTCGTTCCTCGAGGACAGCGGGGTCGGGCCCTACGCCGCCGCGTCGCTGCACAGGCTCCTCCAGAGGATCGGGCTCTCCGGGCGCGCCGTGTACCCGATGCTGATCAGCATCGGCTGCAACGTGCCGGCGGTGCTCAGCGCGAGGACGGCACCCGATGAGGTGGAGAGGAGGCAGCTCTACGTTGCCCTGCCCTTCATCCCGTGCCAGGCGCGGCTGGTGGTCCTCCTCGCCTTCGCCTCAGCCTACTTCGCCGGGGAGCCGGCGCTGGCGGTGGGGGCCGTCGCCGTCGCCTACCTGGCCTCCGTCCTGCTCTTCGCGGCGTCCTCGCTGCTCGTCAGGAGGGCCTACCGCGTGGCCGAGCCGCCCGAGCTCCTCATGGAGCTGCCCCCCATCCACCTGCCGTCGCTCCGGGTCCTCTGGTGGATCTCCTGGGACTACGCCAAGCACTACCTGAGGAGGGCGGGCTTCATCATCTTCAGCGTCAGCCTCCTGCTCACCGCCCTCACCAGGCTGGGGCCCGGGGGCTTCGTGGAGTCGCCCGGGGAGAGCCTCGCCTTCGCCGCCGGCAGGGCCCTGGCCCCCCTGATGGCGCCGCTGGGCCTCGCGGGGGAGAGGGCGGCCATCCTGGCCTTCGCCATGCTGGCCGGCCTCCTGGCGAAGGAGGTCGTGGTCTTATCGGTAGCGGCGGCCACCGGGTCAGCCGACCCTCTCGAGGCCCTCGCCTCCCTCAGCCTGAGCAGGGGCCAGGCGCTCGCGCTCATGGTGTTCTTCTCCACCTACATGCCGTGCGCCGCGACCGCCGCCACCATCTACAGGGAGACGGGGAGCGGCAGGCTCACGGCGCTCGCCGTGGCCTGGTCCCTCGCCTCCTCCCTGCTGCTCACCTACCTCACCTACGCGATCCTAGCGCTGCTGGGCCTCGCGTAGCCGCCTCGCGGCCCGCGGCTGAGGGGCTTGGCGGGGGCCCGCGGTACCCCCAACCGCACCGCCGCTCGGCGCGGTAGCGGGAGAGCGCCGGAAACCCGGCCGGGGGCGCGCCGCCCCCTGCTGCCCCC
>JAGDWA010000133.1:0-2361 GCA_023269735.1 Thermofilum sp.
GCATGGTGCCCCTCATGCAGTCCCTCGGCATCGACGCCCGCTGGGAGGTGATGGAGGCGGAGGACGAGTTCTTCCAGGTGACGAAGAAGATCCACAACGGCCTGCAGGGCAACATGCAGATCTCGCTCTCGGAGGAGGAGTGGAGGATCTACCTGAAGTGGAACGAGTACAACGCGCAGGTGCTCGACCTGGACGCCGACTACGTGATCGTCCACGACCCCCAGCCCATGGCGATCCCCTCGCTGGCGAGGAGGGGCAGGCAGCGCTGGGTGTGGAGGTGCCACATCGACCTGACCAACCCGAACCCCTCCTTCTGGGGGCGCTTGAGGGCGCTGCTCGACCCCTACGCCGCCGTGATCGTGCACAGCGAGGAGTACGTGCGGGAGGAGTTCTCGGGCAAGGCCTACGTCTCGCCCCCGAGCATAGACCCCCTGAGCGACAAGAACCGGGAGCTCGGCAGGGAGGAGGTGCTCAGGATCTTCGAGAGGTTCGGCGTCGACCCCCTCACCCTGATGGAGGACGCGGGGGCCGCGGTCTACTCAGTGGTCGTGCGCACGTTCGGGCTCGGCGCTAGGGTCGCGGTGGTCGCGGGGGTCGGCAACAATGGGGGCGACGCGATCGTCGCAGCCCGCAGGCTCCACGCCGCCGGGGCCCCGGTGAGGGTGGTGGTGGTCGGCGACCCGTCGAAGTTCCCCGAGCCAGCGCGCAGGAACTACGAGGTGGCCCTCAGGCTGGGGGTCGCGGTGGACCACGTCAGGGAGCCCGGGGACCTGCCGAAGCTGAGGGAGGCGCTGAACTGGTGCGACGCCGCGGTGGTGGGGCTCATCGGGATCGGGCTGCGCGGCGAGGTGAGGGGGCTCTACAGGGACGCCATCGAGGCCGTGAACGCGAGCGGGAAGCCGGTCGTGAGCGTCGACATACCGTCGGGCGTCGACCCGGACAGCGGGAGGGTGATGGGAGCCGCCGTGAGGTCGGTGGCGACGGTCACCTTCGGGGCGCCGAAGCTGGGCAACGTCCTCTACCCTGGCTACCACTACTGCGGGAGGCTGTACGTGTCGCGCCTCTCCTACCCGCCCCAGCTCCTCGAAGGAGTGAAGGTGGAGCTGAACGCGCCGGTGAGGCTGCCTGAGAGGCTGAGGTGGGGCCACAAGGGGACGTTCGGCAAGCTGCTGGCGGTCGCGGGGGCCCGCTACTACTACGGCGCGCCCTACTACGTCGCCTACTCCTTCCTGAAGGCGGGCGGCGGGTACTCGAGGCTCGCGGCGCCCAAGTCCGTCGTCCCCTTCATCGCCGCCAGGTGCAGCGAGGTCGTCTACGTGCCTCTCGAGGAGACGGGTGAGGGCACGATAGCGCTCTCCAACCTCGAGGGCCTGCTGAGGCTGGTCGAAGAGGCGGGCATCGACATCGCCGCGGTCGGCCCCGGCACCGCGCTCAACGAGGAGACCCAGCAGCTGGTCAGGGAGCTCGTGCGCTCGCTGAGGGTCCCCGTGATCGTCGACGGCGACGGCATCACCGCTGTGGCCCGGGACCCGGACGCGGTGAGGGGGAGGGGGGCGCCGACGATCATCACGCCCCACCTCATCGAGTTCTGCAGGCTCACGGGCGCGAAGCCCGAGGAAGTGCAGGCGGACCCCGTGGGCTCCCTGCAGGGGGCCTGCAGGGACCTCAACGCCTACATCGTGCTGAAGGGGGCGCACACGCTGATCGGCTACCCCGACGGCCGCGTGTACATCAACATGACGGGGAACCCGGGGATGGCGAAGGCGGGCTCCGGCGACGTGCTCACGGGCACGATAGCCGCGATGTACGGGATCGGGCTGCGGGACCCCGGGCTCGCGGCCAGGATGGGGGTGCTCGTCCACGGCCTAGCGGGCGACCTGGCCGCGGAGGAGCTCGGCGAGGACGGCGTGACGCCGGACGACATCCTGTCCCACCTGCCGGCGGCAGTGAGGATGCTGAGGGAGAGGCCGAACGAGATCGAGCGCAGGTACTTCCCCGAGCTGATCTAGCGCCAAGCGCCCCCGCCTGAGCGCGGGCTGGAGCCGCCGGGCATGCCCGTCCACTACGCCCTGAGGGGGCCCACGGGCGACGAGGGCTGGAACCTCCTCAGCCTGAGGGAGGCCGCGCGCCTCAAGGGGGGCTTTATCGGCGTCTACTACAGCCCGCAGCTGCGCAGGCTCCTCGCGGTCTTCAGGGTGCCGCCCGACTCGCGGGTCGACGAGGCCTTCTTCGAGAGGGTCGAGCCCTCCCTCCTCGAGGGGTCGTACAGGATGGAGTGCCCGGGGGGCTGCGGCCGCTGCTGCGCCGCCTTCAGCGGGGCCTTCATGCTCGACTACGAAGTCGGCAGGCTGCCGGAGGGGG
>JAGDWA010000133.1:2371-5361 GCA_023269735.1 Thermofilum sp.
GGGGGCACAAGCCGATCGTCTGCCTCCTCACCTACTGCACCATCTTTGCGAGCAGGGGGCAGACGCTGTACCTGAAGGTCAGCGCCCGGAGGGTCGGCGGCACCTACGAGATGGTCTACAGGG
This sequence comes from Thermofilum sp., assembly GCA_023269735.1. GTDB lineage: Archaea > Thermoproteota > Thermoprotei > Thermofilales > Thermofilaceae > JANXEW01. The sequence goes on from JAGDWA010000133.1 coordinate 2,495, forward strand.
CCGCCAGCGAGGGGGAGTGGCGGAGGGCCCTGAGGAGCATGAGCAGGTGCGGTGCAGGGGGCGCGTCAGGCCGCGAGAGCCGGGGCGCCGGCGGCTCAGGCGGTGGGACTAGGGGCATCACCGGTCGGCCGAAACCTCCCTCTTCATCGCCACCCCAGCGGGCCGGCGGAGCTTTTTAGGCGTTACCGGCCGGAGGGCCGTGCCGAGCTGCTTCCGCTGGGGGGTGGCCGCGCCGTGCGCTGGCACGCGATGAGCCCCGAGGAGGTCATGGAGCGCTTGGGCACCAGCAGGCAGGGCCTCAGCGCCGAGGAGGCCGAGAGGAGGCTGAGGGAGTACGGGCCCAACGAGCTGGTGGAGAGGAAGACCCACCCCCTCGTCATGTTCCTGAGGCAGTTCAAGAGCTTCCTCGTCTACATCCTCCTCGCTGCCACACTCCTCTCCCTCTACCTGGGCGAGGTGCTGGACGCCTCCCTGATCCTCGGGATCCTCGTCCTCATGGCCCTCGCCGGGTTCCTGCAAGAGTACAAGGCGGAGAGGGCCGTGGAGAGGCTGAGGGAGATGGCGGCCCCCCGCGCCAGGGTCGTTAGGGGCGGCCGCGTGCAGCTCGTGGAGGCGAGGCTGCTCGTCCCCGGCGACATCGTCGTCCTGGAGGAGGGCGATAGGGTCCCCGCGGACGTCAGGCTGATCGAGGCCGAGGACCTGGAGGTCGACGAGTCGCCCCTCACGGGCGAGAGCGTGCCCGTCGAGAAGGACCCCGGCGCGCTGCTGCCCCCGGAGGCCCAGGTCTACGAGCGCGTCAACATGGCCTACATGGGCACGTACGTGGTGAGGGGGAGGGGCGTCGGCGTCGTCGTAGCCACAGGGATGGGCACCGAGCTGGGGAGGATAGCGGCGAGCCTCGAGAGGGTCGAGGCCGAGGAGTCGCTGCTCGAGCGGGAGCTCGACCGCTTCGGCAGGTGGATCGGGGGGGTCCTGCTCGCCCTCTCCGCCGCCGTCTTCGCCCTGGCCCTCGCGAGGGGCGAGGGGGTGGTCGGGGCGCTGCTACTCGCAGCGGCGCTCGCGGTGGCGGCGGTGCCCGAGGGGCTGCCGGCGATCGCGACGGCGATACTGGCCGTGGGCGCCCTGAGGATGGCGGCGAGGAACGCGATCGTGAGGAGGCTGGCAGCGATCGAGACCCTGGGGGAGTGCAACGTGATCTGCACCGACAAGACGGGGACGATCACGAGGGGGGAGATGAGGGTCAGGCGCGTGTTCATCGACCTGCGGGACGTCGACGTAGATGGGGGCCTGCGGGTCGACGGGGGGCCGCAGGGCGCGGGGCTCGCGAAGCTCGCCTGGATGTGCGGGGCGTTCAGCGACGCGGTGGCCGAGGAGGAGGGCGGCAGGGTGGTGTTCAGGGGCCCGCCGACCGAGGCGGCCCTGAGGGAGCTGGCCTACAGGGCGGGCCTGCGCGGGGGAGGCGAGTACCCCAGGGTGAGGACCCTGCACTTCGACAGGGTGAGGAAGAGGAAGAGCACCCTGCACAGGCTGCCGGGGGGTGGGATCTTCGTGGCGACCTTCGGGGCGCCGGAGCTGCTCCTGGAGCGCTGCGGCTGGGTCGAGGTGGAGGGCAGGGTCGAGCCGCTGACGAGGGAGCTCAGGGAGAGGATCCTGGGGGCCGTGGAGGGCTACGCCGCCTCCGGCTACAGGACGCTGGGCGCGGCCTACAGGGTGGGGGGCGAGGAGCTGGTCGAGGCTGACGTCGAGGAGGTGGAGAGGGACCTGGTGTTCCTGGCCGTGCTGGCGATCAGCGACCCGCCGAGGGAGGGGGTCCGCGAGGCCGTCGAGCTCGCCAGGCGCGCCGGGGTGAGGACGGTGATGGTGACGGGCGACCACGAGCTGACCGCGGCGGCGGTGGCGAGGGAGGTGGGGATCGAGGCGGGAAGGGTGGTGAGGGGGAGCGAGCTCGACGGGCTGAGCGACGGGGAGCTGGAGGAGCTCGTGGAGGAGGTGAGCGTGTTCGCCAGAGTGGCGCCGCACCACAAGCTCCGCCTCGTGAGGGCGCTCAAGAGGAGGGGCTACGTGGTGGCGATGACGGGGGACGGCGTCAACGACGCGCCCGCCTTGAAGGCGGCCGACGTGGGCGTGGCGATGGGCGTCAGGGGCACGGACGTCGCGAAGGAGGTCTCCGACCTGATCCTCGCGGACGACAACTACGCCACGATCGTCGAGGCGATCAGGCAGGGCAGGATCATCTACGAGAACATAAGGAAGCCCATCGACTACCTCCTCTCCTGCAACCTCGGCGAGGTCTTCGCGGTGATGGCGGCGGAGCTCCTGGACCTGCCGCCCCCCCTGACCGCGGCGCAGCTACTCTGGGTCAACCTGGTCACGGACGCCCTGCCGGCCCTCGCCCTGGGCCTCGAGCCCGGCGAGCCCGACATCATGGAGCGGCCGCCGAGGGGCAGGGGGGCGCCTGATCTCCGCGAGGCGCGTGGCGGCCTACGCGGCGATCGGCGCCGTCACGGCCGGGCTGACGGTCTCCGTGCTGAACCTCTTCATGCCGCGGGGCGTGGCGGTCGCGCGGTCAGCCGCCTTCCTGACCTTCACGCTGGGGGAGATCGTCAGGGCCTTCGCCTTCAGGAGCGAGAGGAGGCCCTTCTTCAGGGTGAAGGAGGCGAACAGGCTGCTCTACGCCAGCGCGCTAATCGGCGCGGCCCTCTCGCTGGCCCCGCTCTACGCCCCGCCTCTGGCGGCCGCCTTCGAGGTCGCACCCCTCGGACCGGCGGAGCTCCTCACCGTGATGCCGTTCATCGCGATCCCCCTCGCCCTCATCGAGCTCGGAAAGCAGATATTCGCGGCGGGGGCGGGGAGGCGGCGGTGACGAG
>JAGDWA010000120.1 GCA_023269735.1 Thermofilum sp.
GGGGGGCCACGCTTAAAGCCGGCCGGGCTCCGGCCGGCTGGGGGTGATGAGGCCCCTACTAGCTGCACGATGATGCGGGTCCCCCGCTGACCCGGGGCGCCCACCACGGTTTTATACGCGCCTGTCGAGCGGGCCGCGTGGGGAGGGGCTGGCTCAAGCTGATCGCAGGGCCCGCGCTCTTCCTGCTGCTCGCGCTGCTCCCACCACTCCCGCTGGTCGAGGAGGCCGCCGCGCTCGCGAGAGCCCCCTCGCCCAAGTCGCCGCAGGTGGCCTTGGGAGGGCTCCTCTGGATCGCGACGTGGTGGGTGACGGAGGCCGTCCCCCTCGGCCTCACGGGGCTCCTGGCGGCGGCCCTCTTCAGCCTGCTGGGCTTCGTGCCCTGGTCCACGGCGCTCACCAGCTTCACCCACCCCATCATCTGGATCTTCATCGGGGGCTTCGTGCTCGCGGCCGCCTTCAGGAAGTGGGGGGTCGACAGGCGCGCCGCCCTCGCGGTCGCCCGCCTCTACAGGGGCACGAACCCGGCGCTCGTGGCCCTCTCGGTCTGCCTCCCGGCCTTCTTCCTGACGGTGACCGGCTCGATAACGGCCTCGACCAGCGTGGTCTACCCTATCGCCCTCTCGCTCCTCTCCCTGGTCGGAGCCTCGGACAGCTACGCAGAGGCCACGATGCTCGCGCTCGGGGAGGCGGCGACAGCGGGAGCCCTCCTCTTCCTCACGAGCACGCCGCCCAACCTCATCGCGAAGCAGGTGCTGGAGTCCAGCCTCCCCGGCTTCAGGCTCACGTTCATCGACTGGCTCATCGTCGGCACGCCCCAGGCGGTCGCGGGCCTCCTGATCTCCTGGCTCGTCACGTTCAGGCTCCTGAGGGTCGAGGAGAGGGAGGTCAGGGTACCGGAAGCGGTCGGGGCGGTGGCCCCCCTCTCCCTGGAGGAGAAGCTCGTCCTCGCGGTGTTTGCGGCCACGCTGGCGCTCTGGACGGCCCCCGGCCTCGCGGCGATCGCTGCGAGCTTCGAGCCGGGCCTTGAGCCCCTCGCGAGGCTCCTCTCGGCCTACCTGCCCGAGGCGGCCCCCGCGGCGCTGGCCGTGCTGGCGCTGGGCCTAGTCAGGACGGGCAGGGGCCCCCTGCTGACGATGCGCGAGATCTCGGAGGGCGTCGACTGGAACGTGATCTTCATGTTCGGCGGCGGGCTGGCGATGGGGGTCGCCCTGGACGCGAGCGGCTTCTCGCGCTGGCTCGCGCTGGCGATCTCGAGGGCAGGAGCGCTCGACGAGTTCAGCCTCTCGGCCGTCGCCGCCCTGCTGGGGTTCGCCATCACCTTCCCCGCCTCAAACACAGCGGCCGCGATGATAACGGTCCCCCTCGTCGCGGCCGGCGCGGGCCTGAACCCGGTCGCGCCCGTGATCTCTGCCGCCCTCGCCTGCTCCATCTCCAGCGCGCTGCCCTCCACGACGCCGCCGATGGCCATCGTCTACGGCTCGGGCAAGGTCAGGGCCACGAACATGTTCAAGGTGGGCATCGTCTCCGACGTCCTCAGGCTGGCGGTCCTCGTGCTCACGGAACCCCACCTCGTCAACCTCCTGCTCGCGCTGAAGCGGGTGCCTTAAGGGGGCCGGCCCTCGGGGAAAGGGAAAAAGGGAAGGAGGTTTCGCTGCTACTTCCCTATCAGCTCCTCCACGCCCCTCACCGCCTCCCTGATCTTCTGCAGTACCCCCTCGGGCCCAATGGCGGAGGGGACGTAGAGGATCGGGACTCCGTACCTGCTCGCTAGCTCCCGGGCCTTGGCCCCGAGCGGCGTGCCCTCGGCCCCCCTCACCAACACCACCAGCTTGACTTCGCCGCTGGCCAACCCCCTCTCAGCGGCGGCGATGTCCTCGGGTGTGGACGGCACTTCGTGCTCCTTCACAAGCAGGTACTTGACGTGGATCCCCATCCACTCGACTTGGTACTGGACCACGGGGCTCAGGCCGAGGGCCGTTACGTTGAGCCTCGGCGCCCTCGCCGCGAGGGCCTCGACCTCCTCAACGATCCTCCTGCCGCTCTCGCGGTAGCGCTGGGCGCAGGCCGGGCGCAGCTGGGCCATGGTTTCGGTCAGGTTCCTGACGAATGCGACGTAGTTGCGGGGGTCCAAGATCGGCATGTGGTAGTTGGGCTGGCCGGTGGCCGGGTTCGTGAGCAGCCTGATGCCGGGGATGCTCGGCAGCTCTATGAGCCTCGCCTTCAGCTCGCCCCTCCGCACGAGCTCGGCGATCCTCGCTTCGAAGGGGGTGTGCCCCGTCGAGACTATCAGGTCGCTCTCCGCCAGCATCGAGAGGTCCCTTGGCGTCAGCTGGTACTCGTGGGGGTCCACGCCGGCGGGCGCGACCGGCTCCACCACGTCCCCCTCGCAGGCGACTGCCTTGACGTCCTCGAGCAGGGAGGGGAAGGTGACCGCCACGCGCAGCCCACCCCTCTCCCCGCCCCTCCTGGCCTGGAGCGCGCTGTAGGCCCACCAGGCCCCCGCCGCCAGCAGCGCGGCGAGCGCGTAGGCGATCAGCCTCCTACTCACGGCGCCGAGGGCGCGGACCCCCTTAATATTCCTTGTGCACAGTGCAGCGGCGTATGACACATAGGTGTGCACAGAAGGGGAAAGTTTATAAGGATGCCTGCGCGCCGGCAGCGGTGCACAGCGTGCGCGGGGAGTCGCCCTCGATCGAGGTCGACCACCTCTCGTTCGCCTACAGCGGGGAGGACCTGGTCGTGAGGGACACAAGCCTCAGCATCGAGGGGCCCGGCCTAGTGACGATGCTGGGCCCCAACGGCTCCGGCAAGACCACCTTCTTCAAGCTGCTGCTCGGGATCCTGAGGCCCCTCTCGGGGAGGGTGCTGCTCAACGGCGAGGACGTTACGGGCAACCCGCTCAGGGCCAGTGTGCACGCCAGCTACGTGCCGCAGCTCTCGGCCGTGCGCAGGGACCTCCCCATGACCGCCGCCGAGGCCGTCGAGTCTGCGCTGCCCCGCGGGCTGAGGAGCAGGTCGAGGGCCCTCGAGGCCCTCGAGATGGTCGGCGCGGCGGACCTCGCGGACAGGAGGCTGAGCGCGATGAGCGGGGGCCAGCTCCAGCGCGTGATGATCGCCAGGGCTCTGGCGAGGGGCACCCCGATTGTGCTCATGGACGAGCCCTTCTCCGGCATCGACCCGCGGGGCAGGGAGGGCATCGCCGAGCTGGTCGAGGAGCTCGCGAGGACGAGGCTCATCGTGCTCTCCACGCACGACCCCGTCCTGACGCTCAGCAGGAGCAAGCTGGTCGTGATCTTCAACAGGGGGGTGAGGGCCGTCGGAAGGCCCCAGGACGTGTACAAGCTGGAGCTGCTGAGGGAGGCCTACGGCCCGGGCGTCCTGCTGATCGAGAAGTGCCTCCACGTGGTGGGCTAGATGTACGTCGACCCGCGCTGGGTCATCGTGGTGCTGGGTAGCGCGGCAGCCTTCGGGTCGCTGAGCCCGCTCGTCTACGCCAGGAGGTTCAGCTTCTTCGCCGCTTCGCTCCCCCACTCGGCGCTCCTCTCCGTCACGCTGGGCTACGTGCTCTCGCTGTCCGCCGGGGGGCACCCGGCGGCGTGGGCCGTCGCCCTGAGCCTGCCCCCCTCCGCGCTCCTCATCTACTTCCTCCACTCGGGGGTCAGCGTCGACAGCGCCACCTCGGCCTTCGTGTCCTTCTCCGTCGCCGGCAGCGTGGCAGCGATGTACTACGTCCTCACCAACTACCCGGCCAGGGTCAGCCTCTGGTCCTACATCCTCGGCGACCCGCTCCTCGCGGGCTGGGACGACGCCCTCCTGGTCGTCGCCGTCGCGGTCCCCACCTGCGCGCTGGCTGCCTACACCTACATGGAGGAGATGAGCATAGGCCTGGACGCCGAGTCCGCGGCGGCGTCCGGCGTAAGGGTCAGGCTGCACGACTACCTCCTCGCCCTGCTCTTGACGGTGGTCGCCGTCAGCCTCCTCAAGGCCGTCGGCTTCACCATCGAGCACGTGGTCATGCTCCTCCCCGGCGCGATCGCGGCCCGGCTGGCCCGGAGCGCCAGGGCCTTCTTCGCCCTCAGCCTGGCCAGCTCGCTGGCCTCCGGCGCGGCCGGCCTGGCCCTCTCGCTGATGGCCAACCTGGCGCCCGCGGCCGCCATCGGCTTCGTCCTCCTCGCGATCTACGTGGCTTCGCTCCTGGCCGGTGGCGGGAGGTGAGGAAGAGGAGGTTCGGGGTCTCCCTAGAGCCGGAGCTCTTTGAGGAGCTGGAGAGGGTCGCCAAGGCCGTGGGGACCGACCGCTCGAGGATCGTCTCGATGGCCACGAGGGAGTACCTGGCCGACCGCTTCCACTTCGCGAGGCAGCACCCCTGCGAGGGCTTCATCATCGCCTGCTACGCGAGCGGCGCGAAGGGGGAGGTAGACAGGCTCCTCGAGGGCAACCCGCTCGTCGTCGGCCGCGCCCACTTCCACACAGAGGGCGACTGCTGCGCGGAGGCGATCTACGTCAGGGGCTCCTCCGACTCGGTGTGGGAGCTGCACGCATCGATGAGTAGGGTGTGCAGGCACTGCCGCTACGTCCCCGTGTGCACCTGACCCCGGGGCCTTAGCAGCCTGTGGAAGGCCCCCACCCCCTCCCTCCTGTCCAGCTCGCTCAGGTGCCCACCGCCTTCGCGAGGTACACGCCGCCCGTGATGGCAGCGTGGGCGAGCGCGGCCCCCAGGCCCAGGAGGGGCGCACCCACAGCGCTCGAGGCCAGGAAGTAGATCAGGTAGACGTTCCTCCTCCCGTCGATGAAGGCGAACCTGCGGTCGAAGCGCGAGTACTCCTTCAGGGGCCTCCCGGCGACCAGCGCGAACTGGTTGTAGACGTGCCTCACGAAGCCGTCCACCACGAGGAACGCTATGCCGAGCGGCAGCGCGAGGGGGGCGGCGCCGCTCAGCGCCAGGCCCAGGACGAAGGAGGCGTAGAGCGCCTGCTCGTAGAGCATGTCGAGGGAGTGCTCGATGTGGCCCAGCTTCGATAGGATGCCCCGCACCCTGGCGAGCTTGCCGTCGACACCGTCGAGCACCCCGAGGGCGTAGGCAAGGGCCGAGGCGCAGACGAAGTGGCCCGTGAGGAAGAGCCACATGGCCAGGGGGGCGAGTGCGTTGACCAGAATCGTCACCCTGTTCGGGGTAGCCCAGCAGCGGTCCCCCAGCGCCCTCACCAACAGGTTCTCCAGAGGCGCGTTGATCCTGGAGGTCACGTGGATCCCCTCCTGGGCCCACCGAACCAGCGCCGAGCGGGCGCCCCTGGCGTCGCGCCCCTCCACGCAGGCGGGCCTGCGGCGCGGATCGACCAGCGAGTCC
>JAGDWA010000058.1 GCA_023269735.1 Thermofilum sp.
CATGAGGGCCCCCTGCAGCGTGCGCACGTAGGCTTCGAAGCTGAAGAGCCCGAGGGGCGCCGCCACGAGGACGTACACGCCGAGGGCCGCGTAGACCAGCAGCGGCGCGGCCAGGAAGAGGGCGACGGACCGCCTGCTGACGGCGAGGAGGCCCCTCAGCGCTGACCCCACGCTCTCCCCCGAGGCCCAGAGGGCGACCAGCGCCGCGAGCGTGACGCTCCACGCCCTCGTGAAGCCCCACGCAGCGACGCCCAGCGGGGACCCGCGGGCCCCCGTGAGGAGCGCCGCGAGGTCGACGGCGAGGGCCAGGAGGTAGGCCAGCGCCACGAAGGCCAGGGCCCCCCTCAGGGCCGGCGAAGCCGCCCCCACGGGGCGCCCGAGCGCGCCCCGCTTAAAAGCCCGCGGGCTCGCGCCCGAAGACGATCGGCGGCCCGTGAAGCCCGCTGCGACCTTGGACCCGGCTGGGTGGAAGGTCGTCAGCGCGCATGGGCGCTCGCCAGGGACGGACGCAGCCGGAAAGGTTGAAAGCGCTCTCATGCGTCGCGCGCCCCCGGCGGGAGGCTGCGGCCCGGCGCGCCAGCGCTTATATAAGGCCCCGCGCCCCGCTCCAGCGTGTACGCCCTGACGCTCTGGATCACCGTCATGCCCCTCCGCGACTGCTTCCTGCCCCCCTTCACCAGCAAGGTGACGCGCACCGCCTTCTACCACCTGACCGGGGTCGTCCCGCGCATGAGGAGGATGGCGAGCTTCAGCGTGCTCTTCAGGGACGGGAAGCCCCTCTACAGGCTGTACGAAGACAGGTGGAGCGAGCCGCTGAGGGCCAGGGAGGGGGAGAGGCTGCGCGCACGCGTCTCGATGCTGGTGGCCAGGCCGCCGGAGCCCCCCACGCGCAGCGTGACCTTCCAGTTCGGCGCGGCGGAGATGGTGGCGGGCGTGGAGAGCGTCGAGATCGCCCAGCTGAAGGAGGCGAAGCTCGAGGTGCCCAGGAAGTTCGTCGTCCGCTTCCTCACCCCGACGCTGCTGCCGGTGCCCGGCAGGGGCCCCCTCCTCAAGGCCCTGGGGCTCCGGAGGAGGTACAGGCTGCTCCCCGACCTGCCGCTGGCCCTCGCCCTCCTCGCCCACGACTTCAGGCTCATGGGGCTCGACCTGGTGAAGCGGAGCCCCCGGGGGGTCTACGAGTGGGGGCTGAGGGCGATCGCGGAGCTCGACTACGAGGTGAGGCCCGTCACGGTCCTGTACTCGGTCCGGGACGGGGTCCCGGTGACGGAGAGGGGCTTCGTCGGCTACCTGAGCTGCGAGCTGCTCGACCCCCTCAGCTCGGCCGCGGAGGAGCTGGGCGTCCTGCTGGGCTACGCTCAGCGCTTCGGCTTGGGCAAGTCCAGGAGCGTGGGCTTCGGCCACGTGGAGGTCGCGCCCCTCCAGGCCTAGGCCGCGCTGTCCCGCCTCCTCCTGAGCAGCGCGTAAGAGAGGAGGGCGGCGGCCGAGAGGTAGAGCCAGTGCTCGTTCGCCAGCAGCCAGCGCGCCGCCGCGAGCTCGGTGGAGCCCCCCTCCTCCGCCCACCTCCTGACCAGCCAGAGCGCCAGGTGCCCCAGCGGGTCGTAGCGCGCCGCCCTCCCCCTGGCCTCCCTCAGCGCCTCGAGGGCCTCTGTGAGCGCCCCCCACCTGCCCGTCGCCACCGCGGCCTCGAGCTGGGCCCGGAGGTGGCGCGGGTGCCCGAGCTCCCCCAGCGCCTCGACCGCCTCGACGTAGAGCTCCCTCGGGACGAGGAAGGCCCCGACGGTCGTCGAGTTGCGGCAGCCGAGGTACTCCACGCTCAGGGTGAGCAGGCGCCCCCCGAGCTCGGAGGTGGCGTAAGCCTCGACCCCGTTCACCAGGACCGGCGCCGGGACCCTGGTGCCGTTGGAGAAGACCGCGTAGCCCCTCACCAGCCCCGAGGGGACCACCGGTTGCCCGCCGACGCGGCCGAGGACCCCCTCCAGGTGCAGGTTCAGCTTGTCCCACCGCACCGACGCGGAGCCCGATAAGTTGAGCAGCCGCGCCTCGACGGCCAGCGTGCAGGGCTCCCGGTAGCTGAGCTCGAGCGTCGCGTTCCCCTCCACGCGGAGCTCGCCGCTCTCGCAGCCCCGCAGCGTGACGTTGACGGGCAGGGGGAGCGGCGGGTCGGCGAGGACGAGCACGGAGACCCGCGCCCTGCTGCCCACGAGCGCGAGGGGCGGGGCCTGAACCAGGACCCCCCTCACCCTGGCGCAGAGGACCCTCCCCTCCGCCCCCCCGAACCAGGAGCGCACGGCCACGGTGTAGGCCCCGGGCTCCGGCGGCTGCAGCTCCGCTGAGGCCCCCACGAGGCCCCGGCCCGCGACCCTCAGGGCGCCCACGGGCCTGCCGCCCAGCTCCAGGGCGAGGGAGGCGTTGAGGACCGCCGACGTGTTGACCGTGATCTCGACCCTCACGGGGCCGGGGTAGAGGGCGACCTCGGGAACCCGCAGCGAGATCCTGACCTCCGGCATGGGCACGACCGCCCGCTCGAAGCCCGCGTCAAGCGTTAGCGCCGACTCGCCCGGGGGCAGCCGGCGCTCCAGCTCGAGCGTCCCGTTCGCGACCACCCTGCCCAGCACGAGGTATCTGTGGGGGCCCGAGACCGCGACGGTGAGGGAGACCAGGCTGCCCCCGTCCGTCACCCTCCACTCTGCGAGCCTCACCTCGATGCGGGGCGGCACCACCTCGAGCCCCACGCTCCACTGCGGCGCCCCGTCGACGGCCAGGGTGAGCCTCCCGCCCCGGGGCCCGACCGTGACGTTGAGGAGGCCTCTCAGCACGGCCCCCCCGCCGCACGCGAAGCTGGCCACGCCCAGGGGGGTCCCGTTGACGGAGACGGCGACGCCGTACCTCACGGGGTACGCGGGGCAGGTGCCCGCCGCCGACACCGCGGCACTCGCGTTGACGAGCGCCCAGCCCGGCGCCACGAGGAGCGGGCTCGCCGCCAGCCGCACCAGGTAGGGCGGGACCCTCACGCTCGCGTAGCCCACGTAGTACGTGGAGAGGGGGACGGGCGCCTCGCCCGAGAGGCCCTCCACCCGCACCCTGGCCCTCACCATGGGCGGGCGCACGAGGACGTCCACCGCGGTCGAGTTCTCCCTGGAGTCGTAGGAGGCCCCCACTACCTCGATGTCGGCGGGCTCCACGGAGAAGGGCACCGCGAGCTCCTCGCCCGGCCCCAGCCTGAGGACCAGGCTCCCCGAGGACCCCCGGCTGACGTCCCGCGCCCGGAACCCCACGCTGACGCTGCTCGCCCCGGGCCTCAGCGCGACGAGCCTCGGCAGCCCCTCGAGCTCCAGCGCGCTGCCGCCGGGAGCCGCGGGGAGCCTGGCGTCGAGAGCGAGCTCCAGCTCGACCGCGTTGGGGTTGATGACGCTCAGGACGAGGCTCCCGTGGCCCCTCGGGGTGAGGTAGAGGGGGGTCTGGGTGACCAGCGAGGCCTGGGGCCTGGATAGGCCCAGCCGGACCACCGCCCTCTCCCCGGCGTACTCGACGACCAGCGCGTAGGAGCCCCAGGACACGCCGCTGAGCTCCACAGCCGCCAGCCCCGACGAGGCCTCGACGGGCGTGCCGTTGACCACCACCGTGCCGCTGACGGGCGCCCCGTAGGTAACGTAGAGCCTGAGCTGGAGGGTGCCGTTCAGGGGCCTGAAGAGCCCTCCCTTGACCTCCACCCGGAGCGGCGGCGAGTAGAGCGCCGAGACCTCGTAGGTGGCCGGCGAAGCCCCCGGGTTCACGAGAGCGAGGATCAGCGTGGTGTTGGGGGCGTAGAACGGCCTGCCGAGCACCAGGTTGCTCCTCGGGACCCCCGAGGCGGAGATCACGACGTAGCCGGGGGCCGGGAGCACCAGCCTGTAGTAGGCGGCGCTGAGGCCCTGCAGCGTGACCTGGGCCCTCCACCCCGAGGTGCCGAGCTGCACCTGCTGGTAGCCCGGCGCGAGGTAGGAGCCGCACATCTGGACCCCCCTAGCGATGGCTAGCAGGAAGTCCGCGTAGGCCGAGGCCACCCAGCCGGAGTACTCCGTGCTCCCCGAGAGGGAGTTGGAGAGCGCCCCCGGCACGCTGGCGTAGCCCGAGGAGACCACCCAGTGGTAGAAGGCGCCCAGCGCGTAGCACTCCTGCGCGCTCCCCCTGTAGGAGTAGGGGTCCACCGAGTAGAGGCCGCGCCTGAAGTACTCCGGCTCCCAGCCGCAGGAGCCCAGCAGGGCCCCCGTCACGCCCTCCGCGCTGGCCTCCACGTACCAGGGGTAGCTCGCCGCGACCGCGGCGTACCTGTAGTAGGACGCCTGGGACACGTGGATCATCTCGTGGAGGGCGACCCTCCCGAGCTGCTGGCTGGCGAGGCCCGCTGCTATCGTGATGTTCGAGACGCACGCGCTCACTACCCTGCCCGTGGGCGGGTCGTACTCGTAGCGCCAGCTCACGTACCCTCCCTCCCCTCCGCTGAGGGCGCTAACGTAGACGGGGTACCTGGAGCCGGCGCAGGGGGGAGCGAGCCCCGCCCCAGCTTGCAGCAGCGTTGAGAGAGCGCGCTCGAGGGCGTCGGCCACGCTCCTCGCGTAGTCGGGCCCCGCGCCCGCCAGGTCGTAGACGTCGAAGTTCTGGGAGGAGTACGCGGGGGCCGCCGCGGCCAGCAGGGCTAGGAGCGCCGCCGAGGCGAGCGCCAGCGCAGCGAGCCCCAGCCTAGCCCCCACCCGAGCCCCCCGGACCGCTCCGGCGGAGCCCATATCCCTTTCCACGCGCCCACCGCGCTCGCGGGCCCCCGGGGCAAGAAGTGAGCGCCGCTCAGCCGGGACCCGGGCGGTCCGGCGGGACCGGAGCCGGCCGCCCTCCAGCGCGCCCGCGGCCGGAAAGCCTCTTGGGGGCGCGCCCCCGCTGACGCGTGAGGCTCTGGTCCATCCACCCGAAGTACCTGGACAGGTACGGGCTCCTGGGCCTGTGGAGGGAGGCCCTGCTGGCGCAGAAGGTGCTGGAGGGGAGGACGCGGGGGTACAGGAACCACCCCCAGCTGGAGAGGTTCAGGGCCACCGAGGACCCCCTGCTCTACATCGGGACGTACCTCTACTACGTGCTCCAGGAGGGGGTTAGGAAGGGCTACAACTTCGACGGGGGGAGGATCCTGAGGTATGATCTGAGCCTGAGGCTCCCGGTGACGGAGGGGCAGCTGAAGTTCGAGTTCGATCACCTCCTGGCCAAGTTGAGGTTGAGGGACCCCGCGAGGTACGAGGAGCTGAGGGGGCTGCGGCTGATCGAGCCCCACCCCCTGTTCTACGCGGTGCCGGGGGGCGTGGAGCCCTGGGAGAGG
>JAGDWA010000128.1 GCA_023269735.1 Thermofilum sp.
CTCAGCCTCGAGGGGGCCGCGAGGGAGCTGCACAGGGGGGTGTACGGGGCCTGAGACCCGCTTGGCCCCGCTTTTTTAAGGGCCGGCTCCCCCTCAGCCCGTGCCGGCTTATACGCTCGGCTACGGGGGGTTGAGCCCCGAGCGCTTCATCGAAGTCCTGCGGCGGCTGGGCTGCAGGGTCGTGGTGGACGTCCGCCGCTTCCCCCGCTCCCGCGTAGGCTTCTTCTCCGGCGAGAGCCTGAGGGCCGCGCTGGGGGGCCTGGGCGTCGAGTACGTGTGGCTCGGCGAGCTCGGGGCGCTGGGGATGGGCGGGAGGTACAGGCCGGCGGAGCCCGTGACCTGCACCCCCTCGCCCACCTTCCGGGCCTACGTGGCCTACCTGACCGCCGAGCCCCAGGCGCTGGCCGCGCTGCTGAGGATCAGGGGCATGGCCGAGGGGGGGCTTGCGCCGCTCCTGATCTGCCGCGAGCGGAGGCCCGAGCACTGCCACAGGCAGTTCATCGCGGACGCTCTGGCGGCGATGGGCGTCGAGGTGGTGCACGTCGTGGGCGGGGAGCTCGTCAGGCACGCGGGCTCCCCCTGCTACGGCTACATCGCGTCCAGGCTGGCGGCCCGGCTGCCCCCGGGGGGCCCCGCGGCCTCACAACTCCGTGAGGACCCTTAGGCCGAACCCCCTAAGCCTCTCGTAGTGCTTGGCGTCCATCGTAAGCAGCGGCGCCCCCAGGGTCAGGGCAGTGGCCGCGATCAGCAGGTCGGCTTGCGGGATCCTGAGCCCCTGCTTCGCCAGCTGCACGTCCAGCTCCATGGCGCGCAGGAGGATCCGCTGGTCCGGGTAGACCACCACGAAGAGCTTCTCGACGACCTCCTTCTCCTTCCGGTAGTCGCGGCCCAAGTAGAGGTAGCCCCACAGGTACTCGTAGAGGGCGACGTACGGCACGAGGGCTTCGAGGCGCGTGAGCTTGAGGAGGAGGCCCTCGTTGCCGCGCTCCAGAGCATCGATGAGGACAGTCGTGTCGATTACGACCTTCTCAACCATACGCCCCTTTCCCTCAGCTCCCCCCTCAGCCTGGCCAGCAGCTCGCTCTCTTCCCTGCTCAGCCGCTTGCTCCTCACGTACTCCAGGGCCTCGAGGGCCAGCGCAGTCCTCGAGAGGTCGACGAGCCTCCTGATGGTCTCGTCCATGGTCCTGCAGCCCATCCTCTGCTTGAGCTCCGCGAGGACCCTGTACGTCTCCTCGGCCACCGCGATCGTCTTCCTAGCCACAGGCGACTTGCCGTGCACAGTATATCAACGTAATGGTGTACCGGTGGCCCCGCGCAGGGGCATCATCCTGTCGGGGTAGTTGCTGGCAATTCCGTCGACGCCGCGCCGCTTGAGCTCGGCTGCCAACCCGGGGTCGTCGACCGTCCAGGCGACCACCAGCAGCCTCAGCCGGTGCGCGAAGGCCACGGCCCTCTCGGTGGCCAGCCGGTAGTGGGGGAGGACGAACTCGCAGCCCAACCTCCTCGCAGCGACGACCGCCTCGCCCGGCCTCGCGTAGATCAGCCCCGCGTGGGCTGCGGGCTCCCGCGCCTTGACGGCCGAGATGGCCTGCTCGTCGAAGGATATGAAGAGGACCTGGTCCAGCATGCCCCTCCCCCTCACGAGCTCTAGCGACGGCTCCGCCGCCTCCCTCTCCTTCAGCTCGAGGAAGAGCACGGCCCTGCCCCTCACCTCGTCCAGCACCTCCTCCAGGAGCGGCACCCTCTCCCCCGCCCCCGCGTCGAGGCCCCTCAGCTCCTCGGCCGTCATCTCTCGGACCCTCCCGCGGCCGCTCGTGGTCCTGTCCACGGTCTCGTCGTGGATGACCACGGGCACCCCGTCCCTGCTCAGCCTCACGTCCACCTCCACCGCGTCGACCCCCATCTCCAGGGCCCTCCGCACCGCCCTCAGCGTGTTCTCGGGCTCGTAGCCGCTCGCGCCGCGGTGGGCTACGACGAAGAAGCGGCCCCGGAGGCCCTCGACCCTCACGGGCCGCCGTGCTCCGGCCGGCTTATCTCGCTTTCCCGCCCAGCCCCCCTGACGAGCCTTCTCGCGAGCAGCAGCAGGCGGACCCCCTCGAGCCAGAGGAGCGCGGTCGGGACGGCGGCGAGGAGGATGGCATCGGGGGCCGGCCTCGCCAAGAGGCTGTAGACCGCGAGCAGGGTGGTGCTGAAGGCGGCGTAGGGCACGAGCCTCGGGACCACGCTGCCGAGCAGGCCGATGTAGACGGACATCAGCGAGCTGCCGCTCATCTTCGCCACGTAGCCCTCCGGAAGCCGCTCCGCCAGCCCGAGGTCCACGAGCCTCTCGAGGTAGTGCTTGGCGGAGCTCGGGCTGCTGAGGCCCGCCATCCTCTGGACCTCCCTCACGCCGAGGGGCCTGCCGCTGCTGAGCAGGACGAAGTAGACGCGGGCGAGGCGGCCGCTGACCTCGACCGCCCTCGCCAAGCCGACCACCGGGGCTCAGCGGGCGATCGCCCTCCTGACGGCCGCCCTCACCAGCGCGGCGACCCCGAGCGCTACCGCCGCGCTGACCGCCAGCGCGCCCAGCGGGCCGCCCGGCGGCTCGCTCGGGGGCTTCGGCTGCGGCGCGGCCTCAGCCTGCCCGAGCTGCCTGAGGGCCGGGCTCTCCGACCTGAACACCTCGGGCACGCCCGCGGCGCACCTCGCCTGAGCCGCGCCGGGGACGCTGCTGTACGGGACCCAGCTCCCGCTGTAGAAGACGAGCCTCCCGCTCCAGCCGGCGGAGCCGAGCCTCGCGGCTGCTGCTATCGACGCGATGTCCTCGCCGCTGAGACCCCTCACCACCCCGCTCTTCACCAGCCACTCGAGCTCACCCCTCAGGGCGGCCCTGACCTCCCCCTCGCTGACCTCGACGGCGGGCCTCACCCCTCCTTCCGCACCCGCGTACTCCAGGCTGACCCGCGCGCCGCCGAGCAGCCTCTCCAGCTCGCTGACCGCCTCGGGCGGTGGCGCCCCGCCGCCGGGGACCACGACCCTGCACGTCCCCTCAACGAGGTTGACGAAGACCTGCACCCCGTCCACACTGCCCACCAGGACCCCGTCCTGCCTCAGCGACCAGCCCCGCGGCAGGGGCTGCGGCAGGACCTCCCACCAGCAGATCGCCCGGAGCCTCTCGACGATGATGGTGGCCCTCCCCGTGGACGTCCAGCTCAGGGTCAGGCTGGCCCTGTAGGCCCCCTCCTCCACCCGCAGCGGGACGTCGAAGCCGGGTATCAGCACCATCACCCTGGCGCAGGAGGTTCCGTGGCTGATGAGGCAGGGCATGCCGACGCGGTAGGAGCGCGCGTCGCCCTCCAGCCTCAGCTCGCCGCCAACGACGAGGCTCGCGTTGCCCTCGACCCTGTACGCCAGCACCAGCCTGAAGACGTAGAAGGCGGTGGGCAGGGTGACCACCCCGAGGTCGAGCGTCGCGCTCCCCGAGCCGGCCCCCACCTCCAGCACCCTGCCTATCTCGACCTCCCGGCTGCAGCGGGCGACGGGCACCCTGCACACGTAGACGGCGGCCGCCTCCCTGACCGGCACCTGGAGCCGGACGCTCAGGTAGCGCCCGCCCAGCAGCTCCTGCTCCGAGAGCAGGACCACCAGCCTGCCGTCGTAGTGGCTGCGGTAGGCGTAGGCTCTGGCGCCGGCGTACTCGACCTCCGCGGCGCCCCTCAGGCGGCTTAGGTCGTAGCTGACGCCGGGCTTGTTGAGGACCACCTCGACGGCGTAGGGGTCCGCCGGGCTGTAGCAGGCGGACGTCACCTGCAGGAGCACCAGGGCCGCTAGCGCGGCCAGGGTGATAAACCTCCTCCCCACCCTCCCACCGGACCCCGAGCGCGGGGCGCCGCTATATGGCTAGGCGCCTGAACGGGGCCGTTCAGGGGCCTGAACGCTGGCCCGCCAGCGCGAGCAGCCTCTCGGCCTCGCCGGCCGAGGGGGCCCAGGTCTGCACGATGATCCGCCCCTCGGGAAAGGCCTTGAGGAATCCCTCGACGCGCCAGGGGGGCATGTGGAGCACCAACCCCTTCCCCGCCCCCAGGACGCGCCGGTAGAGCGAGTACCACTTGGGCGAGCCGCAGTCGTTGCCCGAGAGCTCCTCCTGCGCGCCAGGCACCCACTGCAGCGCAACGAAGCCGAGCTTGAGCAGCGAGGGCGCGTGGGCGAGCTGCCCCGGCCCGTCCCAGTGGTAGACCGGGTGGTCGAGCCGCTCGCACTGCTCGCGGAGGTGGGGCGCGACGAGCTCCTCGAACTTGTGCGGCGGGAGCATGTACGCGATGTCGCACTGGAGGGGGTACCACCTGCCCGGCGACCAGAGTCCCATCCAGGCGGACGTCCCCTCGTGGCCGTGCTCGACCATCAGGCGGTGCAGCTCGTCGTAGACCTCGTGCCAGAGCTCCGTCACGTTCTCGATAGCGCTGAGCAGGCCCGCGGGGTCCCTGTACATGTCCCTCAGCACCTCCACGGTGCCGCGCAGCGCCGCCACCACGTCCAGGACGCCGCCGATGTCGGTCATCCCCACCACGAACCTCCCCCGGTGGGCCTCCAGCGCGGCCCTCGTCGCGTTCACCACCCTCCTCCACCACACGCAGCCCCGGTCCAGCTCTGCGGCCGCTATCTCCCTCAGGGAGAGGGGGCCCCTGCCCCTCTGGTTGCCGAACCAGACGGTCCTCCCGTCGAAGACCGGTGTCGCCCCCAGGAAGGCGGAGAGGACGCCGGGACCGAAGTTGATCCAGAGGTTCGGGTAGGCCAGGCCGCCGAAGTACGTGTGCGCGCACCACTCCTCGAACCTCCTGACGGCCTCCGCCGGCTCGTCGGGGAAGCGGCAGAAGTCCCAGCCGTCGTAGGGCGGCTGGCGCGGGTCGAGGGGCGCGGCGACCTGCAGCAGGGGCCTCCTGACCTCCCCCTCCCACCACGCCCTGAACTCCTCCCTGGCCTCCGCCCAATCGGGCTTGTAGAGCACGTAGGGAGGGGGCCTCGGACCCAATAAAGCTGCGGGCCTGGGCGGCTGGCGCTACGAATAAGCTCCCCAACCCCCCTTCCTAGGCGTGAGCGCCGAGACCGCGGTGGTGGTGAGGCCGGGGGAGAGGGGCAGCGGGGTCCCGGAGCTCCTGCAGAAGCTCGGCGCACCGGTGCGCTTCGAGGAGGCCGGAGCCGACTACGCGGTGGGCCCCTTCCGCGTGGAGCGCCTCACGGGCGGCGAGTTCGCCGCACTGGTGAGGGATGGGGGGCTGCCGGGCGCACTGGGCGGGCTTGAGGGGTGGGGCATCCCTGTCATCGTGGTGGAGGGCGACCCCGGGCTG
>JAGDWA010000124.1 GCA_023269735.1 Thermofilum sp.
CGGCCCGCGGCCAGGGCGTCCTAACCGCTAGACCACGGGCCCGCGGAGGGCTCGGCTCCCAGCTTTTATGCTTTACCGCCGCGGGTGCCTCACCGATTGGTTTTAAAGCGCTTGCGCGAAGCAGCCCGCAGTGCGGGTAGGGGTCGCGGAGCT
This sequence comes from Thermofilum sp., assembly GCA_023269735.1. GTDB lineage: Archaea > Thermoproteota > Thermoprotei > Thermofilales > Thermofilaceae > JANXEW01. The sequence continues at coordinate 154 of JAGDWA010000124.1, forward strand.
GCCGCTCCACGGGGGAGGCGTGCCCCCCTGGCTGATCGCGCGGATGAAGGAGCTAGCTGGGATCGTCGTGGAGCTGGTGGTCGAGGAGTACGGGACGCGCGGCTTCCTCGAGAGGGTCGCCGACCCCGTCTGGTTTCAGGCCCTGAGCAACCTGATCGGGATGGATTGGGACTCCTCCGGCTCCACGACCGTGACGACGGCCGTGCTGAAGGAGGCCCTCTCCAGGCTCGACCTGGGGGTGTGCGTGGCGGGCGGGAAGGGCGACGCCAGCCTGAGGACCCCCGAGGAGCTGAGGAGGGTGGCAGAGCGGGCGGGCCTCGACGCCGAGGAGCTGGTCAGGGCCTCGTACATGGTGGCGAAGGTCGACAGCGCCGGCCTCCAGGCCGGCTACCAGCTCTACCACCACGCCTTCTTCGTCGACTTCGAGGGGAGGTGGGCCGTCGTCCAGCAGGGGATGAACGCGCGCGAGAGGTTGGCGCGCCGCTACCACTGGTTCTCCGAGGGGCTCCGCAGCTTCGTGGTGACCCCGCACAGGGGCGTCAGCGGCGTCGCGGGCTTCGCGCTGAACACCGTGGACGCGGGGATCGAGGAGCACCAGAGGCTGCTCGTCGACCTGGCGAAGGAGGGGGGCCGCAGGGTGGAGGGGCTGGTCAAGCAGGCGCTCGCGGTGGCGCAGGGCTTCCAGCCCCTCGCGTACTACGCCCCCTACCCGCCCGAGCGGGCAAGGGATGCCGTCGGCCGCTACCTCAGGCTGGGCGGGGTCTCGGTCAGCAGGGGCGCGCTGGACGCCGCTAGGGAGCTCGACGTCCGCAGCTACGAGGAGCTGCTGGGCGTCAGGGGCCTCGGCCCCAGCACGGTGAGGGCCCTGGCCCTCGTCGCGGAGCTGGTCTACGAGACGCCGCCCTCGTGGAGAGACCCGGTCACCCACCCCGTCGACCCCTTCAAGTTCGCCTACGCGGTCGGTGGCAAGGACGGCGTGCCCTTCCCGGTCGACAGGAGGACCTACGACGAGCTCCTCTCGATCCTGGGGGAGCTGACCCGGAGGGCGAGGGCCCCCTGGGCTCTGCGCAGGCTGGCGGAGCTCACCAGGCAGTGGAGGCCGCCCGAGGGGGAGAAGGTGCCGACGCCGCCGTAGCAAGGGATTAATATCGGCCTCAGGCGGGGCGCCGCGTGGCGGACCTCACCCCCCAGGAGGTCGATAGGCGCCTCTTCGACCTCCTCGCCTCGACGGTCCTGGACCTGAGGATCGTAGACTCCTGGCTGAAGGACGGCCAGTGGGTTAAGCTCCCCTTCTTCGCCGAGGTCCGCCCCGACGACGTCCTCACCTTCGAGAACCGGTTCTCGCTGCCGGCCTACGAGGGGGGCAGGTGGCTGCTGAGGCTCGACATCAGCGGCAACGGCCTGCTCAGGGTGGACGGGAGGCCGCACCAGGGGGTCGACGAGCAGCACAAGATAGCGGTCCTGGAGCCGGGCGACCGCACCGTGAGGCTCGAGGCGACGGCGCGCAGGCTCTTCGGCGAGAGCCCGCTCTTCTTCGCCTTCGCGGGCTCGAGCCTTGTGGCCGTGCTGTGGGAGGGCTTCCACCTCGCCCTCTCGCTGCTCGACGCGATGAACGTGGCCCGCCGCAAGCCGGAGCTGATGCAGCAGATCGCTAGGGCGGTCGCGGAGGTCGAGGTGACGCCCAGCGTGCTGCAGGCCTACGCGCTCCAGAGGCTGCTCTTCGGGGCCCTCCTGCCGGAGGGGTCGCCGGACTACAGGGGCCTGCGCTGGGACCTCTCGTACATCGCCAACGTCTACGGCCTCAGAGTCGCGAGGGGCGAGCTCCCCGACACGCCCAGGCCCAGCATCAAGGAGGTCCGGGAGGCGGTGGAGCGGGTGAAGGCCGCGCTGCCCAGGGGCCAGCCGCCCGGCAGGGTGTACCTCTTCGGCCACGCCCACATCGACACCGCCTGGCTCTGGCCCTTCAGCGAGACGAGGAGGAAGGTGGTGAGGACCTTCGCCACCGTCGCCGGCCTCGCCAGGCTGGGCTACCGCTTCACCTTCGTCCAGAGCGGGGCCCAGAACTACAAGTGGCTGGAGGAGCAGGAGCCCGAGCTCTTCGAGGAGGTCAAGAGGCTCGTCAGGGAGGGGCGCTGGCTGCCGATAGGCGGGATGTGGGTCGAGTCCGACACCCAGCTCGTGACGGGGGAGTCGCTGGCCAGGCAGTTCCTGTACGGGCAGCGCTACTTCGCAGAGAAGTTCGGTGTGAGGAGCAGGGTCGGCTGGCTCCCCGACTCCTTCGGCTTCACCGCCCAGCTGCCCCAGCTGATGAGGAAGGCGGGCATCGAGGTCTTCGTCACGCACAAGGTGATGTGGAACGACACCAACGAGTTCCCCTACCACGCGTTCGTCTGGGAGGGCCTCGACGGCAGCGAGGTCGTGGCCCACGTGATCGTGTCCACGTACAACGGTGTCCTCACGACCTCCGAGCTGGTGGGGCTCTGGGAGAGGTACAAGCAGAAGGACGTCGCGCCCGCAGTCCACTCCTACGGCTTCGGCGACGGGGGCGGCGGCCCCACGTTCTTCATGCTGGAGAGGCTGAGGGTGATCCGCAACCTGCCCGGCGTGCCCGAGCCCGTCGAGGCGCCCAGCGAGGGCGAGTACGTCGAGGAGCTGCTGAGGGTCAAGGACAGGCTCCCGAGGTGGAGGGGCGAGATCTACAACGAGTTCCACCGCGGCGTCTACACGACGAACGCGAGGATGAAGGAGCTGATGGCCAGGGCGGAGTGCTCGGCGCGCTGGGCCGAGATGGCGGCTGCCGTCGCCCACTCGATGGGCCTGCTCAGCTACCCGGCCGGCGAGCTGAGGGGGGCCTGGGAGAGGATCCTGCGCTGCCAGTTCCACGACGTGCTGCCGGGCTCCGCGAACTACGAGGCCTACGTGGAGGCGTACCGGGACATGGAGGAGGCGATAGCGGCGCTGGAGGCGGTGGCGGGCAGGGCCCTGGGGGCCATCGCCGACCGCGTCAGCGCCCCCAAGGGGAGCGTCGTGGTCTTCAACTCCCTCCCCTGGCCCGTGAAGCTGCCCGTCGAGCTGCCGGGCGGCGGCTACGCCTACCCCGACGGGAGGCCCGTTGAGGCCCAGCGGGTCGGGGGCAGGCTGCTGGCCCTCGTCGAGGTCCCCGCGACGGGCTACACGGCCCTCCTGCCCAGCGCCCCATCCGAGCCCGCGGCCGGGGCGAGCGCGCGAGTGGAGGGCGGGAGGGTCGTGCTGGAGAACGAGGTGGTGAGGGTTGTCATCGGCGAGGACGGCAGCCTCCTCTCGCTCTACGACAAGCAGCTGGCCAGCGAGCTGCTGGCCGCCCCCAGCAACGTGCTGAGGGTCCACCCGGACAAGCCCGGGAACTTCGACGCCTGGGACGTCGACCGCTCCACCGTTGAGTCGCCAGGCCACGCGCCCCAGGTGGTCGAGGGCCCGAGGGTCGTCCTCAGCGGACCGGTCGCTGCCGCCGCTGAGTACGAGTTGCGCTTCCGCGACTCGACGATCAGGCAGAGGGTCACGGTGTACAAGGGCTCGAGGCTCGTGGAGTTCCGCACGTGGGTCAACTGGCGCGAGAAGTGCTACCTGCTGAAGGCCTGGTTCGAGTTCTCGGTCAGGAGCGAGGTCGCGCACTACGAGGTGCCCTTCGGGGTCGTGGAGCGGAGGACCGTGCCGAAGGACAGGTGGGACGAGGCGAAGTACGAGGTGCCCGCGCTCAGGTGGGTGGACCTCTCCGACGGGGAGCGGGGCGTGGCCATCATCGCGCCGACGAGGCACGGGTACAGCGCGAGGGGCTCGAGGGTGGGGCTCAGCCTCCTTAAGTCGCCGATACACCCCAACCCGTGGTCGGACCTCGGGCGCCACGAGATCGTGTACTACCTCTACCCGCACCCCGGCGACTACAGGTCGGGAAGGGTCTACGAGAGGGCCTACGAGGTCTGGGCCGGGCTGAGGGCGGTCGAGAAGGGGAGCGAGGGCGGCAGCCTGCCGCCGAGGGCCAGCCTGCTCGAGGCGCAGCCCGGGGTGATCGTGGAGGCCATCAAGCTCAGCGAGGACGGCAGCGGGCTCGTGGTCCGGCTCTACGAAGTCGAGGGCAGGGCGCGGGACACGGTGGTCAACCTGGCCGAGGAGGTCGAGGCGTACGAGGTCAACCTGCTGGAGGAGGACGCGAGGCCGATCGGCAGGGGCTCGCGCCTGAGGCTGAGCCTGAGGCCCTTCGAGGTCAAGACGCTCCTCCTGAAGAGCCCAAAGTATTAACGGCACCTAGCCACCCTTTTTCGAGCGCTGGCACCGCCCAGCGGGGGGCCTGCGGGCGGCCCGTGATGATCGGGGGATGGTCGAGCTGTGAAGAGCCCACTCTTGGCTGAGGCCGCCACGGTTAATTGGTGGGGCCGGCGGGGGATGCGGTGGGCCCGTGCTACTCGCGACCACGCCGGCGATCCCCGGCTACAGGGTGGTCAAGGTCCTGGGCATCGTGACGGGGATGAGCATCAGGACGAGGGGCGCCCTGGGGCGCCTCCTCGCGGGCCTGGAGGCCCTAGTCGGGGGCCGTAGCGAGTCGTACATCGCGGAGCTGAAGAAGGCCAGGGACGAGGCCCTCCAGGACCTGGTGCGCGAGGCCGAGGCGAGGGGCGCGAACGCGGTGGTGGGCATCGACTTCGAGACCTCCGAGGTGCTGGAGGGCTTCATCGTGGTGACGGCGACAGGCACCGCGGTCGTCGTGGAGCCCGAGGGCAAGCAGTAGCGGGGCGCGGTGGTGGGGCCGCCGGGATTTGAACCCGGGTTCACCAGCGGTCCGGCTCGCACCTCGGGGTACGCCCCCAGGCTGGCATCCTACCAGGCTAGACTACGGCCCCGAGCCGCGCGGGTAGGGTGCGCCGGCGTCTTTTAGGTTTTTGCCCCCCACCGGCGCAGCTTAATCTGCCCCACCCCCGCTGAGGAGGGGGGTGATGATTTAGGCTCTTGCGGAGCGGTGACGACCCTCACGGTGGCTGACCGGGCCTCATGCCGCCCCCCTGGCCCGCTCGAGGATTGCCTTCAGGCGGCGCTCCAGCTCCCTCTCCACGTCCCTGTCCAGCGGCTCGACGTCGTGCTCCCTGAGCAGCTGCTCCGCCCTGGCCCTCGCCCTCTCCACGAGGGTGCTGCGG
>JAGDWA010000127.1 GCA_023269735.1 Thermofilum sp.
GGTGGGGCTCGCGGCTGCCCGCTTCCTAGGCTTCTGTGAGGTGCTGAAGGAGGAGCTCGAGGGGAGGGATCTGGGGGAGCTGCTGAGGGAGGAGAAGTACAGGAAAGTGCTCCTAGGCGGCTTGAGACCCGACTTCGAGTTCGCGCCTAACTCCCTGGCCCTCTTTTACCGAAACATCTACGGCGTTGAATTCAACTTGAACGAGCTGAGAGCTCGTATGAACGCTGGCATGGACTTGGAGGAAGCTGGCATCGGCCTAAGTGTCGTTGTGGAAAAAGGGTACAGGTATTACACGGAAGAAATAGTTTCTGCCGCACGGAACGTAATGGCAACCGCTGCCAACCTCCTCGGCAACGATTATCCCATCGAGGGTAGAACTCTGTCAGATATGCACGATATGCTCAAGCCCCCTTACGAAGGAAGGTTGGAAGAAGGAGAGGACGGAGTTGTAATCTTTAAGGAGCTACTGGAGAAGATTCTGTCCATATCCCCAAACTATAATGAGGACTTCTTCAGGGTCGTGAGCTTGCGCAGGATCCCGTGGTTCTACTTCACGAGAGCCTACAGCAAGGATAGCCTGAGGTTTCTGGAGGAGGTGATGGGCTGGACCGAGCACTTTGCTCCCGACGCCCCCAGGGAAGACGTAAAGAGGAATTTCACGGTCATGGGCTACAAGCTAGGTGGCTTGGGCGAGGCGCTAATAGACTTGGTCTGTCGGTGTTGGGAGCTAGAGGATCTATTAGCGAAAAAGAAAGTCCTGGAGCCCTACGGCGTTCTCTTGGATTCTGAGCCCGCGAAGTATGTGGCAAGATGCTTATCGGCTCTCTCCGTCTTAGATATTAAAGTCCCCTTATCTACGTATGACACATATGATGTCAGCTATTATGCGCTAAAAGAACTTTGGGGGGGAGCCCCGCCGGTACCCTGTCGTTTCTTCTCCGGGCATATAAGGGGGCTGACAGTGGACAAGTACGATCTGCCGAGCTTGCTGAGGTTCATGGCCCCCCAGATGTACCTCGGAATCGCGACGATGGAGCGGCGGGGTGACGAGTGGGTGTTCATATTTTACGGGCGGTAGTGATGGGGGCTTTGGACGAAGAGCTTGAGGTGAAGAGGGTACCAACAAGAAAGGAAAAGGATCAAAAAATTGAAGCGAGAAGAGAGGGGGGCGCCGGCGAGGGATCGGGAAAAGGCGCGCGCCCGATTCCTGGGCCCCCTCCCCCCGATGCGATCCCTTCGCTCGCGTTCGATGAGGCGCCCAGGCTGAACATAGCAGTGGAGGCCAAGGTCGATGTGGCCCAGGAAGTAGTGGCGAAGATCGCAGTGCCGGCTCTGCTCCCGGCTCAGATGCCGCGCCTCTCAATCGAGTGCGAAAGCGGGGTCAAGGTCGGCATGGCGGAGGGGACCGGGGTGAGGTTAGTGACCTTCACTCTTGAGCGACCGCCACAGGTATCCCTGCGCGTGAGTAGCTCGGTAGAGCATCCCGTAAGGCCAGTTGTTGTCGCAGTACCCTACTTGTCCCCCCTCTCGATGCCTCCGTTGAACATCACGGTCGACGCCGCGGTCAAAACCGGCCCAGGCCCCTTTAGCGAGGTTAGCGAGGGCGTGAAAGGGGAGACGGAGGTAGCCGGTGCCGATTCCGGCGAGGAGCGGCTGCTGAAGGAGGTGGAGGGGTTCCTGAAAGAAATTACATTTGGCCTCGCTGGCGGCGTAAGCAAAGGTGGGCCCGTGGTGTTGATCCTGCCGAAACCTCAGGATGACAGGTTCGTCTTCTCCCTCGCGCTCCTGTGCAGGGAGCTGTACAGGGTCGTTGCTGGGGGCAACCCGGAGCCCTACTGGGTTTCGAGCGGGTCTAAGGAGGAGGTGGAGAGGGAGCTGAGGGCGGGCCGCAGGCTGTTCGTCGTTGACGACGAGAAGTGCGAGCTGCTGAGCCCCCTGCGAAAGGCGAGGGACCTCGCCGGCGTCAATTGGAGCGCGTTACGAGACCGGCTCAGCGAGCTCTTCTCCCAGGACTTCGGGTTCATCATATTTCATGTGAGAGGGGACTTGGCCGAGGCTTTCGCAAAACGCCTTGAAGCTGAGCTGGGTCCCCGCCTGCCCGGCGCCCGCATAGTTGAGGTGCCGACCCTCGACGCGGAGTCCAGGGTTAAGCTTGCGGCGCTGTGCTGGGGCGTAAGCCACCTCGGCCTGCGCGGGGGAAGCTACGATGAAGCGTTCGGAGAAGCAAAGAAGAGGTTCTATGAGGTTCTTGATATAATCTGGGATGAGAACTTACGGCTGAGGCTAATGATGAGATTCCAGGAGGGTGAGGGAGATGAGCACAGGAGGCTGAAGCTGCTGGTTACTAGGGTACTGGCGAGGGAGCTGGGAGCTAAGGGTGAGGAGGAGATACCGAAGGTCGTGAGCAAAGGGGTCGATACGGAGTGCGGGCTGGAGTGGGCGTGGGCTGACGCGAGAGCCGACGTGTGCGCGAGGCGCCCCGACGGAAGGGTCGTGTACGCCGAGATCGAGACGTTCTACGGCGTCGGGGATCCCGTGGAGAAGCTCAAGAGGACTCTGGACAGGTACGTGGGCGGCCCGCGGGACTGCGAGGTGCGTATCGTCGTCCAGCCCCTGCACGCGCTCCTCTTCGCGCGCGAGCTCCTGGAGGTGAAAAAGCACTACCGGAGGGAGCACAAGCTGAACGTTGAGGTCTACACGGTGAACGTGGAGGAGGAAGAGCTGGTGCCGCTAAGCGAGGTGCTGGAGCAGCTGAAGAGCGTTTGCAGCCGCCGCTCAGCGTGAGCACGCACACACGGCCCGGGCGGGCGCCGACCTCCAAGCTGCCCAGCTCGGAGGGCGAGGTCAGTGACGGGAGACTCGTCACGGGTCCGCGAGGTCTCTGCTCATCACCGGGTCGGGTGGGCGGCTGCGGGTAAAAGCTTGGCGGCAAGGCTTTTCCGCCCCCTATCCCACCGAAGAGGGGTGATGACCAGCTTTCCGGCGATCGGTGAGCGGTGGTGACGCGGCTGACCCCGCGCTACCGGCCCCTCCGCGCCCCCTCGACGGCCCTCAGGATGGCGGAGTCCGTCGTGAGCGGCCTCGCCCCCCTCACCACGCACTGGGCCGCCACCAGCGCGTCGAAGTAGTCGAGACCCCCCACCTCGTGAAGCTCCACCGCCACGGCGAAGTCGCGCGGGGTCAGGGCCTCAACGAGCTCGCTGGGGACCACCTCCGCGAGGACCAGCCAAGGGCCACCGAGAACCTCGACGGCCTCGTCGTGCCTGGGGTCATCGGGGTTCAGGAGGGCGACCAGGTAGACAGTGTCAACGATCTCCACCCCCGCCCACCGCGCCGAGGAGGGCGGCTGTCGCCTCGTGGTCCTCCTCCCTCCAGCCCGCGAACCTCCTCCTGAAGACCTCGGAGACCCTCTCCAGCTCCCTCTCCAGGGGGAGCAGCTCGAGCCGCCCGTCCTCCGCCACCCTCAGGACGAGCCTGTGGCCCCTCCTAAGCCCCAGCCTCCTCCTCAGGTCCGCCGGCAGGAGCATCCTCCCACGGTCGTCAACCACGACCACGTACCTCACGCCTCCCACGGGAGCAGCCATGCGGGCTGCGTAAAGCTATCGCCCACCGCTCGAGCGGTGGGGCGCCGCCGGAGGGGGGCTCGCTCTACCGCAGGTACCTGTCCAGGAAGGTGACCGCCGGCACCACCAGCTTCAGCGCGTCGTCGAGCCTCACTATCGCGTGGCCCGCGTCCGGGATCACGTGGACTTCGAAGGTCTTCCCCAGCTCCATCAGCCTCCAGACGTACCGCAGCACGGGCCTGAGCGGGGTCCTCGAGTCGTTCTGGGGGTGGATGATGCAGATCGGCGCCCTCAGGTTCTCGGCGAAGTGGATGGCCGAGCGGTCCCTCCAGAGCTCGCGCTTGCCGGCGAACAGCACTTCGATGAAGCTCCTGAAGAAGGCGTCGCTCAGCTCGTACATCTCCTCCCAGTCGACGACGCCGGCGCCCGCGACGGCCGCGTCGAAGGCCCCCGGCCTCTTCACGGTGGCGAGGAAGGCCATGAAGCCGCCGTAGCTGTAGCCCATGATCGCCACCCTCGAGGCGAGGCCCTGGCCCCTGGCCCACTCCGCCGCGGCCACCACGTCCTCTAGGTCTCCGCCGCCCGGGTCGCCCACGTCCAGCGCCCTGAACTCCTCGCCGTAGCCCGTCGAGCCGCGGAAGTTGGGGGCCACGACGTGGTAGCCGGAGACGACGAGGGCCGCTACGAACCTGCTCCAGGCGTCGGCCACCTCGCTCCAGGGGCCGCCGTGGACGTAGACGACGGTGGGCCCCGGCTTCGGGGCGGCGGCGCTCTCGACGACGAACGTGGGGACCTCGAGGCCGTCGGGCGACCTCACCCTGACCATGTAGGAGCGGCCGAATCTCGAGCGGACCCGCTCCGGCAGCTCGGAGCCCAGCAGGACCCTCCACCCGCCCCGCTCGACCTCCAGCACCCTGGGCGGCGTCGTGAGCGAGGTGTGGGTAACGTAGGCCCTCGGGCCGGCGACCTCGGCGTTCACGACCAGCCCCTCAGGCGTCGGCAGCTCCACGCCGTCGACGAAGAGCCTCGAGCGCCCTTCGCGCTTGCCGACCGCCCAGACCCTCCCGCCCCCGTCCCACCCGAAGTCGAGGTACTCGACCGGCCCGTACCTCTCCAGGTCGCCGCCGCTGAAAGCCACCAGCTCCAGCCCCCGGGCGGCAGGGTCGTAGACGGCCAGCCGCTCGCCCCCGAACGCGTTGGTAGCGAAGAGCACCCTGCCGGCCCGCGTCACCGGCCTCTTGTTGACCGAGCCCTCCCTGGGCGTGTAGACCTCGAGCTTGCCCTCGGCCAGGTCGTAGATGAAGAGCTCGTAGGCCCTGGGGTCACCCCTGAGCACCCCCTGCCCGACGACCAGCCCGTCGCGGAAGTCCGTCACCCATGCCATCCCCCGGACCGAGTGCAGTCTCTCCGCGCCCCCGCCCAGGTCGAGGAGCCAGAGCTCCACCCCCTCGCCGGCCGCCGCCAGCGCGACCCGCTCCCCGTCGAAGGCGAGGCCCAGGACCCGCCTGGGCTCGGGGGGGCCGAGCTCGATGTGCTCGCCGCCCGAGGCGCTCACCGCGTACACCCTCTGAAGCTCCCTGCCCCCGCTCACGTCCCTCGTGTACACCACGTAGCCCGACTCGGGCCGCGGGCGCGCGACCGTGTGCACCCCGCCGCTCGTCAGGCGCGCAACCCCGCCCTTCTCCAGGTCGAGGGACCAGAGGTCCGTGGACCCCTCGACCGTCGAGGTGTAC
>JAGDWA010000070.1 GCA_023269735.1 Thermofilum sp.
AGACGAAGGAGGGTATGGGGGCCATCCTCCAGAAGAAGTCCATGAAGACCAGGCCGAGGGTTGTCGTGATCACGAAGGCCACAGCGACCGCCTTGTAGTAGTCGATCGGCCTCGTCCTGGTGAGGTAGGCGACCTTGGTCGCGCTCACGTACCACGGGGTCGCGAAGCCGGCGATCACGGGCGTGAAGATCCAGCCGGCGTAGCCCTTGTAGGGGCTGAAGTACACCGCGGCCTTCCACATGTTGTAGATGAAGTCCGGCGAGGGGGCCAGGCCCAGCTCGCCGTAGACGCGAGCCCCCACGAGGCCCATCACGAGGCTCAGCCCCACGCTGGCGAGGGGCGGCAGCCACAGCGGGATCCCAGGGACGAGGAGGTAGTAGATCGCCACGCTGGACAGCGTCGAAGCCAGGAAGAGGGCCAGCAGCAGCTGGGCCGGGGGGTAGCCGAGCTCCCTCCTCGCCCCGCTCAGCCTGGCAAGGGCCCGGAAGGAGGCGGCTATCCTGCGCCAAGTGACCGCGACTATGAACAGCGCCAGGCCGAAGCTGATCCCCATGAAGGTGGACAGCCAGAGGCGCAGCGTGGCCCTCTGGTAGATCAGGAAGATGCTCATGCCCGGCGTGTACTCCCTGACCCACTCGGGGCTGAAGCCCCTGAACACAGTCAGCGTCAGGGTGTTGCCGAAGACCCAGGTCGCCAGCGAGCCGAGCATCAGCGAGAAGGTCACGGAGGGCGGGAGAAGCATGCCGTAGAGGAAGCCGGTGGGGTCGGTCGCGATGCCTATCGCCGCGCCCGGCAGGTAGAACTGGGTGTAGGGGGTCAGGTCGATCCACGGGTAGGGTACGACGGCGGCCTGCGGCCCGAGGACGATGGGGACCAGGTAGAGGAGTGTGCCGTAGACGGCGCCCCCGATCATCGCCGTGAAGAAGTGGAGCATGGGCTCCTGCTCTCTCTCGTAGAGCGTGTTGACGATCGACGCGTCCACCTGGGCGAGGGGGAAGGGTAGCGGCTCCACCTCGATGTAGAGGTAGGAGAGCAGGATGCCCAGCGAGACCTCCGCGAGGAGGCCCAGGCTGGCGAAGGTCACGGTCACGGCGATCGCGGGCAGCCAGTCGGGGTGGAGGAGGGTGCGCAGGGCGTGGACCGGCGAGGATGGTGGCGGTGACATCCAGTAGGGCACGAAGTCCCTGACGGGGGTCCCGCCGATCTTGAACTCGAGGCTTAGGGGGTTGTTGACGAAGTAGCTCCTGAAGACGAGCCAGTAGAAGACCGGCATCGCCCCTCCGATGCCGCCGACCACCGCGTAGATCACAAAGAGCTCCTGCCTCGTCAGGCTGGTGCCGTAGATCCTGGCCAGGGCGCTGAACAGGATCACAGTCACGTAGGTGGCCGCGACGCTGGCGCCGGCCCCCACCGCCAGCCAGAGGTACGTGGAGGCCGGCAGGAAGATCAGGCCGGCGAGGACCATGGCGAGGACGCTCCTCCACGTGAGGCCCGGCCTGAAGCCCTCCGCCTGCTCCCCGCCGCCGAGGGACACGCGCGGCCTGCCCGACGACCTCTTTTAAGTGTTTCATCGGAATAGCCTTAAAAGGCGGGGTGGGGGGTGGGCGACGTGGGCGTAAGGCTGCAGTGGGTGGCTGCGCTGGCGCTAGCTCTGGCAGCCTGCGCTGCGGCGGCGCAGCCCCAGGGCGGGGGCGCCGGTCTCCTCCCGCTCAACTTCACCAGGGTGGACGAGCACGCTGCTAAGCTGGCGAGCTTCGGCTCGAGGATGACGGGCTACCCCGGCTACTACGCGGCGCTGGACTACATCTACGGCTACCTAACGTCGCTGGGCCTGAGGGTCGTAAACGTCACGTACAGCGTCCTCGTCCCCTACGAGGTCGAGGCCTACGTGGAGGCCCTCGAGCCCTTCAGGGCCAGGGTGAAAGCCCACGCCCTCTACCCCAACGGCGTCAACCCCTCCCCCACGCCCCCGGAGGGGCTGGAGGGGCCGCTCGTGTACGTGGGCAGCGGCGACCTGAGGAGCTTCGATGGGAAGGTCGTCAACGGCAGCATCGTCGCCATGGACTTCAACTCCCAGGACAACTGGCTGAACGCAGCCAAGCTGGGGGCCAAGGCGGTGATCTTCATTGAGCCGGAGAGCACGACGTACTTCGAGTGCGACAAGAAGTTCCTCGACACGCCCCTGAACTTCCCGCGGCTCTACGTGTCGAGGAGCGGCTGGGAGGTGCTGAGGCGGGCCACGCGCGTCAGGGTGGTCTCGCGGGTCGAGTGGAGGGAGGTGAGGGCGACGAACCTGTTGGCGGTGGTGAGGGGGGCCTCGGAGGGCGACGTGGTGGTGGTCGCCGCGCACTTCGACTCGTGGTCCGTCGTGCCGGCCCTCGCCAGCAGCAGGGCCGAGGCCCTGGCCCCCGCCCTGCTGCTGGAGCTCGCGCGCTACCTGAAGGAGCACCCGCCTCGCTACACCGTGTGGGTCGCGTTCCTATCGGGCCACTGGCAGGCCCTCGCGGGCGCCAGGGCGTTCGTGGAGCACATGATCTTCCGCAACGCGGACGTCGTGGGCGGCAAGGTGACGGTGTGGGGCTTCGTGGGCCTGGACATGTTCGCGAGCGACGGCGACGGGCTGCAGCTGCTGCACGCCAGCTACTTCACCACTTACGGGGGGAACTCGATCCACAGCGGCGGCTTCCCCGCCAGGCTCTCCTGGGTGGCGTCGGCTGTCCAGGGGATCCTGCAGGAGGAGGGGGTGAGGAGGTACGCGAGGAGCGCCCTCGGCGTCGATGACCCCCGGGCCCTCGTCAGCACGTTCTTCAACTACCTGGGGTTCTGGGGCACGGAGCCCTTCCCCTACATGCTGGACTCGGAGGCCGCCTCCATCAGCGGGATCCCGGCCTTCTCGATCGTCAGCAGGCACTCGGGCAGGCTCTACGTGGGCTCCCCGCTGGACGACTCGAGGTACGCGAACGTCACCGCGCTCAGGCCCTACCTCGAGCTCGCCGCTTACATCGTCGTCAGGCTCCTCAACACCGAGTGGCAGATCAGCAGGAGCATGGTGATCCCGACGCGCTACGACCTCGCCGCCGAGAGGGGCTACCCGGGCTTCACGGTGATCTACGGGCGGGCGGTCACCTACAACTTCACCAGGGGCTGGTACGACCCCGTCCCCGGAGCCCTCGTCGAGCTGCAGCTCGTGACCTCCACCTACAAGCTGAACAAGATCATCGTCAGGGCGGACGGTGAGGGGCGCTTCACGGTCTACGGGCTGCCGCACGCCGGCAGGGGCGCCTACGGGGGCACGGTGGTGCCCTTCTCCAGGTGGATGGTGAGGGGCTGGGTCCTCGACGGATCGGGCGGCGTGGTGATGGCGACCGACCTGGGGCAGTTCGGCATGCAGAACTTCCCCATGGTGATCCAGATCCTCCACCCCTACGAGAACGTCACGGTGACGCTAGCCAGGTGCGTGCCCGTCGAGCTCTTCGACGTCGACATCCCCTCCACGCTGACGACCCCCAGCATGCCCGACCCGAGGACTGGTTACTTCGACTGGTGGAGGCAGGCCCCGGCCGTCCTGATGGTGTACGACATCAACAGCAAGAGCCTGCCCCTCAGCTACGGCTTCTACTACAACGGCTGGGAGCCGGTGGCGCTGGCGTGGGCCCAGCCGGGTGTGGCGTTCTCCATCGTCGGCTACTACGGCATGGGCGAGAGGGCCGCCATGGTGCCCATCCTCGTTCTCACGAACTCCAGCAGCGCGGCGACCGAGGGGCGCGGCTTCACCGGCGAGCCCGGGAGAGCCGTGCGGGTGACGATGACCGCGCTCGCCGCGGCGCGGGACCTCTACCTGATCTCCTACGGCAGGTACAGGGCCTTCATGGAGAGGCACGTGGGCAGCCCCAGCGCCGACTTCTCCCTCTCGAGGGCCCGCGAGTACCTGGAGAGGGCTGAGGCGGCGCTGAGGGGCCTGAGGTACAGCGAAGCCTACGCTTACGCGCTGGTCGCGAGGGCCTACGCATACAAGGCCTACCTCAGCGACGTGATGCCGCTGGTCAACGACGCGGCGCGCTCCATGCTCTACATGTTCCCGCTGGTCGCCTTCGCCGCCTTCTTCATTGAGAAGATCTTCCTCCACCGCGAGGGTGTGTGGAGGGTCGTCGCGATGACCGCGGTTGCGGCCGCCCTGATATGGCTCTTCTCGCTGATCCACCCCGCGTTCGCGGTGGTCAGCAACCTCGCGCTGGGGCTCATGGGCTCGCTCATCACGATCGTACTGGTCGTCACGCTCATCATGCTCGGCTCGGAGAGCGAGGCGCTGAGGAGCGCGATCGAGCGCAGGCTGCTGGGCGTGCACAGGAGCGAGGTCAGCAGGATCGACACGGCCGTCACGGCCTTCTCCATGGGCAGCGAGTACATCAGGAGGAGGCCGCTCCGCACGGCGCTGATGCTCGCCACGATAATCGCCATGGCCACCGCCCTCACCTCCTTCACCTCGCTCATGCCCACGAGGGTCACGCTACCAGTCGCCGTGCACGGGTACAGGGCGTCCCTCGACGAGATCCTGATCAAGGGCGGGAGGGGCGTCCCACCGGCCACCCTGAGCGGCAGCCTCGTCAACGTCGTTTCGGTCCTGGCGGGGGGCGGCTACGAGGTCCTGCCGAGGGCGTGGGTGTACCCGCCGGTGGACAGGGCCCTCCAGCAGGTCGCCTTCAGGGTCACCAGCGCTAGGGGCAACGGCACGGTGTCGGCGATCGTCGGAGTCACGGCGAGCGAGTACAGGCTCCTGCTGTCGAACTTCACCGCCGGCGCCGGCATACTGGCCGACGACGGGAACTACGCCGTCATCTCGCGGGCGCTGGCCCGGAACCTCAGCGTCGGCCTGGGCGACACCATTTACGTCCTCGGGCAGGAGTTCGTGGTGACGGGCATAATCGAGAGCCCAGAGGCCATCGATGCGCTTAGGGAGGCCGACGGCTACAGCCCGATGCCCGCCGACCCGATGTTCTTCCAGACGCTGGCGAAGGACATAGCCGTCTCGCCGCAGGCCGGCGCCACGCCGCCGAACTTGGGCGCCTCGAGGGTCATCATAGTGCCCTACAGGGCCGCGCTCCGCCTGAGCGGCTACGTGGCCAGCATAGCCGTCGTACCCAGGGGCCAGGCCCCCTTCGACAGGCTCTTCGACACTGTCAGGGAGCTCGCCTACGTCCTGGACGTGCCGGTGTGGTTCTCGAGCGGCGGGAGGCCCTTCGTCGCCTCCACGTTCACCACGATCGCC
>JAGDWA010000049.1 GCA_023269735.1 Thermofilum sp.
ATCTCAGCCCGGCC
This sequence comes from Thermofilum sp., assembly GCA_023269735.1. Taxonomy (GTDB): domain Archaea; phylum Thermoproteota; class Thermoprotei; order Thermofilales; family Thermofilaceae; genus JANXEW01. The sequence goes on from JAGDWA010000049.1 coordinate 15, forward strand.
ACTCACAAAGCGAGGGGAGGATGGGGAGGGGAAAGCTGCTCAAGCTCCCGCTCATGCCATACGCCGGCAAGTACTACCGGGTGGACCTGACGAAGGAGGTGAAGTACAGGACGAAGGACTACAGCGTGTGCCCCTACTGCTTCGCCATCGCGCTCATAGGCCTCGGCGTAGGGACCGTGAGCGTCGCCCTCCGCTCCCTAGTCGTAGTCGCCACGATAGGTTTCGAAGGCGAGATCAGCGGGAAGGTCGCGCGGAAGCTGCTTGATGACTTTGAGAGATTGCGCGGAGCGGAGGATGAAGCGCTTAGGAGAGTAAGGGCGGATGAGGTACCGGATAGAGTGCTGAGCGGCATCTTCACGACTCGGCTAGACGACAGGCTCGTCGTGGACATGAGCGGCTCGAGCGCCTCCTGGAGGTCCTTCGTCGTCCGCTTTGACACCGCGAGAGCGGTCCAGGTGCGGGGCTACTCCTCTTTCGAGCTGGACGCCCTGCTTTCGTCGCTCGCGGAGCTGGTGCAGCTGGAGGAAGCATCGGAAATCGAAGCCGAGAAGACCGGGGAGCAGCCGCTTAGGTGCAGAGGGGCTCTGAAAGATGCTCTGCCGAGGCTCCTGCAGGCTGGAGCGGTCTCTGCGCTCGAGAAGCTCTTCGACTACCTCACAGCGCGGAGGCTAGGCACCCTCTACGACTTCTTCAGGGAGGCTTACTCCGCGAGCGAGGGGAGGTGGCTGGCGGGCAGGAACCTGGCCCAGTGCCTGGCGAGCCTCGCGCTGGGTGCCTAGGCCGTGGAGAAGTACTGGTCCGTGGTGCAGAGCATAGTGGAGGGGCGCGGGAGGAAGCTGGTGAGGTACTCCTTCTTCGAGAAGCTCTGGGAGAGCCTCGAGGGCGGGAGCCGCCTCACCGTCTTGAGGGCGCCGACAGGCGCCGGGAAGACCGAGGCCGTCTTCGCGCCGTTCGCCTACGCGCTGCGCTCACCCCCCTCGCCGTGGTTCTCGCTGGTCTACGCCCTCCCCACGCGATCGCTCGTGTACTCGATGGCCAAGAGGCTCTCGAAGGCGGTCGCGGCGAGCGGCGCCGGGCTCGCCACCGTCACGGGGAACTACGGCGACCTGCTCGCCCCCTCCCCCTTCCTCGAGGGCGATGTGGCCGTCTCTACGTACGACACGCTGCTGTACGCCTTCTACGGCTCGGCAGTCCCTGGGTACCACGTGCTCCTGCCCGCGAGCAAGCTCTCGGGCTCGCTGGTCGTACTCGACGAGGTGCAGCTCCTGCAGGACGTCCACTGGTACGGGCCGAGCCTGCTGCCGCACCACGTAGAATCGCTCCTCAGGTTCGGCGCGGACGTCATCCTCATGAGCGCCACGATCCCCTCTGTGCTCCTGGAGGAGGTTCGGGAGACGGCGAAGGCGCTGGCAAACGTGGACGCGTGCGTGATTGACGCGAAGGACAGGCCCCAGCGGGGTAGGCTCCGCGTGGAGCTGCGCAGGGGACCCCTCCCGGGCGGCGAGGAGCTGGTGCGGTTGCTGCGCGAGCGGGGGGACGACGCGTACCCGGCGCTCATCGTCGTGAACACCGTGGGCAAGGCCGTACAGGTCTACCTGGAGCTCCTGAGGAGCGGCCTCGGCGCCCAGCCGCTGCTGCTCCACTCGCGCATCCGCAGCGGGATCAGGCGGCGGGTGGAGGGGCTCTTCGAGGGCGATGCCGGCGGCTCCCTGCCGCACAGGGCGGTCATCGTAGCTACGCAGGTGGTCGAGGCGGGGCTCGACCTGGACGTGAGGCTGCTCGTAACCGAGCTCTCGCCGATAGACTCCCTCATACAGAGGCTGGGGAGGTGCGCCCGGAAATCGGACGGCTATGCCATCGTCTACACGGACCCGGGGGGAGGGGTGCACGTGTACCCCAGCGAGCTCCTCGAGAAGACCCGAGAGCTCATTCAGGGAAGGGAGCGCGAGCTCGAGCGTTCGGTACTGGATCTCGGTGTGGCGCAGGCGCTGGTCGACGGGGTTTATACGAAGCAGGCCGTCGATATGCTCAGGGACAGGGTTCGCCACCTGCTGGACGGTGTCAGGAACATCGTCTCCAAGAGGTACCCCGCCCTACTCTTCTCCTGGGATGTGCGGGAGGACATCAAGGGGAGCCACCTGCTGAGGTTGGGGTTTGAGGTTCTGTGCCTTTACCTAACGGGCGAGAAGTACGAGGCCCTGGTGAGCGGGGGTGTCAGGGAGCGAGCACTGCCGCGCCATGAAGCAGTGGAAGCGATGGGCGGCCGCAGCGTGAGGTTGAAGGCTGAGGAGCTGGCGGACAACATAGTCAGAATCTCGGTCACGAGGCACGACAGACCCCCCTCCTGCTTGGTCCACTCCGCGAACGGCAGCGAGTTCGTAGTAGAGCTGAAGCTGAGGGAGGCGGCGGGCGGGGAGGTCGAGCTGATACCACGGAAACTGCCGGCGAGCGGGAAGGTCGCACTGCGGGCGCCGGGCACCCTCTACTTGCTGAACCCCTCGTTCTACGAGGTAGACCCGAGCTCGGGGCAGGAGCTGGGGGTGGTTAAGCCGTGACGGGTGGAGGCGGCCCCGGGAGAGCCAAGAGTGAGTGCAGGGCGCTAGCGAGCCTGGGCGTGAGCTGCCCGCTCTCCGGGAGGTGCGAGGAGCCGCCGCTCCCCTCGTACTTCCTGGAGAGCTCCGCGGGGGCGGGCGCGAGGGGCGAGCCCTCAGGCTGCTGGGCGGCCCACACGGCGCTGACCCTGGTGGAGGCGCTCAGGCTCTTCACTCTCTTCAGGGCAGCCCTCGAGAGGCGCGGGCTGAGCGGGGAGGCCGTGGTGGCCGCGGCGCTCCTGCACGACGCTGGAAAGCTCAACAGTTGGTACGTCGAGAAAGGCCACAGCTTCCACAACATCTCCTCCGCAGCGGTGGCACTCCGCGTGGCTGGGGAAGTGTGCTCGATCAAGCCCCTCGCCGCGGTCATAGCGCAGGCCGTGCTCCTCCACCACGAGTACCGGATGTGGGAGAGCCTCTCTTCCAGCGAGTACCTCATACGGGACTACTACACCCTGCTGAGTGTGAAGGCTAGAACCGTGAAGCTCCACGAGCGGAGCGGCAAGGCGCTGGAGGCTCTAAGGGGGCTGGCGGGCAGCGCCCTGAGGCTCGTGGCTGCCGGCGAGGAGGGGGAGAGGTGGGCGGAGCTCGCGCAGAGCCTGGTGGACAAGGTGAAAGCGAGGCAGGCGTACTCCCTGACCCCGGAGGAGGAGAGGGAGCTCGCCAGCGCGGAGCACGCCCCGAAGTCTCTCCCGCTGTACTACGTCCTCCAGCTCGCGGACAACAGGGCGGCTCGGTGGCGCGAGGGGGTTGACTGGCGCGCGGAGCTCCTCGAGGCGGCCTCAAAGGCCGGGAGCCCGCTGGAGCTGGGCAGCCTCGTGGCGCGCATGTACGGCAGCAGGAGCAGGATCCTCCTCACTGCCGCGCGCAGCGGCACAGCCTGGCTGAGCGCCGGCAAGCCGCTTTAGCTGCGCACCGAGTACTACGTAAGTGGCCTCAGCTCCGGCCGGGAGCCCCAGATAGCGCGGGGTGGCGCTAGCTGACGGGGTTCTCGAGGGGGCTCGGTGGAGCCCGCGGAGTCGCACGCTCGCCGGAAGGGCCCCCTTCATCCGACAAACTTAAATATTCTGATAGAAATGCTTGTCTGAGAGTATGGGCGAGGCGGAGGTTGTCAGGGTGGGGAGGAGGTACACGGTGGTGGTGCCGAAGCGGTTGAGGGAGAAGCTGGGGCTGAGGGAGGGGGACCTGCTCAGAATCCGTATAGAGAATGGAAAGCTTATACTCGAGCGCGTCGCCGACCCCTTCAGGGTTCTGGAGGGGGTCATCGGCGAGCCGTACAGCGAGGAGAGGGAGGAGGGGGAGGCTGAGAGGTGGCTGCTCAGTGCCCATCGCCGACACTGAGGTCCTCTTCGCGATGAACCCGAGGGACGGCAGGCACGCTAAGGCGCTGAGAGCCCTCAGGGTCAAGGGGCTCAGGGTGCCCGACACCGCCCTCCTGGAGTTCCAGGTGGTGCTGAGGGCCCGCGGCAGGAGGCCGGAGGAGGTCGCCTCCGCGCTGGAAGCGCTCGGGAGCATCCTGGCGGCGCACCGCGTCCCGGAGCTGCGCACCCTCGGCCTAGGGCTGCTCGTGAGGCAGGCAGAGATCGAGAGGTCGTACGGCCTGAGCTACTTCGACAGCCTAATAGCGGCGTCGGCTCTAGCTTACGACGGGGTCGTGATCTCCGACGACACAGCGTTCGACAAAGTGCCAGGCTTGAGGAGGATCCCGCTTCGCGACCTGTAGCGGGCCAGGGGCACTCCGCAAGAGCCTCCTGCCTCGGCTAGTCGAGGAAGCTGCCTCCGGCCAGGCGCCGGTGTTTAAGGTATTTATTTTTATGATGTAAGCGATCTCAGTCCTGTTGGGGCCCGGTGCTGTCTGCAAGACGACTGTCGCGACCCTGCTCGCGTACTCGCTGACTTGAATAATACTCTTCTTAGAGTCAGGCTGAGGATTAGACTAAGTCACCTTCAGCCCCCATCACATGGAGACTTAGTCTTGAGAAATATTTATTAATATCGTAAGTGAGGCGATGAAATTTTCAAAAAAATTTTAAAGAATCTTATTGATTTTGCATGGGGGTTTGCCTTCGTCATTGTTTCGAAAAATTGAAATTTATTCCGTGTTGGTATAATTAATTTAGCAGGGTGGGCTGGTTGGCGATGGGCCAGACCGGTTCGCGGTGGAGGAACTGGCTTCCTAGTTCTATGGCCGTAGAGGAGTATGGGTTGACTTTTGACCAGATCGAGTACGGCATTTTTCTGGGGCTTATTGAATTTAGAAATATGGGTAATATGGGGAAGCTTTTGAACAGGGAGGATGTTGAGAAGAACCTGGGTTTCCTCAAGAGTTTACCGGGTAGGATATGGTTTTACAAGACGGAGGTTATGAGGAAGTACCGGTTAACCAGGAATCAAATCGATATGGCTTTAGAGGCTGGTTTGGTGAGGTACAAAGTCGTTAAGAATCCCCATTATAAGAGGCTGCCTGCGGTGAGGCTCGTTATTATGGATGTGGAGGAGAACCTGGAGAGGATAAGGGCTTTTCCTAAGTATACTGAGAGAGAGGTTGAGAGGAGGAAGGTTTATGCTGAGCGTTCTAGGCTGAGGGATGAGTTGGAGTTTTACTGTC
>JAGDWA010000047.1 GCA_023269735.1 Thermofilum sp.
CGAGCAGCGCCGCTAGCGGCGCCAGCGCGAGAGCGTACCTGCGGCCGAAGCCGATGGCCGACGGTCTGAAGCGGCGCGCGCCCCCCTCCACGCGGCTTCCGCCCCTCCCCTCGCTATATCCCCTTCCTCAGCTAAAACTGTTTAAACAGATAAAACATAGTTCTCAAGGGCCCAGGCGCGCGGGGTGCACCGTGAGGTCCAGCAAGCTCGCGGCGCTGGTCTCGCTGAACGCCGCCCTCTACGCCGCCCTCGGCTACCTCAGCTACCTGGGGATCTTCGCCCCCTCCGTCGGCGTCGTGCGCTTCTGGCCCTCGGTGTTCGTCCCCGCCCTCTTCTCCGTGCTCTTCGGCGAGCTAGTGGGGGGCCTGGGGGCGGCGATCGGGATCTTCATCAGCGACATGCTGATACACGGCAACGCGCTGCTGAGCCTGACCGTCGGAGTCCCCGCGAACTTCCTCGGCTTCTACACGGTCGGCCTGCTCCACAGGAGGTTGGGAGGGGGCAGGAGGTGGTTGGCGGCGGCGCTGGCGGAGGAGCTGGCGGTGACCGCGGCCGTGGCTGCCGCGTGGCGGTGGGGGCTGCTCGACTGGCCGGTCGCGGCGGCGTACTTCGCCGGGATGCTGGTGGCAGCGCTGTTCACCGCCGCCTACGGCCTGCGGTACCCCCGCGTGACCTTCTCCTGCAGCACGGGCCTGATGCTGGGCTCCGCGGTGGTCGGGCTGGGGGTGTACGCCTTCAGCCAGCTCTTCGTGCTGCCCTCGGGGGCCTCCAGGCTGACGGCCGACGCAGCCCTCCTGTGGTTCCTCTGGACGTACGTCACTGAGGTGCCGTTCATGGTCGCCCTGGTGCCCCCGCTGGCGAGGGTCGCCTCGAAGGTCCTCCCCGGGGTGAGGGGCGTTGAGGAGGGCTAGGGCGTTCTCGCCCGCCGGCATCTCCGGCCTGTTCTCGGCCCACGTCGAGCCCCCCGACCCCTACAGGAAGGGCGCTAGGGGGGCCGGCCTGGCCCTGGCGAGCGGGGTGAGCGTGACCGTCGAGGTCGAGGAAAGCGAGCGCGCGGAGCTCGAGTGCTACCTGAACGGGCGGAGGGCGGAGCTCGGGCTGGCCCGCAGGGTCTTCGAGCGGATCGCGAGGAGGTTCGGCCTCAGCGCCCCCTACAGGGTCGTCGTGAGGCAGGAGGTCGGCGTACCGATGGGCGGCCTGGGCTCGAGCGGCGCCAGCGCCCTGGCGACCGCGCTGGCCTTGGGCCGGGCCCTCGGCTTGAGCGCCAGCTACATCGAGCTCGCCAGGGAGGCCCACGTCGCCGAGATCGAAGAGGGCACGGGGCTGGGCACGGTCTCGGGCCTCGTGGTCGGCGGCGCCGTCGCCGTCGTGAGGCCCGGCGCGCCGGGCTACGACTCGGTCGTCAGGCTGGTGGCGGACCCCGACGTGAGGGTCGTGGTGGGCTTCTTCGCCCCGATTAGCAAGAGGGACGCCCTGAGCAGGGTCGACCTGGCGAGGGTCAACGAGCTGGGGATGAGGGCCCTCGCCGACCTGCTGAGGGAGCCCACGCTCGAGCGCTTCCTCGAGAGCTCCAAGCGCTTCGCCGCGCGGGCCGGCTTCATGACCGAGAGGGTGCGCAGGGCCGTGGAGGCCGCCGAGGAGGCCGGCGCGATGGGCGCGTCCCAGGCCATGATCGGCGAGACGGCCTTCGCGGTCGCCGCGGAGGACCGGGCCGAGCGGGTGGCCGAGGCGATGAGGAGGCTGGGGGCGCGCGTGCTCGTCACCGAGATCTCGTGGAGCCCGGCCAGGGTGGTGCCCTAGGCCGGGGGCTGCCGCAGCGCCTCCCCGATCCTCCGCTTGATCTCCCTCGCCGCGCCCTCGGGATCCCCGCTGGCGAAGATCGCCGAGCCGACCACCACGATGTCGGCCCCCGCGGCCACGACCTCGGCCACGTTGTCGGGCTTGACCCCCCCGTCGACCGCGATCGCGAAGCCCAGCCCCTCCCTCTCCCGCAGCTCCCTCAGCTGGGCCACCTTCCTCAGCAGCCCCCTCATCATCCTCTGCCCGCCCAGCCCAGGCTCCACGAGCAGGACGAGGACGGCCGAGACCTCGGGCAGCAGGGGCTCGGCGCTCTGCACGCTCGTGGCCGGGCTGAGCGCCACCGCGGGCTCCAGGCCCAGGTCCCTCAGCTGCGCGGCGAGGCGGAAGGGTGCGCGCGCGCATTCGAGGTGGAAGTAGACCCTGGAGACCCCGGCCTCGGCGAGCTGGCCGAAGAGCAGGGCGGGGTTCGCCACCATCAGGTGCGCCTCCCCCGGCACCCTGACGGACCTGAGCAGGGTGGCGGCGACGCGGGGGCCGATGCTGACCGTGGGGGTGAAGCTGGTGTCCGCCACGTCGAAGTGCAGCAGGTCCACGCCGCCCCTCACGGCCGCCTCCACCTGCTGGCGCAGGGCCGCGAAGTCGGCGTCGAGGATCGAGCCCGAGAGCTGCACCCTGCGCACACCGCGCGCCGCCCCCCCTCGGTATTAACCTTAACCATAATTAGGAGTGGGCATCCAGCTGCTTGATGCCGCTGTTCATGGGCATCGACGTCGGGACTACGGGCTCGAAGGTTCTGCTGGTGGACGAGGAGGGCCGCGTGGTGGCCTCCCACACCACGGAGTACCCGCTGTACACCCCGCGGGTGGGCTGGACGGAGCAGCACCCCGGCGACTGGTGGTCCGCCACGGTGGCCTCGATCCGCGCGGTGATGAAGAAGGCGGGCGCCAGGCCGGAGGACGTCGAGGGCGTCGGCCTGACGGGCCAGATGCACGGGCTCGTCATGCTCGACAGGGAGCTGAGGGTCATCAGGCCCGCCATCCTGTGGAACGACCAGCGCACCGGGGAGGAGGCCGAGTACATCAACAGGAGCCTGGGCGACAGGATCATCGAGATCACCGGAAACATCGCTCACACCGGCTTCACGGCGCCGAAGCTGCTGTGGGTGAAGAGGCACGAGCCCGAGAGCTTCGCGAGGATGTGGAAGTTCGTGCTCCCGAAGGACTACGTGGGCCTCAGGCTGACCGGGGAGGTCAGGACGGACGTCAACGACGCCTCGGGCACCTCCCTCTTCGACGTGAAGGGCAGGAGGTGGTCGATGGAGCTCGTCGAGGAGCTGGGCGTGCCCGCCGACGCCCTGCCCGAGGTCCTGGAGTCGCCGGAGGTCAGGGGCGAGGTTACGGCGCAGGCGGCCGAGGAGACCGGGCTCAGGAAGGGCACCCCGGTCGTGGCGGGGGCCGGCGACCAGGGCGCCGCGGGCGTCGGCGCGGGCGTCGTGGAGGAGGGCGTCGTCTCGGTCAACATCGGGACCTCGGGCGTCGTCTTCACGCACAGCGACAGCTACCGCTACGACCCGAGGGGGAGGCTCCACGCCTTCTGCCACGCGGTCCCGGGCGCGTGGCACCTGATGGGGGTCATGCTGTCGGCCGGCGGGAGCCTCAGGTGGTTCAGGGACAGGCTCGGCCAGCTCGAGAGGGCGGCGGCGGAGCTGCTGGGCGCCGACCCCTACGACATCCTGACCAGGGAGGCGGAGCAGGTGCCCCCCGGCTCCGAGGGCCTGATCTTCCTGCCCTACCTCGCGGGCGAGCGCACGCCCCACGCGGACCCCCACGCGAGGGGCGTCTTCTTCGGCCTCTCGCTCAAGCACGGCAGGCAGCACATGGTGAGGGCGATCCTGGAGGGCGTCTGCTACGGCCTCCGCGACTCGCTGGAGCTCATGAGGGAGCTCCGGATCGAGCCGAGGAGGGTGAGGGTGCTCGGCGGCGGCGCGAGGAGCCTGCTGTGGAGGCAGATCCTGGCCGACGTCTTCGCCTGCAACGTCTACACGATGGAGGTCGACGAGGGCTCCTCCTTCGGCGCCGCGATCCTCGCCAGCGTGGGCACGCGCGCCTACGCGACGGTGCGGGACGCGGTGAGGGCGATGGTGAGGGAGCGCGAAGAGGTGAGGTTCAACCCCCAGAGCAGCGCGATCTACGAGGAGTACTACCGCGTGTACAGGGCGCTGTACCCGGCGCTCAAGGAGCTCTTCAAAAAATGAACGAGATCCAGTAGCGGGGGCCCGGCTAGGGCTTGTACTTCAGCTCTTTCTCGACCGTAAACGTCGCGGTCAGCCTGATGTCCCTGGAGGAGGAGCCAACCCTCACCTCGTACGTCCCCGGCTCCACGAGCCACACGCCCTCGCCCTCGTCGAAGCTCGCCAGGTCCCTGACCCTGATCTCCACCTCGACCACCTCGCTCTCGCCGGGAGCCAGCAGCCTCGTCTTCCTGAACGCCTTGAGCTCCTGGAAGGGCTTGTCCAGCTTGCCCCTCGGCGCCCTGACGTAGACCTGGACCACCTCCTTGCCGGGGCGCTCGCCCACGTTCTTGACGCGCACCGAGACCCTGACCGTGCCGTCGCGCACCTCGAGCTTCAGGTCGCTGTACTCGAACCTGGTGTAGCTGAGGCCGTGCCCGAAGGGGTAGGCGGGCTCGACGTTGAAGGTGTCGTAGTAGCGGTAGCCGACGTAGATGCCCTCGCAGTACCTGACGCGCTGCGGGTTCTCGGGCGGCACGCCCGGGTAGCACTCCGGCGACTTGGCGGCCGGCACGTCCCTCCAGTCCCTCGGCCAGGTGGTGGGCAGCTTGCCCGACGGGTTGACCCTACCCAGCAGCACGTCGGCGACCACCCTGCCCGCCTCCTGGCCCGGCAGCCAGACCACCAGTATCGCGTCGACCAGGTCGCGCCAGCTCACCACCTCGATCGGCCCGCAGACGTTGAGGACCGCCACCACCTTCTTGCCCAGCGCGCGGAAGCTCCGCGAGACCATCTCGATGAGCCTCCTCTCGCTGGGGCTCAGGTAGAAGTCGCCCTCCACGGGCCTCCGGTCCCAGCCCTCGCCCGAGATCCTCGTGATCACGACCACGGCCACGTCGTTGCGCCTCGCGAACTCCGCGACCTGCGCCTCGCTCACGATGTCCTGGGGCAGGGGCTCGGGGTACGCCTCGCAGTGGTAGAACCTCTCCAGGAACTCCCTCCCCCTCTTGCTCAGGACGTAGTCGCGGTAGATCGACGAGAGCTCCTCGTCGACCCTCAGCCCCCGCTCCCTCAAGCCGTCGAGGATGGTGACGACGTACTTGGGGTGGGTGTGGCCGCTGCCCATCCCGCCCTTGATCGTCTCCACCTGGCCCGTGC
>JAGDWA010000138.1:0-24676 GCA_023269735.1 Thermofilum sp.
CAGCTCCTGACGGAGATGGACGGGCTGGAGAAGCTCGAGGGGGTGGTGGTGATCGGGGCGACGAACAGGCCGGACATCGTCGACCCCGCCCTGCTGAGGCCGGGCCGCTTCGACAGGCTCATCTACGTGCCGCCGCCGGACAGGGCCGCGAGGCTCGAGATCCTGAGGGTCCACACGAGGAGGATGCCCCTCGCCGACGACGTCGACCTCGAGAGGATCGCCGACGCGACGGAGGGGTACACGGGCGCCGACCTGGCCGCCCTCTGCAAGGAGGCGGCCATGATAGCCCTAAGGGAGGCGGGGAAGCCCACAAAGGTGACGATGCGCCACTTCATGAAGGCCCTCGAGGTCGTGAAGCCCAGCGTCTCCAAGGAGGACCTGGAGCGCTACAAGAGGATCGCGGAGGAGTTCAAGAGGATGCTCGCGTAGCGGCGACGAAGACGCTAGCTCAGCGTAAACCATATGGCTGGCCCAGCTTCCCGTGCGCGAGAGGGCTTGCCCCGCTTCGCTGGGCTCCGCCTCAACAGCGACTGGGGCCTGAGCAGCGAAGTTGAACTGCTCTCGCCGGCTCTGCTCGAGCACGCCGCCGCCAGCGGGGCCTCGATCGCCTTCACGCCGACGATCGCAGTCTCGGACCCCCTCCGCGACCCCCAGGTTGGCTACGCCCGCTTCAAGCTGATCTCCTACGGCGACGAAGGGGTGCTGGCGCTCACCAGGCCGCTGAGCTCCTCGCTCGATGAGGTCTCGCGGCTGCTCGCGGTGATGAGGGGGCTCGGCATAGCGAGGGTCCTCTCAGTGGCCGCCGGGAACCTCAAGGACGCGCTGGCGCTCATCGACGCGCTGGCCAGCGGGGTGGACGCCGTGGAGTTCGATGTGGGCCTCTCCTGCCTCCTGGCTGGGGAGGACGTTGCGTACGTGAGGGAGCTGGCCGGGGAGCTTTCGGCCACGCTGAGCGCGCCGCTAATCCTCAAGCTCTCCGCAGCCGGCGCCAACCTCATCAACGTCGCCAAGACCGCTGCCGATGTCAACGCGGCCGCCATCGTTCTCACGCCGAACGTGGTGTACAAAATAGGGAGGCACTTTTTCAGGCTCCACTCGGCCCACATGTACCCTGCCCTGCTCTTCAGCGTTGCGGAGAGCCTCGCGGCGATGGACGTGAGTGTGGCGTACGTGACGCGCGCGGAGCAGGAGCCCCTCGCGTCGCTAATGCCCCTGCGCCTGCTCGACGTGACCTACGTGCTGCAGTGGCTGGGCTACGCCACGCCTAGGGCCAGGTCGAGCATTCCCCTCTCCTGGAGGGGCGTGAGCAAGAGCCTCAGGGTCTACGCGCGCGCAGGAGCGCGCTACTGCCCCTACGGCCTGATCAGGGGCGAGGGGTTCGTCGAGGGGTGCAACTTGTGCGGCGCGTGCTTCGAGCTGAACGAGCCGGGGCTCGTCGAGCTCGCCGCGCTCCTGACCCCCTCTGACTCGGGCGGTGGGCCCTAGCTTCCCGAGTCCGTCCAATCCAAAAAGGTTAAGTGGGGCAGGCGCGCGCGCCGCACCGTGGTGGACTTCAAGGGCCACGTGGAGCGCACGGTCGAGTTGATGGTGAGCGGGGGGCTGCGCGCCCTGGTCGTTATGGGGGGCAGCAACATCCACTACCTCGTGGGATCCGACGCGCCCTCCGCTGTCGTCGTGCGCGACGACGGTAGCCTCAAGACGATCTCGACCAGGCTCGAGTACACGAGGACCCTGGACGAGGCGCGGCTGGGCGAGCACTACGCCCTCTCGAGGGGCGAGGAGGTCGCCGACTTCGAGAGGGTCGTCGAGGGGGACCTCCACGAGGCGCTGGCGAGGCTCCTAGCGGACGTGGGGGGCGGCAAAGTCGGCTGCGTCAGCCTCCCCGCTGAGCTCAGGGAGAAGCTCTCCAGCGCGGTTGGCCTCGAGCTGGCGGACGTAACACGTGGCTTCCTAGCGCTGCGGAGACGGAAGGACCGCTCGGAGCTGGAGGCGCTGCGCTCGGCGGCGAGAATCGCGGAGCAGGCCCTGCTGAAGGCCGTCGGCGCGCTGGAGCGGGGGGTTACGGAGGCCGAGGTGGCCGCAGTGATCGTCAGCGCGATGCTCAGAGCAGGCTCGCGGCCCGCTTTCCCGCCCATCGTCGCCTTCGGTGAGCACGCCGCTCACCCCCACGCTCAGCCCACCTTGCGCCCGCTCAGGAGGGGGGACGTCGTGAAGGTCGACCTGGGGGCCAGGGTGGAGGGCTACTGCTCCGACATCACAAGGACCTTCGTGTACGGCAGCACCGACGGGGGGCTGAGGGAGGCTCTCAGCGCGGTTCTAAAGGCGCAGGAGGAGAGCATCGCCCGGATCGGGCCGGGCGTTCCAGCGCGCGAGGTGCACCAGTACGCATCGAGGGTCCTCAGGGAGCACGGCCTCCTGAGGTACTTCAACCACGGGCTCGGCCACGGCGTCGGCCTGGACGTCCACGAGGAGCCCTACCTCAACTCGAGATCCGACACCGTACTGCAGCAGGGCGACGTGATCACAGTAGAGCCTGGCGTCTACGTATGGGGGAAGTTCGGGGTCAGGGTGGAGGACATGGTCCTCATCACCCCTGGGGGCCCCGACGTCATCACGACCTTCCCCAGGCTCTACGAACTGGGCTAGGGATGAGGACGAACCCCTACAAGAGGGGCTTCAGGTGCCTGGGCATAGCGGAGAGCTTCGTAAAGGGGCGCCCGAAGTCGGCCCTCGCTGGAGTCGTCATGAGGAGGGACCTGGTGATCGACGGCGTGGCCCTCACGGAGATCACCGTGGGTGGCCTCGACGCCACCGAGGGGGTGCTCTCGATCATCAGGAGCCTGGGCCGGGAGGACATCAACTGCGTGATGCTGAACGGCTGCATCATCTCCTGGTTCAACATCGTGGACCTGAAGGCCGTTCACGAGCGGACGAACCTCCCGCTGATCTGCGTGACGTACGAGGAGTCGCCGGGGATAGAGGGCTACATCAGGAGGTACTTCGGAGACGACGCGGAGAGGTTAAGGCTGTACCACAGCCTGGGCCCCAGGGAGGTCGTGGTCGCCAGGACCGGCGCCAAGCTCTTTGTCAGGTACTACGGCCTGAGCAAGCGGGAGGTGGAGGCCGTCATCAACGCCTTCACGACCCACGGCAGCGTGCCCGAGCCGCTGAGGGTCGCGAACCTGATCGCGCGCGCGTACATGAAGAGGCTCCTGCTTGCTCTCCCACCCCCACCGACTTCAACAATAAATACTTGAGTAGCGGTGGAGCGGCGTGCTCAGGCTGCCCCGAACAATAGAGTGGGCTGACGGCAGGGTCAGGCTGATCAACCAGCTGAAGCTGCCGCACAGCCTCGAGTACATCGAGACGAGCGATTGGCGCCGCGTCGCGGAGGCCATACGCAGGATGGAGATCCGCGGCGCGCCCGCGATTGGCGTTGCGGCGGCGTTCGCCATGGCCCTAGCTGCCGTGCACTCAAAGGCCCGAAACCTGGAGGAGCTGCTGAGCGAGCTCCGAGCCTGCGCCAGCGAGCTCCGGGGCACGCGGCCCACAGCCTACAACCTGTTCTGGGCGGTCGACCAAGTTCTAGCCACTGCCTCTCGAGCCCCCTCTCTGGACGAGGCGAGGGAGGCCGTGGTCGCTAAAGCCCTCGAGATCCAGAGGATGGACGAGGAGGCCAACAGGAGGATCGGGGAGCACGGAGAGAAGCTGATAGCCGACGGCGACACCGTGATGACGATCTGCAACGCCGGCTCTTTGGCTACGAGCTACTACGGCACAGCGACCGCCCCGATGTATGCCGCGCTGGAGAGGGGGAAGAGGTTCAGGGTGATAGCGCTCGAGACGAGGCCCTACCTGCAGGGGGCCCGCCTGACCGCTTGGGAGCTGAAGCAGGCCGGCATCGACGTCAAGATCGTGACGGACAACTCCATCGGCATCGTGATGCAGAGGGAGAGAGTGGACCTCGTGATAGTGGGCGCCGACAGGATCACGAGGAGCGGCTACGTGGCGAACAAGGTGGGCACGTACCCCCTGGCGCTGGTCGCCAAGGAGCACGGGGTGCCCTTCTACGTGGCGGCCCCCACCAGCACCTTCGACCTCTCCATCGAAGGGGGGGAGGAGATCCCGATCGAGGTCAGGCCCAGCGAGGAGGTGACGTACATCTTCGGCCAGAGGATCGCACCCGAGGGTGTCGAAGCTCTTTACTACGCCTTCGACGTGACACCGCCGAAGCTGGTGACGGGCATCATAACCGAGAAGGGAATTGTCTACCCGCCGTACTCGAAGAGCATCCCCGCCCTCTTCGGGCGCTGAGGGCGGTCCCTCCGCCGCGATCTCGTCACTGGTCAGGCGGGGGCAGGTTAGCGTTCATCCCGCACGGTACCGCGGAGCCCCGCACTCTTAACTCTGTCGCCAAACCCCCAACCGAGCTAACGAACCTTTGACCTCCTTCCGTCGCGGGAGGCGCCCGCCGGCCGGACACCCTGCTCGCGCCGCGGCTCCGGCTACTGCTAGCGCAGCCTCTTTCCGCAGTAGGGGCAGATCGTGTGGATATCCCCGAAGGGCAGCACCCTGTTGCAGTAGGGGCACCGCCTCTCCGAGGCCGCCGGAGGCGCGGGGCGCCTCCTCGGAGGGGGCTGCGCCGCCAGCACCGGCCTCGCTGCCGCGGACTCCGCTGGTGCCGCCTGCTGCGCTGGCGCAGCGGGCGCCTCCACCGTCGCGCCGGCGGCCGGCTGGCTCGTCCTGCTCATCTCGTACATGACTATCGCCAGCTCCACCTCTATTATGCGCTTCACAGAGTACACGGTCAGCAGCGAGGAGAGGAGCAGCGCCACCAGCGTGAGCCCTGCGTACGTGGAGCTAGGAGCGTTGGCGAGCGCGGCGACAAGCGTAGCGGCGAGCACCCCAGCGGCGAGCGCCGCGTACATCAGAAAGCACCTGGTGAGGACTCTCTTGCTCGCGACCTCAAACCTGCGGAGGATGTCTATCATCATCCGCGGTCGACCTCAGAGCTTGGGCCCGCTGTCACAGCTCCTCGCTGCGGGCGCTCAACCCCTTATTACCTTTTTCCTCGTCGCGCTACGTCGCAGCTTGCACGCTTTGGCGTCCCTCAGGCCTTCCCCCTCTCGCCTATCACGCGGAGCCAGGGGTTGCCGCGGAGCCAGTCGGGGAGCCAGTCCTCCGGGGCGCCGAGAGCCTGGGCGGGCCCCACCAAGGGCCGGTGCGGCTGGCCAGCAGCTAACCTGGAACGCAGCACGGCGCGCGAGCTGCTTCGGGCGCTTGCCATCACTTCTCACCCCTGATTACCGCCACCTTCTCTACGCGAACCCTGCCGTCGTCGCCGACCACCGCCTCAATGTGCGGGCTCATCTTAACGTAGTCCTCCAGCACGCCGCCGCCGATGCGCACCTTCGCCGCCCTCATCTCCACCCCCAGGAGCTCGACAAGCTCCTCCAGGACGTTGAAGGCCTCCCTGACCCGGCTGCGAGTCCAGACCAGCTCGTCCTGAGCCTGGATGAGCTCCGCTCGCGCGTTCTGGACCACCCGCTTGACGTCCGCACTGACGTCCTCCCTGCTGAGTAGGGACTCCAGCAGGGCAAGCGCGTTGCGCAGGTGAAGCGTTGACATTGCCCACCGCTCTCTCAGCGTGAAGGGAGACTTTTAGCTCGGGCGAGGGTGCGCCTTCAGTATTCTACGCATGCGACCGCTGTGATACCGCCCTGCGTAGGCTCGAACTGGCCCCCCGAGGCGTGCTGCAGCAGATCCAGAGGCGGCGCACCCGATGCTTCAGAGACCCCATCGTATAGTCCGCAGGAAGTCCTTGATGCAGCCGGCTACTGCCGCCCGCCAGGGCCCGCTAATGACCCTGCCCGACGCTAGGGCCTCCAGAGTTTCTATCCTGTACGTGATGGGTGGGTGGGGGTCCCAGCGGAGCCAAGCCATCAACCTCCCCCTCTCGCGCCTCTCCAGGTACAAGTGCCTGAAGCCGATCTTCTTCAGGGCTGAGGCGAGCTTGTCCGGCTTCCCCAAGGCTAGGGCCGAGTCCAGGTCGGCTCTCGCCTCCACGAACTTGGCGAGGAAGAAGAGGAGCGTGAGGGAGAACCAGAGGTACACAAAGCCCAGAGTCGCGAACACCGGCCAGAACCTCAGTGCGAGGTAGACCCTGGTCAGGTACTCTGCGCTGCTGAGGAAGAAGTACGTCAGGACGTCGTGGTGCCTGAGGTGGCTCAGCTCGTGGCCTAGGACCGCCTCGATCTCTTCGTCGTCGAGCCTGGTCAGGAGGCCCGTCATGACGATGACGGCTGACAGCGGCCCACCGATCCCCGTCGCGGCGGCGTTGGGCACCACGGTGTTTGACACGTAGACCTTGGGGGGCCTGCTAAACCCGTAGGCCCTCGACACGCGCTCCACTATCCCGTAGAGGTCTATCCTCCTCACCTCGACAGCGTACTCCTGCGGGTCGAGGCCGTACTCCGCCAGGACGCTCTTCACCTGCTGCTCGGTGGGCTCGGCGCCCAGCCCAAGGCTAGTGGCGTAGAGCATCCTCTTTATCTCAAAACGCCTCGGCGCTAAGACCCTTTGCAGCAGCTCTTGGTACCTCTCCAGCGGCATCCGGATCCCGATCAGGTACACTTCGCGGTGCGCGGGGTCGACGAGCCAGTCGCCGATCATGAAGGGGATCAACTTGTGGACGAGCAGCATCAGCGGCACTTGCATCAGGACGAGGACCAGGGGGGCGTAGCTCCCGAAGGCTGCGTACACGATGAATGAGATTATCATCGAGATCGCGAAGACGAAGACCAGGTTGTTGAAGAAGAGCGTCTGGAGCGTCCTGAAGGCCTTCGACTCCGTGCGCGGCGGGATCAGCTGCCTGCCGGTCACGAAGACGAAGTAGGCGACCCCGTACCCCCCAGTTTCGGCGAAGAGGCGCACCGCGCTTTCGACCAAAGAGGCCGCGCGCTCCAGCAGCAGCGGGTTCACGCCCAACCTCAGGGGCCGCACCCGGCAGCGGACGCTGGACTCCCCGTACACGACCAGTATCTCCAGCAGGGGGCCCTCGTCGTCATCGACGTGCGCCAGGATCCCGGGGAGCCCCATGTAGCTGACGTTAAGCGCGCTGGTCAGGTACCTCCCGTACGCCCCCTTGAGGGCGTTGAGTAGGAAGTCTTCAAAGCGGCGCGCGCTCTCGCTGTCCAACTTGACGAACGGGCACTCCCTCTCTACGCCGGCGGGCTCCATTATGCCCGCGGCTTAGACGGGCGAACCCTTAAAAGCTGCTTCCAGCTAACCCCTGCAGCAGATCCTCTAGGACCTGAGGGGCCAGAATTCGAGACGAAACATTAAGTGGTTTTGAAAAGTTTGCGTTTCAGTGCGTTATTCTTCGAAGACCTCCTCTTCCACGGTCGCGGGCTTCCTCCCCCTCGCAAGCATGAGCCCTACTGCGCCGCTGCCCGCAGCGGCGCTCATCAGGCCCGCCTCGAGCGTAGTGATCGGGATGCCGCCGAAGAGCGGCAGCTCGAAGAGCACGTCGAGCCTCACCTTCCTCACGCCGCTGCTGCTGAAGTCCTCGACCCTAGTTGAGGCGACCCGCTTGTAGCCGACCCGAACCACGAACTGACCGCCCGGCACTTGCACGACGGGCGTGGTGCCCTGATCGCTTGTAACCACCCTCGCCAAAATGTTCTCACCGCTCGCGACCGCCACCTCCGCCCCAGCCAACGGCTTGTCCCAAGCGTTGACGACTAGCCAGGAGACCCTGTACACCCTGCACTTAATGGTCACCTCGCCGGTCAGCGTGCCGAGCTGGAGCTTGGCCACACCGACACCCTTGAAGCTCACTTCCACCGAGTACGCACCAGGCTTGTAGAGCACCGCGCGAGCTAGGCCGCCATCGTCGCTGACCACGGTCGTGTTGATCGGGCCTGAGATGCTAATCACGGCTCCTCCCACCGGCTGGCCCTCGTCGTCCACCAGCTTGAACGTGACGGGCTTCCAGTCGATCTGGAACGTGTAGGTTCCCGGCTCAAAGGCGTCGAAGGCCTTAACCTGGATGTAGGCTTCGCTCATGAAGACCCGCACGTCCCTGAGCTCGCTGCCCCAGGGCAGGAGCCCCTCGAAGGTGCTGCCCAGCTCGGCTCCAGTGGGCGTCCTGATGCCCACGACCCTACCGTAGCTGGGCAGCTGGACCACGAGGTAGGCCGCGACAGCGTCCTTGACGTCGCTCTCCCTCACCGTGATGGACACCCCCTTGGGCTGCCACTCGCCCGCCTCCTTGATGAAGACCGGGGTGTAGAGCACGTTGACTGTACCCCGCATGCTGTTCCTCACCTCGAACCAGCTGCCGTAGACGATGTAGACCCTTATGTAGACGCGCAGGTTGAGGTTGGGCACGAGGAAGGAGGCGGCCCTCACGACGACTATCTCGTCCCTGCAGTACGCGAAGTCTACGAGCTCTCCGACCACCTCGACCCCGCCAGAGCCCTTGCCGGCTAACGGTAACACGCTGTACACTACGACGACCGCGCCGATCCCCCTCCAGCCGCTCAGCCGCCCTATGCCGTACCTCTTCGAGGAGCCGGGGGCCACAGTGTCCTCCTTAAACGCCGGCTCGATCACGATGAACGACGAGGGCAGGACGTACCCCTCGTCCTGCTTCACCGTGACGCTGTACGCGCCCAGGTCGTAGTAGCTCATGTTCAGCTCCAGGTGCTTGTAGTCGATTCTAAGGGCGTCGGGGTCAGGCTCGCTGCCGACGAGGCTCTGCCCGTCGGGCCCCTTGACGTCCTGGATCCCGTACGGGGCGTGGTTCTCGATCGTGAAGCGGACAACCAGGTCTTTCTTGGTGAAGGGCGGCGGCGGCTCTTCGACCGTGAAGGTTACCTCTCCCGCCTTCAGCGGCACCCACGCCACCTTGACGTAGCTCACAACGACCCTCGCCTCGCACGTAGCGTTAGCGTCGGACGCAGCGAGCTTGATGGAGCCCGTGTACGTGATGAGCGCGAGGGTCCTCTCGTTTACTACCTCTGCCCTATCGGCCTTCACCGGTATGATGCTCTTCGGCATGCCACCCGGGAACTCCACCCGCATGAAGGCGAGCTCATAGCCTGCCGGCGTGGGCGGGGCGGACAGCTCGATGACCTGGTTGCCGGAGAACATCAGCGAGGTCTGGTACTTGGCGGTGAGGATGTACTCCACCCTGGCGTAGTACTGCGCCTGGGGGGCTGGCTGAGCCGGCGCTAGCACTGCCGAGAGCACCACCAACGATGCTACGAGCCAGAGGGTTCGCAGCCGCATCAGGCTGCGTGAAGCAGCGGCCCCTTTAGTTGGAGGCCGCTAAGGGCCACACGTAGTCCGGCGGTAATACGCAGGTAGGCCGGGTTACCCAGCAGCGGGAGCTCCCACCCGCGCCGGCAGTTTTGCGCGAAAACTGCTTCCCGCAGGCAAGGGCTTTGGGGAACTGGCTCTCGCGCGCACGACATCCGTCGATTGCTCCCAAGCCCGGAGCCCTCCCCCGGCAACTTTTAAGGCGGGCCTCTCTCTTGCCCGCGATGAAGTACAGGCTGCTGGACCTGCTGGCGTGCCCCTACGACAAGACGTTCCCCCTGGAGCTCTATACATTCGAGGTGAGGAAGTACGAGGGCAGAACTATCACCTTCAAGAAGAAGCCAGCTTGCGAGCTCTACTGCGCGTTCCGGGGGAAGAGGGTGGAGGAGCTGTCAGGCGACCCGGGCTGCGACGAGTGCATAAAGTTTGAAGTCGCAGAGGGGGTCCTCCGCTGCCCCTCGTGCGGCCGGTGGTACCCGATCATAGACGAAATCCCGATACTGCTGCCCGACGAGATGCGGGACAAGAAGGAGGACCTCGAGTTCCTAGCGAAGTATAAGGATAGGCTGCCGAGGGAGGTCGTTGAGGGCGGGAAGCCCTGGAGCCTGAGCCAGGGCTGAGCCGCCCACCGCGCAGCCAGTTAGGGCGCTCCAACGGCCTCGGGGCCCTGGAGCCCTCAATCGTGCGTGTAGATGAACAGCATTGTGCCCGGATCCTCGAGCACGACGAAGCCGAACCTGTAGAACTGGGCGTGCTCGCCCTGCTTCAGCTCGGCTCCGCCGGGCTCTAGCACACCCGAAACCTCGAGCAGCTCATCGCCCCTCGCTACCAGAGCCCTAGCCCTGAGGGAGCCTTCCTGCGGCGCCCACTGAATGATGGGCAAGCCCTTCTCCTTCGCGTACTCGACATCGAAGTTCACCACCTCGGCCCTCCCTCCTCCGAGGTAGCGCAGGTTCGCGAGGCCCAGGAGCCTGACCTCGGCTCCGGGCGCGAGGGCCCTCGCGTCGTCCCCCGAGATGTAGACCAGCCC
This sequence comes from Thermofilum sp., assembly GCA_023269735.1. Taxonomy (GTDB): domain Archaea; phylum Thermoproteota; class Thermoprotei; order Thermofilales; family Thermofilaceae; genus JANXEW01. The sequence goes on from JAGDWA010000138.1 coordinate 10,355, forward strand.
CACCCCGTCCTTCGTCGGGACTCTCACCTCGCGCACGCCCCTCTCGGGGTGCGAGGGGTGGCGGGGGATCTTGCCCACCAGCTCTCCGCTGGCGCGCACCTCTAGCGGCACGGGATCCGGGACGAACATGTACCTGTTGGCCAGCTCTTCGACGCGCTTGCGGTTCAGCGCGAAGAGGTTCTCGAGGCTGATGCGGGCCGTGGAGGGCTTGATGCCAACCTGGAGCACGAGCTCGCGCACAGCCTCCGGCAGAATCCCGCGCCGCCTCAGCGCGCGGAGCGTCGCCAGCCGAGGGTCGTCGACGCCCAAGTACGCCCCCCTCCTGATGCCCTCGCGGATCTTGGACTTGCTGAGGATGGCGCCCTCGATGCCCATCCTCCCGAAGTGGATCGCCACGGGGTACTTCCAGCCGAAGTACTCGTAGATGTACCTCTGCTTCAGCGTGTTAACCTCGTGCTCGGCCCCCCTCAGTATATGCGTGATCCCCATCAGGTGGTCGTCGATCGCGCACGCGAAGTTGTACGTCGGCCAGACCACGTACCTGCTCCCCGTGAGCGGGTGCGGGTGCTTCTCCGTGTCTATCACCCTGAACGCGATCCAGTCCCTGACGGAGGGGTTTGGGTGGGAGATGTCGGTCTTCACCCTCAGCACGGCTTCACCCTCCTTGAAACCCCCTGCCAGCATTCGCTCCCAGAGCTCGAGCTGCTCCTCCACCGGGCGCGCCGCGCAGGCGCACCTAATCCCCTTGGCCCTGTACTCGCTTACGACCTCCCTGGGGCACGTGCAGACGTAGGCCCCGCCGACCTCAATGAGCCTCCTAGCGTACTCATAGTACACCTCCATCCTCAGCGACTGGATGTACTCCTCGTCCCACTTCACGCCGAGCCAGCGCAGATCCTCCCTGATCATCTCGTAAGCCTCCGGCAGAGGAGCCTTCGTCTTGGGGTCCGTGTCCTCGAACCTGAGCAGGAAGCGGCCCTTGTACGCCCTGGCGTACTCGTGGCTGAGCACTGCGGGCCGGGCGCTGCCTAGGTGCAGGACGAAGTCGGGGTTCGGCGCGAACCGCGTCACCACCCTCCCCTCCTCCGCCTCCGGCAGCGGGGGCAGGCCGCGCCTCTCAGCCGCCCTCGGGGCTGACGCCTCTCCCAGCGCCCCTAGCCCCTCGAGCATTCTCCTCTGGTCGTCGGGGCTCAGCCGGTTGACCTCAGCGACGACTTCCTCCACGAGCTTCAGGATCTCCCGGGCGCGGGGCCTGAGCTCCGGCCTCGAGCCGAGCAGCTTGGAGAGCACAGGCTGGGATAGCGCGCGCCCGCCGTGCTTGACGGCGTTCTCCAGCGCGAGCCTCGTGATCAGGCTGCGCAGCTCCTCCATCGACACGGCTGCCCTCCCGTCGGCTGCCGCGCTCATTAAAAAAGCTCGCGTCCAGGCGCGCTTTTTAACGTCGCCCGCTCTGGCCAGCGATGCTCCAGGTCGAGTGGGGAGCCCTGGGTTGGCTGCCGCGGGCGCTAGCGGTCCTGGCCCTGGCCTACGCCGCTTACTCGGACGTCAGGAGCAGGGAGGTGGACGACGTGGTGTGGGTCGCCCTCCTCTCCGCGTCCGCCCCCTTCGCCATCCTCGAGGTAGCCGCCCTCCGCGAGCTCAGCCTGCGGCTATACCTGACCTCGGTCTACCTGGCGTTCAGCCTGGGGCTGGCGCTGACCGCCCTCGGGCTGTGGGGCGACGCCGACTTCTTGGCGCTCACATCGGTTAGCCTGCTCACGCCCCCCGGTCGGGGGCTCATCGCAGCGCTACCATCGCTATCTGTCCTGGTCAACGCGCTCCTCGCCGCGCTAGCTTACCCACTCCTCCTGCTCGCGAGGAACCTCAGGCTCATGCACAAGACGAACCTCTTCGAGGGCGTGGAGGCTGGCCGCCTGGAGCGACTGGCGGCGCTGTTCCTGCTCACCAGAGTCCCCCGCGAGGAGTACCTGAGGCGGCGGGCAGTCTACACGCCGGCGGAGGAGGTCGTGGGCGGGAGGCGGAGGCTCGTGTTCGGGCTCAGGATCCGCAGGGAGGGGGCCGAGCCGCAGGGGGAGTACGTGTGGGTGTCACCGTACGTGCCCTTCGTGGCCGCGATAGCGGTCGGGTACGCGCTGCACCTGATCGTCGGCTGCCTGCTCGACCTCCTCCTGCCCGCTCCCCCCTAGGCGCACTACAACGCGCGGGAGAAGCTTTTAGCCCTCCTATCCAAGGTGCAAGGGGGCGGCAGTGCCGAAGGTACTCGGGTTCTGAGCGGTGAAGACAGGCTGGCACTAAGCCGCCCCTACGCTCCAGTGCGGTGGGTATACATATCCGCGAGGTAGACGCAGCGCGATGGACGTAGAGGAGGTGCTCAAGCTGGTCGCTAGGGAGCCGACGGAGGAGGTGCTAACGACCCAGCGCCTAGCCAGGTACCTCGAAGAGGGGGTCAAGCTGAAGCACTACATAGGTTTCGAGATCTCGGGGCTCGTCCACCTGGGCACTGGCATCTTGTGCATGCAGAAGGTCGCGGACTTCCAGAGGGCCGGGATACAGACCACCGTGTTCCTAGCCGACTACCACTCCTGGATTAACAAGAAGCTGGGTGGGGACTTGTCGACGATTAAGAAAGTGGCCGGCGGCTACTTCAAGGAGGCGCTGAAGCTCTCGCTCAAGATAGTGGGCGGGGACCCCGATCGGGTAAGCTTCGTCCTGGGCTCGGAGCTCTACGAGAAGCTTGGCCTCGACTACCTGACCACGGTGATCAAGGTTTCGATGGAGACGACCCTCTCGAGGGTGCGCCGCTCCGTCACGATAATGGGCAGGCGGGTCGGCGAGGCGCTCAGCTTCGCCCAGCTCCTGTACGTACCGATGCAGGTCGCCGACATCTTCAGCCTGGGCGTGAACTTAGCCCACGGGGGGACCGACCAGAGGAAGGCCCACGTGATAGCCATCGAGAGCGGGGAGCGCGTCGGCGGCTACGTCCCGGTGGCGGTGCACCACCACCTACTCACCGGCATGGATATCAGCGAGAGGGCGCGTGAGCTGCTGGTCAAGGCGAGGAGCACCGGATCGAGGGAGGAGCTCGAGGAGGCACTGATGGAGGTCAAGATGTCGAAGTCCAAGCCCCATGGCGCGATATTTATCCACGACAGCCCCGAGGAGATACGGAGCAAGCTGCAGTCTGCCTACTGCCCTCCGAGGGAGGTGGAGTTCAACCCGGTCCTCGAGATCGCGCGCTACATACTGTTCCGTGACAGGCGGGAGCCGTTTGAGGTGGTGAACATGAAGACGGGGGAGCGGCGGGTGTTCAACTCCTTCGGGGAGCTCGCCGAGGCCTATGGCAGGGGGGGCGTGCACCCCCTCGACCTGAAGCTGGCAGTGGCGGAGGAGCTGGCCAAGCTCCTCGAGCCCGCCTACAAGCACTTCAGGGAGGGGCCCGGGGCAAAGTACCTGGAGGAGCTGCGCGGGATCGCAGTAACGAGGTGAGCGGAGCGGGCTCAGACGGGGATGAACTCCTCCCGGGCGCCGTCGTTGGTTATGGTCAGAAGGTCCACGCCGTCCCCGCTGGTCGCATCCCTGCTGAAAGCGGCCTTCACGGCCTTTAGCGCTAGTGCGCGCGCCTCGTCGACCTTCATCTTGTTGGTGTACTCGCTCTCTATGATGCTAATCGCCAGCTGGGCCCCCGTGCCGACGGCCGCGTAGTCGTCCTCGATCACCGCGCCTAGGGGGTCGAGCACGTACACGTGGGGCCCCTCGTCGTCCACCCCGCCTACGATGGCCTCGACGATGTAGGGGGCGTACCTGCTGCTGCTGTGAAGGATCAGCGAGAGCAGCTTCGCGGCGTTGTACACGCGGGCCCCGAACCCGCTCTCCAGCTCGAAGAGCTTCATCTCGGCCTCGAGGATCCTGGCGAGCGTCTGCATGTCGGCTATGAAGCCCGCGCTGGCTATGCCCACCCGGTCGAGGACCCTGAACACCTTCTTACCGGCCTTACTCATGAGCAAGAATCCGTACGTCACCCGCTTGTCGGCCGCCAGCACCACGCCGTCCGACGCCCTAATCCCTATCGCCGTAGCACCCGGGTAGTACTCAGCCACCCTCTCACCGCGCCGCTAGCGCGAATCTCAGCATAAAAGCCTTGCCTACCCTCACCCGCTTCGGCACTGGGCTACGTGCGTTTAAATGCCGGCCCCCACGCCCGCGCTGAGCTGGCGGTGCTAGCTAGGCCGGAGCCGGCGCCGGGCGGCTGGAGGGAGCTGTACGAGGCGGCCAGGCGGCGGGCCGCGAGAGCTAGCGCGAAGAGGCGGGCCACGAGGATCGCGGCGGTCAAGGGGAGGGAGCTGGCGAGGATCAAGGCCGCCTCGGCGTTCGTCAGCGCGAAGCTCGAGAGGATCGCCCTCACCATGCCGTTCCTGGACTCCCTCCACCCCTTCTACCGCGAGCTGCTGGCCACCATGGTGGACGAGAACGAGTACAAGCTGTGCCTTTCGCGCCTCAGGTCCGCGGCCAGGATCACGAGGAAGGTTGCGGCGGAGGCCGCGCGGAGCGTCCTAGCCTCTTCCAGCAGAAGGGAGGCGGCGGAGGCCCGAAGGGCCTTCTTCGGTCGACTGCGCTCGCTGCTGGAGAGCCTCGATAGCTGCCTCGGGATGGTGAAGAGGTGGCAGGCCGAGATGTCCAAGGTGCCGGACATCGACCCCGAGGCGCCGTCCGTGGTGATCACTGGGGCGCCCAACGTCGGCAAGTCGTCGCTGCTCAGGGCGATCTCGAGGGCTAAGCCCGAAGTCAAACCCTACCCCTTCACCACGACGAACGTGATCGTGGGCCACCTCGAGCTCGCGGGGGTGAGCGTCCAAGTGATCGACACGCCGGGCCTGCTGGACAGGCCGCTGTCGGAGAAGGGGCCCGTGGAGAGGCGCGCGATTTCTGCGCTCAGGCACCTGAAGGGGGTCGCAGTCTTCATCTTCGACCCCTCCGAGAGCTGCGGCTTCCCGCTCGAGTACCAGCTCAGCGTCTACAGCAGCGTGAAAGAGCTGTGGGCCGGTAAACCGTTAGTCGCGGTGGCGAACAAGGTCGATATCACCTCGGCCGAGCGAGCCCACGCGCTGGTCAGGGCGCTGGGCGGCGATGCGCGGGAGCTGATCTTCATCTCAGCTCTGAAGGGCATCGGCGTAGATTACCTCCTGGCCAGGCTGGAGGCCGCGGTGGCCCCGCTGCTGCCGGCTACGGAAACGTTTTTACGGCGCGGCGCCGCGAGCGGCACGTGACCCTGGTCGGCGTGATAGCCGATACCCACGACAACCTCCCCGCACTCGACAAGATCCTCTCCGAGCTCGAGGGGCGCGGCGTGAAGGTCGTAATCCACGCCGGCGACATTGTTGCCCCCTTCACCCTCAGGAGGATTCTGGCCAAGGGCTTCGAGCTCAGGGGGGTCTTCGGCAACAACGACGGCGAGGTAGTGCTGCTCTCAAGGGTGGCTCAGGAGAGGGGGGCCACTCTAACCCACCAGCCCCTGCACCTCCAGCTGGGCGGCAGGGAGGTGCTGGTCCTGCACGGGCTGGCGGGTATGCAGGAAACTAGGGACCTGGTCACGAGGCTGGCGGGCGCGGGGGTCTTCGACGTGATCGTGTACGGCCACACGCACGAGGTGGATGTTAGGAGGGTGGGCAAGACCCTCGTGCTGAACCCCGGCGAGGCGTGCGGGTACCTGACGGGAAGGCGCACGTTCGCGGTCCTCGACCTGGAGCGCCTAGCAGTCGAGACCCTCGAGGTGTGAGCGGTCGAAACCCCCAAGCGTGCCAGCCCCCTAACTAACGGAGGTACTCCTGCCCCCTTAGGGTTATTACCCTTTCACCCTTCTTTATTTCCCCTTTCGTCAAGTTTCCCTTTCCATTTCGTAGCAGGAATCAGCCGGGTAAGTTCCGTTCACCCAATCAAAGCCGGGAGTATCTCATCACCGCCTTGGACGTGCGCAGCCCCCTCTTCAGCCTTGCGCCGCGACCGATGGGTAGCCAGTCAGGGGCTGACCAGGACCCTCACTCGGGGGATTACGACCGGCGCCACAAGCAGCAGGAGCGTGACCACGGAGAGCGCTAGGACGAGCGACCTAACCAGGCCCTCCGACCGCGGCCCGCCGACCCTCCGCGCCAGCGCCCTCAGCGCCGCGAAGAGCGCTGAGCCCCCGTCGAGCGGGACCGCCGGGAGCACGTTCGTTAGGCCCAGGACGGCGTTCATCCAGGCGACCCAGAGAAGGCTGTAGGCCAGCCCCCAGCCGCCCAGGGGCTCCGTGTAGAAGTGGGGCAGGTAGGGAGCCACGCGATGGAAGGTGAATATCGCTCCGAGCAGCCTCCAGAAGCTCTCAACGGGTCCCGCGCGGAAGGGCACCACTGACGGCAGGAGCTCGTTGAGGTCGACGGGCTCAACGCCCAGGAAGCCCCTGCCCCTGTCCCTGGGGACCCCCGTGAAGGCGTACCTGTCGGCGAGCTCCACTAGGAGAACGCGCCCGTCGGCGAGCTCCACCCTCACGACTTCGCCCGCCCTCGTCCTCGCGATGACCGCGAGGAACTCACTTAAGCTAGCCGTGCGGTTACCGTCGATCGCCGTTATCACGTCGCCGGGGCGGATGCCGGCCTTGTCAGCCGGGGAGCCGGGGCGGACGCTCAGGACGCCGACGCCCTGCGCCACCGGCGTCACGCCGGCGAGCGCCTGGCTCAGCAGTAGCAGCGCAAGGAGGGCTGCCGCCAGGTTCGCGAAGGGGCCGCTGGAGTAGACCCTCACCTTGACCGCGTCGCTGGCCGCGTCGAATTCGCCCTCCGGCTCCACGAAGGCCCCCAGCGGCACCCCCAGCATGGCGATGCCGGCCGACCTGATCCGGATGCCGCTGGACACCAGCGCCACCCCGTGCGCCAGCTCGTGCAGGACCACGGCCACCGCGAGAGCCATCACACCGTAGGTGATCGGTATGAGCGGATTGAGCCCGGGGATGGCTATCATGTACTCGGGGCGTGCCTGCTCGGGGGTGAGCGACAGCGAGGCGATGGCGCCGGCGACGAGCATGCCGACAGACGCGACCATCGCCGCTGCCCACGTTCCGGCTGCCAACAGCGTCAGGTGGGGGACCCTAAACCTGGCCAGCCTCCGAATGAAGCTCTGGAAGGCCGGGATCCTGACCAGGGCTAGGGGTCCGTAGAGCTGGATCCGCCTGTCTCCGGCGAGCCCCCTCGCGAGAGCCACCGCGTAGGCTGCTATGCAAGCGGCGAGGAAGGCCAAGCTGATGTCCATAGGCAGCCGGGGGCTAGAAAGTATATAAGCTAGTGGCTGCTCGTCAGCTCCGCGAGGACGAGCAAAGCCCCCATGGCGAAGTTGAAGAGCCCTGAGATGTAGGTGTCGAGCGAGCTGAGGGCCCTCTCGATCATCTCGGGGGCGTAGAGCGGGGGCGCCGAGTAGGCTGCTTCCGCGGTCCCCCTTACGAAGGAGAGGCCCTTCTCGTACTCCAGGACGATGGTCATAACGGCGTCCCTCACCGCCGGGCTGGTGAAGACCGGAACTATCTCCCTCTTCACGAAGTCCAACAGCTCGCTGAGGATGCTGATCCCCACCTCGAGAGCTTCGCCCTCGTTCGAGGCCCTGAGCGTCTCGTACCTAGAGTACAGCTCGCTCAGCCTGCCGTGGAGCTCGCGCAAGTCCACGGGAGGGGGTGGGGGTTGCATAAGGTTTCCGTGACCGTTGGTCACGGAAAGTAATATTGTGGTGCGATGGGACTGCTAACTCAACGAGGGGCGCGTGAAGCCGGCCCAGCGTCGCAGCGGGTCGGTCGTAGCGGTCTCCTCACCCCCTCGGAGCTTTGACCCCTCCTCATTCCCGTTTAAGGTAAGGGTTCAATGCTTATTACCTTGACGATGGACCCTGGAACTATGCCGTGCTTCTCCCGGGCGGCCCGGGGTATGGTGAACTGCCGCGAGTCAGTGTGGCGGGTCCTGAGCAGCTTCACCTCCACGACCAGCTCCGCGCCGGCGTGCTCGAGCGTAATGCGCGCCCTCCTGGCCTCGCGCAGGTTCAGGGCCTTAACCACGGAGGCTGGGATCAGCACCTGGTTGTTGATGTACACCTTCGCCTCGTAAGGAAGGGGGGGCTTGCCTGGTGCCTCGCGGGCGCTCACGCGGAGCCCACCTTTCCAGCTATATAACATTTCTTTTAAACCTTCAGCAGCGCCGAGGGCGGCGGAAGCGGTAAACCTTATTTCCAGCTCGGCCGGCAGAGGGGCGTGGCTGAGGGGGCCGGCACTTTGCTCGATCCTTGGGGCACGTCCCACGTGAAGGACTACGATGAGCTGATGAGGCAGTTCGGCATAGAGCCGCTCACGAACGAGCTGGCTGAGAGGCTCCCGCGGCAGCACAGGCTGGTGAGGCGCGGCGTCATCTTCGGCCACAGGGACCTCCAGCGCATAATCGAGGCCATCGAGCGCGGCGAGGAGTACGCCGTGATAACCGGGATCAAGCCCAGCGGCGAGTACCACTTGGGCGCGAAGCTCACGGCGGAGGAGTTCATCTACTTCCAGTCGCTGTCGCCCAAGGCCTTCGCCTTCTTCGCGATCGCGGACCTCGAAGCCTACGCGGACAACAGGCTGCCCCTGGAGGAGAGCTACAGGATAGCGATCAGCAACCTCATGGACCTGCTGGCGATGGGGCTGGACCCCCGCCGCGTCTACGTCTACAGGCAGTCGGTCGAGCTCCCCGTCCTCAGGCTGGCGTTCATCTTCTCGCGCGCCGTCACGTACAACACCATGGAGGCCATCTACGGCCCGAGGCCTTTCGGCCTCTACTTCTCGGCCCTCGTCCAGGCCGGCGACATACTGAACCCTCAGCTCCCGCACCACGGCGGGCCCAAGCCGACCATCGTGCCAGTGGGCGCCGACCAGGATCCCCACATCAGGCTGGCGCGCGACCTGGCAAGCAAGTTCAGGGAGGAGTTCGGCTTCGTACCGCCCTCCGCCACGTACCACCGGCTGCTCAGGGACCTCACCGCCCAGGAGAAGATGTCTAAGAGGAACCCCATGGGGATACTCCACCTGAGCGAACCTCTGGAGTCCGCCAGGCTGAAGGTGATGAACGCGTTCACGGGGGGAAGGGCGACTGCGGAGGAGCAGAAGAGGCTGGGGGGCGAGCCCGAGAAGTGCGTGGTCTTCGTTGAGCTGCTCACCGCCCACTTCCTGGAGGACGACAAGCTACTGAAGGAGTGGTACTGGGAGTGCAAGACCGGCCGCATACTCTGCGGCGAGTGCAAGGCGCGGGCGTGGGAGATCATAGGGAGGTGGCTCAGGGACCACCAGGAGAGGAGAGCCAAGATGAGGGATCTGGCGGAGAGGCTGCTGGAAGAGAAGACGTTGAGCCAGAAGTGATATCGTGAGAGCTGCGCCGGGCCTCCTCCTGCTTGCCTCCGCCCTCCTGGCGGCCCAGGCGGTGCTAGCGTCCCCTGGGAGCGCCGGCGCGCTCAATGTGACCCTGAGCTTCCGGGTTGCCGATTCGCGGGGCCTCGAGCTGGCGGCGCCTACCGGCTACCGTGTGGTAGTGAGTGTCAGCAACGTAACTAAGGCTGAGAGCTGCGTAACCTGCCTGCTCACTTACACCGTCGGGGTCTCCAACGCCACCCGGTACATCAACGTGAGCGTTCTGGTCTACCTGCTCGACGAGCTGGTGCTCTCGCTGAGGAGGGCTGTGAACGTGACGCCCCCTGCCGTAACCGTGGAGCTGGGGACGCTGAGGACCAACGCCTCGAACGTGGTGCTCCGAGCCCTCAACGACGAGGGGGGAGCGCTGAACGGGTGCGAAGTCGAAGTGGTGCGCCGCGCGGCAACGCGCTCCCTCAAGTTAGCCTGCGGCAAGGTGGTGGCCCTACCCTTCGGAGCCTACGATGTGGCTAAGGCGCTCGTGCCGATGAAGGGCTCGATGGTTGAGGTCGGGCCTCTGACCGCCTCCTTCAGCGTGAGCAACGGCACCAGCTCTGTTGAGGTCGCTCTGGGCGTCGCGAGCCTATTCACGCTCAGCTTGGCGCGCACCGACGGCTCGCCCTTGCTGGGCGCCGAGCTTGAGCTCCTGTACCTCGGCGCGCAGAGCATCCCCGTGTACAAGGGGGTGCCGCAGGGGGGCCAGCTCCAGCTCACCAACGTCCCCTACGGGCGCTACCTGGTCCGCGTCACCTGGAGGGGGGTCCCGCTGCTGCAGAGGGAGCTCACAGTCGACCAAAGCTCACGCAACGCCACTCTGATCACCAGCGTGATACCTGGGGTCAGGGTGGCGGTCAGGGACGCGGACGGCGAACCCCTGGCCGGGATCCAGGTGAGGGTCACAGGCCCCGCGCTCAACGAGACGCTCACCACCGATGACTCGGGCTACCTGGTGATGCTCGAGACCCTTCGCGGCCTCTACACTTTCAGGGTAGACTGGAGGGGGCAGCCGCTGACGGCGCAGCTCTACATAAACGGCACCAGCGCGACGCTCGAGCTGCCGCTCCGAAGAGTGGCCGTGGTCTTAGCGGTCAGCGGCCGCTGCGTCCGGGGGTGCACGCTGCCCCCCGGCTTACTGGTGGAGGTGAAGGACGGCCGGAACGCGACGCTCGCGAGTGCCAGCACGTCGGTACAGGTGGAGAGGCTGACGCTCGAGACCCGAGAGCGCGTTCGCAAGGGTGAGGTCCTGACCCTGAGGGTGCTCTGGAACGGCACGCTGCTCCTGAGCGAGCGCTTCACCACCTGGGAGAGGACCGCGCGCTTCGAGCTGCCGTTCCACGGCCTCTCGATCCTCGTCAGGGACGCTAGGGGGCACCCCCTGCCCGGCGCGGCCGTAGTGGTCCGCGACCTGCTGGGGAGGAGGGTCCTCCTCAGCGACGCTTACGGCGTGGCCGAGGCCAGGCACCTCTACGGCGAGCCTACCACGGTGGAGGTCTACTGGGGCAGCCTGCCGGTCGCCCCCCAGCGACTGGTCGGGGTCTCCGACGGCAGCGTCACAGTCGACACGTGTGTCTTCCCGCTCACGGTCGAGGTCCTGGGGCTCCTCGGCCCCCTCAGCGGCGCTCAGGTCGGGGCGCAGACCGAGGGGGGCAGCTTCACGTTCACTTCCACCTCAGTGACGGGAGCTGATGGGAGGGCCCAGCTGGTCGTGCCGCTACCCCCCGGCACAAGGCTCAAGCTGACGGTCACCAAGGGCAGGTACAAGTACGTGAGGACCCTGACGTACGAGGAGATCGCCTCGGGAGAGCTTGTGCGCGTGCGGACGGAGCTAGCTGTCGACCTGGGGTGGCTGCAGCTAACTACGTGGGACGTCGCGGCCCTGGCAGTGGTGACGGCGCTGGCATCGGCATCCCTCTTCTTCGCGCTGAGGTACGTCCGCTTCCGGAGGAGGGTCAAGGGCCTACTAGTGGCGTACGGCTACGAGGAGGGGGGGCGCGCAAGCCTCCTGAGAGCCCTCAGGGCCCTGCTGGGGGCCGAGAGGCGCGAGCGGGAGGAGGAAGAGGGGGGCCTCTTTGAGGAGTACTGAGGTAGCGAGGAGGGTCTTCGAGGTGGGGCCGCCCATGCCCCTAGTCGGCCACGTGGCCTTCGGCATAATCGACAGGGGCACGAACCTCCTCCAGATACGCCCCACCAGCCTCTGCCCCCTTTCGTGCATCTTCTGCTCCGTCGATGCGGGGCCGCGCTCGAATCACGCAAGCGAGTACGTCGTCGACCTCGACCACCTGCTCGCGTGGTTCGAGCGCGTTGTGAGGGAGAAGGGGCTCGACAGGGTGCACGCGTACGTGGACGCAGCCGGAGACCCCCTCACCTACCCTCGCATCGTCGAGCTGGTCAGGAGGCTGAGGGAGATGGGCTTCGTCGAAACGATAGCCATGGAGACGCACGGCGCCCTCCTCACCGAGGAGCTGGCAGAGGAGCTCGACTCGGCGGGGCTCGACCGGCTGAACCTCTCGATCGACGCGCTCGACCCCCAGCTGGCGAAGCTCCTCAGCGGGACTCCCTGGTTCGACGTCACGAGGGTCGTGAGGGTGGCCGAGTACATAGCTTCGTCGCTGAGGATGGACCTGCTGGTAGCTCCCGTGTGGGTCCCCGGCATCAACGACGCGGAGATCCCGAAGATCATCGAGTGGGCCCTCCGCGTGGGCGCCGGCAAGCGGTGGCCCCCGCTGGGGATACAGAAGTACGAGGCCCACAAGTACGGGCGGAAGCCGAGGGGGGTCCGGCCGATGAGGTGGAGGGACTTCTACGCCAAGCTGAGGGAGTGGGAGGGCGAGTTCGGAGTGAGGCTCGTCCTCACGCCCGAGGACTTCGGGATCAGGAGGGCGAAGCCCCTGCCCCTGGCCTTCAGGAGGTTCGAAAGGTTGCAGGCGCGCGTGGCGGGGCCGGGCTGGCTGAGGGGCCAGTGGCTGGCCGTGGCTGGCGAGAGGATCGTGACGCTGGTGGGGGTCGAGGGCGAGCCCCCGGTTGGCCGGAGGGTCTCGGCCGTCGTACTGAGATCTAAGCACAACATTTACGTAGCCAGGCCGCTGTGAGGGCGGCCATGCCCTTCGAGAGGCCGCGGGGGACCAGGGACTACCTCCCGGCGGAGTGCGAGGAGAGGAGGGCGGTCATAGAGAGGATCAGGGGGGTCTTCGAGCGCTACGGCTACGGTGAGGTCATCACCCCGGCGTTTGAGCACCTCGAGCTGCTGACCGCGAAGGCGGGCGAGGAGGTCGTCGACCAGATCTACGCCTTCGCCGACAAGAGCGGGCGTAGGCTGGGCCTCAGGTTCGAGCTGACGACCCCCATAGCCAGGGTGGTCGCCGAGAAGCCCGACCTGCCGAAGCCGCTCAGGTTCTACTACGTACAGCCGGTGTGGAGGTACGAGGAGCCGCAGCGGGGGCGCCTGAGGGAGTTCTGGCAGGCGGGCGTGGAGCTGATAGGGGTCCCCGGGCCCCCTGGGGACGCCGAAGTAGTAGCCGTGATGGTGAGGGCCCTGAGGGAGGCGGGTCTGTCCAACTTCACCGTCCACGTCAACGACCGCCGCATAGTCGAGGGGCTCCTCGAGTGGGTCGGCGTGAGGCCCGAGGCAGTCCCGGAGGCCCTCAGGGCCATCGACAAGCTCGAGAAGAGGGGCGCCGACTACGTCAGGGACGAGCTGGGGAAGCTCGTCGGCGATAGGAGCAGGCTGGAGAGGCTCATGGGCATCCTCGAGCGGAGGAACCCCCTCGACGTGCCCCTGGGGGACTTGCCCGAGAAGGTGGGCGCGGGCGTCAAGGCCCTTGAAGAGCTCCTGGACGAGCTGAGCAGCGGCTACGGCCTCTCGAGCTGCGTGACCCCCGACCTCACGGTGGTGCGGGGGCTTGACTACTACACCAGCATCGTGTACGAGGTGAAGACACCCCTGGGGGGCGAGCTGGGGAGCGTCGCCGGCGGCGGGAGGTACGACGATTTAGTGAAGCTGGTCGGCGGCCCCCCGCTCCCCGCGACGGGCATGGCGATAGGGCTGGAGAGGCTCATCGAAGCCCTCAGGGCCGAGGGGGCCCTCCGGCCCCAGGGGAGGAGGGGGGTCGTCGTGGTCCCCGTCGGCCAGGGGCTGCGCCGCGAGGCGGTGAGGGTGGCCGAGGCCCTGAGGGGGTCTGGACTCGCGGCGGTGGTAGAGTACGCGGAGAGGAGCCTCTCCTCGTCGCTGGAGGCCGCTGACAAGCGCGGCTACCGCTACGCGGTCATCGTGGGCAGGCGCGAGATCGAAAGCGGGCTCCTCACAGTTCGAGACCTCGAGAAGTGGGAGGAGAGGAGGCTGAGGCTGGACCAGCTGATCGAGCTCCTCCGCGGCGCCTAGCGAAACCGTTATCTGCCCCTCCGCCACGCCGCGCCGCGTGAGCGGCCTGAGCCCAGCCGCTTACTCCCACATCGACAGGAGCGGCATGCTGCCCCTTGTGCTCTCCTACTTCAGGGACCTGAGGGCCGCGGTGGCGAGCGCCAGCGAGCTCAACCTCAGAGTGAGGGTGCCGGAGCCGCTGAGGGGTATCGTCGTCACAGGGATGGGCGGCTCATTCATCGGCGCGCTCTTCCTGCAGGACGCCCTCTACGACAGGCTGCGCGTGCCCATCTACGCGGTCAGGGAGATGTCCCTGCCGGCCTTCGTAGACGAGCACCACCTCGTAATCGCCGTGAGCTACTCCGGGAACACCGAGGAGACCATAAGGGTCGTCGCCGAGGCGCTAAGGCGCCGAGCGCCCACGATCGCGGTGACGTCGGGGGGCCTGCTGGGCGACCACTTCCAGAGGCTGGGGTACCCGCTGATCAGGCTGCCCCCCGGGCTGCCGCCCCGCGCCGCCTTC
>JAGDWA010000138.1:24686-28681 GCA_023269735.1 Thermofilum sp.
CGTCAATCGGCCTCCTGAGGGCGATCCTCGAGGCGGCATCGTACCTCGAGGGGGCCTCCGGCGACCTCCAGCGCACCGCCAGCGACCTCGCCGACTGGCTGCACGGCAACTACTCGGCAGGGAGGCTGCCGGTTATCTACGCCTACAGGCCATACCTGAGCGCCGGGTACAGGTTCAAGACCCAGATAAACGAGAACTCGAAGCTCCACGCCTTCTTCTCCGAGATCCCGGAGTCCAACCACAACGAGATCATGGGCTGGGAGTCGCCATCGAGCCTCTGCACGATCGCCATCAGGGCCTCCAGCGAGCCCCCCGAGCTTCTCTACAGGCTCGACTTCCTCACGAGCCTCTGGAGGGAGAGGGGCGTACCCCACAGGGAGGTTAGGCCTCTGGGCAGGAACAGAGTGGAGGAGCTGCTGTCCCTCTTCTACGCGTTCGACCTGGCGTCGGTGCTCCTGGCGCTGAAGCGGGCCGTGGACCCGACGCCCGTGGGGACGATATCAGAGCTGAAGAAGTACCTGGACGCGCGCATTGACTTGCGGAGCCTGCTGCCCAGGGCCGCCTGACCTGCTGGCTCGCTGCGCCGCTCGCGCGAGCGCCGCCCCGGCGCCGGCTTGCGGCACCCGACGCCCGCGGGCCTTCTGGAGACCTGCCGGCGGCGGGCTAAACGTGAGGCAGGCCGAGGGAGCCCAGCAGGCTCTTGAAGCGCAAGGCGTCGTCGAACATGCTGACGTTGTTGAAGAGCACGTAGGTTGCCACCTCGCCCGAGTAGCGGGCCGCTATCTCGGCCAGCCTCCTCAGGTCGTCGTCGGTGTACTTGTACCGGTAGTTGACCTCACCGCGGCCGAGCCCGTGGAGGCGGAAGTAGGCGAAGCCCGCCAGGTGGACCGGCTCCCGCCTCAGCGGGTCCACCACGTGGGTGACGTCCAGCCGGGAGAGCAGGCTCCGCAGGGCGTCCCGGCTCTCGTTCCAGGTCCCCCTCGGCTCCCAGCCCAGCCGCAGGCCCCCCCTCTCTATCGTCGTGAAGAAGGCCTCCACGTTCTTGGCGTTCTCGGGCGTGAAGCCGAAGCTGGGCGGCGTTTGCAGCACGCAGACCCTTGCCCCTAGCGCGCGGCACACGTGCAGCGTCCTGTCCCAGGCCTCGAGGACCTCCTCAGTCGGCCTGAAGTACCCGTACTTCCCCTCATCGCCCCCCGCCACCTTCAGGCCGCTGCGCCGCCACGTTGGCGAGGACGGGGGGTGAGTGATCGCCTGCCAGGCCTTGACCACGAACTCGAAGTCGGGGGGCGCCTCACTCCTCCACCTTCCCACGGTCTCCTCCCGGGGGAGCCTGTAAAACGTCTCCTGGAGCTCGATTACCTTGAAGTGCTGGAAGTAGGCCCTCCGCCCGCCTCTCGCGGACCACCCGCAGGTCCCTACCTTTATCACACAGCTCTCACGCTGAACGTGCATTAAACCCTACCGTTTATGACGATGACAAAACTTAAAAGCCGCAGAGAGCGGGCCCCCCGATGGAGCGGAACGAGGAAGCCGCGATAATCAGCCGGATGCTCACGGAGCTCATGGCCCGCCGCGACAGGCCCAAGGAGGCTCCGTGCCCCAAAGGGATCGTCCACTGCGATCGCGCCGAGTTCGAGGGCCTGCTCGAGAGGTGCAAGGTCGTCTTGGCGGACTTCTGGGCCGAGTGGTGCGGCCCTTGCAGGATGGTCGAGCCGATAGTCGAGGAGGTCGCCAGGAGGTACGGCTCGAAGATCGCCGTAGCCAAGATTAACGTGGACGAGAGCAGCGACCTGGCCGCCGAGCATGGAGTGATGAGCATCCCCACGATCATAATCTTCCACAGGGGCAGAGAGGTCAAGAGGCTGGTTGGCTACTACCCGGGGCTGCTGAGGGATCTCATCAGGACGATTGACGGCCTGCTCAGCTGAACCCCCAGGATCAGTTCACCTCCTTTTCGTCACCCACTCCGAAGGGGTTTACTCATCACCGGCGGCAGGGGGTTGGGCAGCGATATAAGCTTTAGAGCAGCTCGTAGGCCAGCTCGTCGTGCTCGCTGTCAAACAGCCTCTTCAGCTTGTTCTCACTTATCATCTTGACGATCGTGTTGTACAGGTGGGCCGGCGGGATGTTCCTCCTCTTAGCCCAGCCGTAGAGCTCGGTCTTGGTCACCCTGCCACCCCTGCTTCTGATGAAGGAGACGAGCTCTCCTTCCAGCGACGGTGCCGAGCGCGGCACCGCTTCCCGCGCTGCTGCTTCAGCCGGCTTAGCGCGCTCGGCCGCTGAACCCCCCTCGAAGAACGACAGCAGGTCGACGCCGCCGCTCTGAGCCGCCTGCTCCCTCCTCCCTTTCGAGGGCACGGGCGCCAGCGCGTGACGCGCCCTATATATCTATCCCTCCTTCAGCCCCGCCAGCACCGCCCTGTCGCGCTGCAGGAGCCGCACGTACTCGCGCAGCCCCTCCTCGCTGAGCCTTCGAACGAGCCTCAGCGCCACGTAAACCTCCCCCCTGAACAGCCTCAGCACGCCCAGGACCTCCACCGGCTCGCCCGGCTTAAGCGAGAGAAGCTTGGCCGCGTCCTCCCCCCACGCCCTCACCCTCACCTCGCCCCCCTCATCGCCCACCACCGCCTCGGCCATCCTCCCCCAGTCCCTGACCTCCTTCACGCGGCCGGCAACGCGTACCCTCGAGAGCTTGAGAAGGGCCTCCCCGAGGTTGAGCTTGAACTCCGGCGCCTCGCCCTGCTCATCCGCGGCCAGCTGCGCAACCTCCCGCGGCAGTAGCCTCACGTACACGTCCTCCGCTGCCACCTCAGCCATCCCCCTCCCACCCCGCTGCGGCCCACCGGACCTGGAGCTCCCTCACGCAAGGCCGGCGGGTCCCTAGCACGCTGCTGACCGCGTTAACTCTTTAATCTTCCCCCCACCACCCTCCAAGCGAGAGGATGCCTAAAGTTAACACGAAGTTAGTAAAGTGGGAAGAGGTTGTCGAGTGGTGCAGGCGGCTCGCCGAGGTCATCAGCGCGTCCGGTTACAAGCCGGACCTCGTCGTCGCCATCGCGAGGGGGGGCTACGTGCCGGCGAGGCTCCTCTGCGACTTTCTCGACGTCCTCCACGAGGTCGCTCGAGAGCTCGACCCTCCTGGCCCTCCCCTCGACCTCTACTATGGCAGACCTGATGCCGCTGACCTTCTCGCGGGCAATCAGGTAGGCTGCGACCGCCTGCGCGACGTACCTAGAGTAATTGTGGCTCTTCCACGTCTTCTTCTCGACAATGGCCTTCACGCCGAGCCCCTGCTCGACCTCACGCAGACCTGTCCCTCGCCGCTCGGAGGCTTCAGGGCCTCCGCGGCCTGCTTCATGCTGTCAGTTGGGGGCTCCTCAACCCCCAGCCACGCCTGGAGCCAGGGTCTTACCGGGTAGTACATGTACTGCTTGACGAGGCTCGGCGATATGCTCTCGGGGGGCTTGGCCCTGGCCACCACTATTCAACCACCAGCAGCATCCTGACCACCGTTACGTCCGCGAGTGGGTGCCCGTAGACCCTCATGTTCTTCACAGAGACCTCGACCATGGGAATCAAGTGCACTACGTCTCTCTCGCCCTTAATGAAGCGCGGCACTGACCTCTCGACGTCCCTGAGCACCGGGGGGAGGGGCCTACCAATGAAGACGCTCCTCTGTATTCTCACAAAGCCCTTTGCCAGGAGTAGTTCGAGAGCTCCGTCCTGACTCCGTTGTCTGATATGTCGTAGACCACAATGACGAACACTCCTCACCACCTGTAGACAAAGCCCTCGAACACTCCATCGCCGCGGAGGTACGAGGCTAGGGCGAGGGCAGCCTTCTTCATTGCCTGCCTCAGGGTAATGGGCGCCTCGACTATCTTCCTGCACGACTCGTAGTCCAGCAGGCCTCCCTGAATTCTCGGCCTCCAGCCCTTCTTCAGCAAGTAGAGCAGCGAGAGGTCTGCCGCGAACCTGAACATCTCGACGAAGTC
>JAGDWA010000074.1 GCA_023269735.1 Thermofilum sp.
CCTGGTCGGGGGGGTCGACGACCTTGATGGCCCCGCCCTCGGGCGGGACGCACTGTAGGTAGAGGGCCACCTTCCCGGGCGGGACCTGTATGCTCCCGAAGGTCATCCCGAGCGAGGCGGCCGTCACCGTCCCCGCCGGGTAGCTCACCTTGCACGTTATTTTGTACGCCCCGTCGGCAGCCGCTGTGTACGAGCCCTCCCACCAGCCGTCCTTCTTGGCGAGGTCCAAGGCCTTGGTCGTCCCGTCGGGCGCCACCACCTCCACCCTCACCCCGGTGATGAAGCTAATATTTTGCGTCCCCAAGAACTTGAAGGAGAGCGCCCTGGTCCTCACTATTATCTTGCTGTCCTGGGACACCTTCTGGTCGTTGATGTAGAAGTCCCCCGCCGGCGCCTGGTACTGGGCGAAGTTCGCCGTCACGGACTTGTTCCTGTCCATGTACACGCTGACGGTCGGGCTGGTGCCGCTGGCGTCCCCGCTCCAGTAGGCGAAGTAGTACTTCGAGGGGTCCACGGGCGTGGCCGTGAGGGTCACCGTCGTTCCCGACAGGTACGCCCCCGCGCCGCTGACCGTGCCCGCCCCGCTCGGGCTCACGCTCACCGATAGCGTGTAGGACTGCTGGATGGGGGTGAAGTTGGCCTTGATACTCATGTTGGAGTTCACGGTGACCGTCAGCGGGTTCTCGGTTTTTGCGGTCCCGTCCACGGTCCAGCCGGCGAAGTTGTAGCCGGACGACGGCTTGGCGGTCACCGTCATGCTCTCCCCGGCGTTTTTGGTGTAGGTTCCCGGGGCGGGGTCCGTGGACCCGCCGCTCGTCGTCTCGATGGTCACGTTGTAGGACGGGGTCGGGGACTTCACATCCACGTACCAGTATTTGTAGTCCGAGTAACCGCCGTCGGGAAGGACGATTATCCAAGCGAGGAAGTCTTCGCCCGTTTTAACAAAGGTCACCTTGTACGTATATATTGTTCCTCCCCTCGGATTACACACGACATATATCCATCCCCCCTCTTCTTCATCAGGGGGGCACCTCCAGAGCCCGAGGTAGCTGCCCGAGGGGGGAGTTGCGATGACCGCCGCCTCCAGCACCGACGTGTCGTTCAGATTTCTCTGGAGCCTTCCCCCGGAGCCCACATAGGTGCCGTCCATATAGCAGGCCCCCAGGTACTTGCCAAGCGGGAGGACCTTGACCGCCCCGAGGGACGCCCCTAGCAGCAGGAACACAACCCCGGACACCCTGAGGGCGTACGGGAGATCCACCGCCATGTCATCCCACCTCGGGGGAGGCCGCCGCCAAGGCAACTTCACCTCTCCTTCGCCTCTCTGATGAGGTCCCCAACAGTCCTTATCCCCCTCTCCCTCACCCAGTGGCTGATCAGGGTCAGCTCGGACGCCTCGACGGGGCGCCCCCGGGGGAGGCCCCTCAGGGCGTCCTCCAGGGTCCTGACCTCCGGCCTGCGCCTGCCGCCCTCCTCCACCAGCCTCTTAGCTACCCTCTTAGCGTACTCTAGATCTATGCCACCCTCGATGAACTCGTCGGCGCAGAGCCTGACGATCACTGGGAAGCTCGTGCCGCAAAGCTCCTTCACCCTCTGCAGAATCTCGAGCGCGAAGAGCCCCCTGTCGGCCCCGTACTTGTCCGCGCGCCTGTTCGTCAGCGGCGAGAGGAACTGGTTGATGAGGTAGCCGTGGGTTCCGTGGAGCTCAACCATGTCGAAACCGGCCGTCTTCGCCCTCAGCGCGGCTCTGGCGAAGCACTCGACCAGCCCTTCGACCTCCTCCGTCGTCAGCTCGCGGGGCGTCTTGGCGGGCGGGATCATCCTCCTAGCGACCGCCGAGGGGCCTACGGGCTCTGGGACGTTGGCCTGTACGCCCCCGTGGATGAGCTGTATGGCCGCTCTGGAGCCGTAGAGCTTGATGGTATCGGCCAGCTTAGCCAAGGCCGGCACCAGCTCGTCGTGGTGGATCCCGATCTCGCCGAAGGTGATCCTGCCTCGCTCCTCAACGTAGCTGGCCTCTACAACGATGAGCCCCGCGCCACCCCTGGCTCTCGCCTCGTAGTAAGCCACGTGCTGCTCGGTCACCTCACCCCGAGGACCCGCGTAGCAAGTGTCCATGGGCGGCATGACTATCCGGTTTGGAACCTCAACGCGCCCTATGTAGAACGGCTCAAAGAGCCTGCTAAGGTCCGGCATCGATAGCTACTTGCGAGCCGAGGTAAAAGAGGTTGACTCTGCCGCCCCAAGCCGCTGGCGCCAGCGGAGCGTTCAGCGCCCCTGGATCAGTTGGAGAGTTAGCTCTTCAGCGGAGCGGGCGGACCCCTCCTGTAGGGGCGCTAATCAATTATACCGCCGGCGTCCTAAAGGGCCCGAGGGGGCATGAAGGTCGGCATCTTCACGGTCCTGTACAACGACCGCCCCCTGGAGAAGGTCCTCGAGTACGTAACGCGCCTCGGCTACGAGGCGGTCGAGCTCGCCTGCTGGAGGGGCTCCAACCACATCGACGTCGAGAAGGTGGCGTCGGGCGGGGCCGGCGAGCTGAGGGGCCTGGTGAGCAAGTACGGCGTGATCATCTCGGCGCTGAGCAACCACCTGGAGGGGCAGCTGATCCTCGGCCCCCACGACGAGTCGACCGACGCCTGGTTCAAGGGCTCGCCCGAGGAGAAGGCCAAGTACGGGAGGGCCAGGATGATGAGGACGATCGAGGCCGCCCAGGCGCTCGAGGTGCCCGTCGTCTGCTCCTTCACCGGCGTGCCGGACTGGGGCAAGTGGTACAACTTCCCGCCAGCCAACGAGGAGATCTGGCGCAGGTACTTCGACCTGTTCAAGGAGAGGTGGCTGCCCATCCTCGACTACGCCGCCGACCACGGCGTCAAGGTGGCCTTCGAGACCCACCCGATGGAGCTGAACTACAACCTCGACAGCGCCAAGGCCCTCCTCGAGGCCGCCGGCCACCACAAGGCGCTCGGCTTCAACTACGACCCCTCCCACCTGCTCTGGCAGGGGATGGACCCGGCGCTCTTCGTGTACGAGCTCCGCGATCGCATCTTCCACGTCCACGCGAAGGACGTGGAGGTCGTGCCCCACGAGGCGATGAGGACGGGCGTGCTGGCCTACGGCCCCTGGAACAGGCTGGCCAGGCCGGTGCGCTTCAGGACGGTGGGCTGGGGCCAGGTCCCCTGGCGCAGGGTGATCACGGCGCTCCTCGAGGTCGGCTACAACTACGTCCTGAGCGTGGAGCACGAGGACCCCTGCTTCAGCAGGGACTCCGGGGTGGAGCAGGCCATACAGTTCCTGAAGCCGCTCGTCAGGGTCGAGCCGCCCGAGGTGAAGCCGTGGTGGTGAGCGTGGCGGCCCCCAGGCGGATCGGGGTAGCGCTGCTCGGCTACGCGTTCATGGGCAAGGCGCACTCCCACGCCTACAAGGCGATGCCCCACTTCTTCCACCCGCCGCCCGCGATCCCGGAGCTGGTCGTCATCTACGGCAGGCACGAGGAGCGGGTCAGGGAGGCGGCCAGGAACTACGGGTTCAAGAGGTACACGACCGACTGGCGGGCCGCGGTCAGGGACCCGGAGGTGGAGATCGTCGACAACTCGCTCCCCAACAACATGCACCTCGAGCCCACGCTGGAGGCCCTCGAGGCCGGCAAGCACGTCCTCTGCGAGAAGCCGCTGGCGAGGAACGCGCAGGAGGCGAGGGCGCTGAGGGACGCCGCCCGCAGGGCCCGAGTGAAGGCGATGGTGGCCTTCAACTACCGCTTCGTCCCCGCCGTCCAGCTCGCGAGGCAGCTGGTGAAGTCCGGGCTCCTCGGCAGGATCTACCACTTCCGCGCCAGGTACCTCCAGGACTGGCTCGTCAACCCCAACGCCCCCCTCACCTGGAGGCTGAGGGCGGAGGAGGCGGGCAGCGGGCCCCTCGGGGACCTGGGCAGCCACATCATCGACCTCGCCCGCTTCATCGTGGGGGAGATCACCGCGGTCACGGGCGTCGTCAGGACGTTCATCGAGGAGCGCCCGCTGCCCGAGGACCCGGCGAAGAGGGGGAAGGTCACGGTCGAGGACGCCTTCGCCGCCACCGTGGAGTTCGAGAACGGGGCCATAGGCACGCTGGAGGCCTCGCGCTTCGCCACCGGCAGGAAGAACTACAACAACTTCGAGATCAACGGCGAGAACGGCTCGATAGAGTTCAACCTGGAGCGCCTGAACGAGCTGCGCGTCTACCTGAGGGAGTGGGAGGAGAAGGGGCTGACCGGCTGGAGCACGGTCCTCGTCACCGACAGGAGGCACCCGTTCATCGACAGGTACTGGCCCCCGGGCCACATCATCGGCTGGGAGCACACGTTCATCAACGAGGTGTACCACTTCATCAGGTGCATCGTCAACGACGAGGACGTCGGCCCCATCGGGGCCACCTTCGAGGACGGCTACCGCTGCAACGTCGTAATGGACGCCATCCTCGAGTCGGCCAGGACCGGGAGGAGGGTGACCGTCTCGTTCTGAACCCCGGCTATTTCGGTTTTTTCCCTCCCCGCTAGCCTAGCCGGCCCGCCTGAGGGTCGTGTCGAGGGCCAGCTGCCGCAGCCTCCTCTCGGCCAGCAGGGCCACGCTGGCGCCGACCAGGACCTGCATGACGTTGAAGGGGACCTCCGCGACCGCCGCCACCCCGAGGACGAGCTGCTCGTAGAGGAAGTAGCCGGCCACCATTGCGCAGCCCCCCGCGATCAGAGAGAGCAGCGTCCACCCCGCGGCCCACCCCCTCAGGCTGGCGTAGCCCGAGTAGGCGGCGAGGGCGAGGGCCACGGAGATCCAGGCCAGCGCGCTGACGTCCCAGGCGAGCGAAGCCGTGTAGGCGGTGGCCGGGAGCGCCAGGAGCGCCTCGGCCCTCCCCGTGTAGAAGAGCGCGCCGATGGCGGCCATCAGGAGGGGCACGGACACAGCCGCCACCGCGTCGAGGGCCCTGCTGGCGGCGGCCCTGGGCCTCCTCCTGAGGAGGGAGGACGCGACGAGCGCCTCGCAGCCCTTGACGACGAGCGTGGCGGCGGCGTAGTGGTAGTAGCCGAGGGCTACGTCGGCCAGCATCGAGCCCAGGCCCCCGGCTAGGGCCGCCCCGGCC
>JAGDWA010000076.1:0-1720 GCA_023269735.1 Thermofilum sp.
GCCGTGATCTTCGTGCAGAACATCCCGGCCGAGGGGCTCTAGATCCGGGAGCTTCGAGGGCCCGGAGCCGCGCGGGCAAGAGGGGCGCCGCGGGCAGCCAAGGAGCGAGCGGAGGCTGTAGGGTTGCGCCGCTAAACTGGTGAGGGGTAGGCCGGCGAGCTCTCCGGCAGGGCATCCCCGCAGAGAGCGCGGGGAGGCCGGATTTGAGCGGCGTGCGGCGCAGGCCACATGCATTTGAGGGAAGCGGCTGATGGGTAGAGGGCGTGGCGGCGGGCGCCCTCCCGGGGATTTCGGCTGCGCGGGGTGCGAGGGCTTAGAAGGCGCCGCGCGGCGCAGGCGATGATGGGCTTCGCCAGGGCTAGGTTCAGGGTCGTCGGGGCTAGGGGCTCCGTGGGCGGCGTGGCCCTCGTGGACACGGGCTCCCCCATGACCGTGGTCGACCGGGGGGTGGCCGAGGCCCTCGGCCTGAGGCCCACCGGCAGAACTGTCAAGCTGGCGACGCTTTCAGGGGTCGAGGTCCTGTGCAGCGAGGCGGTGGCCGAGCTGTTCGAGGTGGAGGGCGAGGCCCTCGCCTACGAGAGGGCAGCGGTATGCGAGCTGCCCGGCAGCGTGAGGGAGAAGCTGAGCGCGATGGGGGCTGACCCCAGCCTGATCATAGGGGTGATCACGCTGGAGGCCGCGGGCTTCGCGGTCAACCCGGTCACGGGGAAGCTGGAGAGAGTCGGCTGGCTAGCGCTCCAGGCCGCCCACGCTGGGGGCTTCCAGCGCCCTCAGCCGCCGCCGCTTGGCCACTGAACCGCGGCGCCCGCCCTCCACCTAGCCTCGATCTCGTGGGGCCTGCGGTGGTAAGGCAGCATCTTGGCGAAGCGCTCAATGTCTTCGCGCCTGTAGGCGACCCCTGCGTGGCCGCTGAACTGGAGGTGGTGGACGAGCTCGTGGACCAGGGTCCTCAGCTCGTAGCCGTCCCCGCAGAGGTGCAGCCGGACCTCCCTCGAGGAGGGGTCGCACGAGCCCGGAACCCTCCCAGCACTCTGAACCCCCTCGCCGCCCCTCTCCTCGTAGCTGCACTCGAGCGAGAGCGCTAGGCACCCGAGCTCGGGGGCGCCCAGGCCCCTCAGCAGCCCGTTGACGCCGGCGGTGATGGTAGCCGAGGACGTCATAATAACGACCATCCACCGGGCCCACGAGGGGGGCCTGGCGTACGCGCTCCTCAGGTGGAACCTCAGCGACCACCCCTGGTACGGCGAGGGGATGGCGTGGTGGCTCAACAGCGTCTGCAGGCTCCTCTTCAACGTCGACCCCGGCCTGACGAACCTCGAGGGGTTCGCGATCGCCGTGCTGCTGCCCCTAGCCCTCTACCCGAGGGCCGCCGCGGGGGCTGCGAGGCGCGCCCTCGGCCTCGCTAGGCGCCCGCTCTCCCGTAGGCGGGCCGAGCCCCGCTAGGGGGGCCGGGTCCCGACCGGGGCGCAGCCCCGGTGGCCCGGGGCTAGGGGGCACGCTGCGACTTCAGCCCGTGAGCACCCGGATGCCCGGTAGGTTTCTGAAGTGCCTGTCGAACGAGTAGGCCTCCTCTATTCGAGCCTGCCTCATCTTGACGTAGGCCAGGGCATCGTTGAGGCTCACGGAGTAGCGCTGGGCGACGTCCAGGGCCTCCCAGTAGTCCTCCTCTGCGACGCTGAGGACCCCGACGTTGCCGAGGGAGAGGATCCGCGCCGCCAGC
>JAGDWA010000076.1:1730-5046 GCA_023269735.1 Thermofilum sp.
CAGCCTCAATCTGGCGGCGAGGCCCACCCACGACTCCACGACGTTCACCACCTCGCTCACGTGCACCACGGTGGTGACCACCGGCTCCCCCGCCTCCACTCTGGCGATGATGGCCTTGGCTCCCTCCTTGACCCTCCTCTCGCTCTCCGTGAGCTCCCTCCTCGGCGTCAGGTAGGCGTGGAGGAAGACGCTCGAGTCAAGGAACCGGGCCACGGGCCAGCGCACCCCTCAGCTCGTGGGTGTCGGTGAAGTCCCTCACCTCGACCCCTATCGAGTCGAAGAGGTCGGTGAGCTTCACCTCCCTCAGGGGCACCAGCTTGATGACGTCGCCCTCCACCTCGAGGACGAAGAGCCTGGCGCCCAGCTTCTTCCTCACGTGGGCTGGCACGACTATCCTGCCCTGGCTGTCCATTCGAACGACCACGCCTATGTTTCTCACCATTCATCGAATGCATTCCACCGCTATAAGCTTTGCCACTTGTTCGATAGTCCCCAGGGTTCTGGGAACACCAGCAAAGGCAGCTGGCCCCGCGCCGCCGGCCCCCGCCGAGCCTCAGAGCAGCCTCCTCCTGGCGAGGTACATCCTCCTCTCCAGCTCGAGGGCCTCGGGGGGCACGGGCTGCGCCCCGCCCAGGAGGCTCGCGTGGAAGTAGACGAAGGCGGCCCGCTCGAGGTAGACGAGCGCGTCCAGCGCCTCCTCCAGGTCGCTCCCGCAGGTGAGGGCGCCGTGGTTGGCCAGGAGCACGGCGCACCTGTCGCCCAGGGCTCTCACTGCGTTCTCCGCGAGCTCCCCGCTGCCGGGCGGGGCGTAGGCGGCGACCTCGACGGGGCCCCCCAGGTAGACGGTGACCTCCTCAACGATGGGCAGGATGGGCTTCCTGAGCGCGGCGAGCACCGAGGCGTAGAGGGGGTGGGCGTGGATCACCGCGTTCACGTCCCCCCGCGCCCTGTAGACGGCGAGGTGCAGCCTGTACTCGCTGGACGGGGGCCTCGAGCCCTCCACCACCCTGCCCTCCCCGTCGATGACCACGAGGTCCTCCGGCCCCATCCTCGACTTCCTCAGGCCGCTGGGGCTGATCAGGTAGAGGCCGCCGGGCAGCCTGACGCTCACGTTGCCCGAGTGGCCCCAGTTCAGCCCCCTCTCCTCCATGAACCGGAAGGCCTCCACGACGGCCCTCCTCAGCTCCCAGTACCTCAACCGGGCCCCCGGCGCCCGGCGGGCCGGGGCCAATATGCGTAGCGGCTCAGCCGACGGGGGGGAGGTGGGGGCCGAGGACGCGCAGCAGGGCCACGTAGCCGGGGACGTAGACGCGCTCCCTCCCCCTCTCGACCGCGTCGAGGATCGCCCTCGCCACGCGCTCCGGCGGCACCGGCCTCGCGAAGCGCGCGGGGGCGGAGCCGGCCCTCTCGTGGAAGGCCGTCGCGACGTACCCGGGGTAGACGGCGACGAGCCTGACCCCCCTCTCCCTCAGCTCCCTCCTCATCGCCTCCGTCGCGTAGTGGAGCGCGATCTTCGAGGCCCCGTAGGCGGGGAGCCCCGCCATCAGGACGTGGATGCCGCCGGTCACGACGTTCACGACGGTGGAGCCCCTGCGCATCAGGGGGAGCAGCCTCCTCGTCAGCGCGATGGGGGCCACGAAGTTGACCATGAGCATGCCCACCAGCTCCTCGTCCGAGTGCTCCAGGAGGGGCTTGCGGAGGCCGAAGCCGGCGTTGTTCACGAGGACGTCGACCTCGCCCAGCTCCCTCGCCGCCTCCGCCGCGCGCTCCACCCCCTCGAGCCTCGAGAGGTCGGCGACGGCGTAGCGGAAGCGCGGCCCCAGCTCCTCGCGCAGCGCCCTGAGCGCGGCCTCGTTCCTCGCCACGCCGAGCACCTCGAAACCCCTCCCGACCATCTCCACGCTGAGCGCCCTGCCGATGCCCGAGGACGCACCGGTCACTACGGCCTTCACGGGCTGGGGCCCCTGCAGCCGCTTAAAAGGCTGAGCGCGGGGAGGGCCGGCCTCGGCGATCGAGGGAAGAAAGAGGACGTAGGGGCCGCCTCAGTTGCTCTAGATGCTCAAAGCCGCGAAGAAGCCCTCGTGCACGGCGTCGATTATTTTCCTGGCGCTCCTCGCGTCACCCACGATGAAGACCTCCTTGGCCACCCTGCGGGCCGCCTCGACTAGGCCCCGGTCCAGGTTCGGCGCCCTGCCCACCGCCAGCACGATGGAGTCCGCCTCGATGAAGGCCCTCTCCAGGGGCGGCTTGACGACCTCCACGCCGTTCTTCCGAATCTCGATCACCGTCGCGTTGGTCACCACTCGGACCCCGTGCTTCGCCAGAAGGCCGCCGGGCCTGAGGAGCGCAATGCGCGTAACGGGCTCGAGATCCCTCGCGATCTCGGGCAGGGCCTCGACGATCGTCACCTGGTGACCCCGGGCCGCGAGGTGCAGCGCCGTTTCAACGCCCACGAGGCCCCCGCCGACCACCACCACCCTCCCCCTCACCTCTGCCCTGCCCAGCAGAACGTCCTCGGCCGAAACGGCGTTCTCCACGCCCGGAATCTTCGGGACGATGGGTACCGACCCCGTGGCGATGACGACAGCGTCAGGCCTCAGCTCCTCTACCAGTTGGGGTGTCGCCTTAGTCCTCAGCACGACTCTGACGCCCAGCTTCTCGAGCTGGCGCCCGTACCACTCAACCAGCTTGGCGATGCGGGACTTATCACCCGTGAGGAACTTTGGCCTGCTTGACACCAGGAGGGTTCCACCCAAATACTCGTTGCTGTCCACCAGCGTGACTTCGTGGCCCCTCAGCGCCGCAACCCTTGCGGCCTCCATGCCGGCCGGCCCACCCCCGATCACCAGCACCCTTTTCCTCACCGAAGCCCTCGGCAGGTGCTCCTCGGAGGGCCCCCTGCTCTCGTAGCCCACGAGCGTGTTTACGGCGCACCAGACAGGCTTTCCCACGAAGAGCCTCCCGCCGACGCACTCGTTGCAGGCGATGCAAGGCCTGATATCGTCGAGCCGGCCCTCCCTAACCTTCCTCGGCCACTCCGGGTCGGCGATTAGCTGCCTGCCTACGAACACCGCGTCCACCCAGCCCCTCTCAATCGCCTCCGCTGCTGCCGCGGGGGACGTGAGCAACCCTCCGCTGATCACGGGGACGCTGACGACCTTTCTGATCTCTGCTGCGTGCTTGAAGAACTTACCCTCCGCGACCGCCTCGTAGATCGGCGGTAGCAACTCGTCGATAGTATCGTAGTTGCCGCCGGTTATGTGGAGCGCGTCTGCGCCGCCCTCCTCCACCAGCCTCTTAGCTACCCTCTTAGCGT
>JAGDWA010000021.1:0-939 GCA_023269735.1 Thermofilum sp.
TATCAACAAACTTGACCGTTAGCCAATCTTTACTCTCAGGATTCTGGAATGTTAATGTACCTTTCTCTACTTCCATGTCAACCTTCTTAAGGTAAGCAATAGGTATTGGTAAACCACTCTTAGGGTGCATGATGAAAACCGTAGCGAGGGTTGGGGCGCTTATCATCGTATCGTATGCCCAGTTGGATCCGGCGACCGGGTTCCATGGGTCTACCAGCACATCTGTGCTGGCGGCCTTTAACGTTCCACCCTCTTTTCCTTCACGATTCATAACCCAGAGCTCGTAGGTCCACCAGTATCCAGCAGAGTAGTCGCCTATCGCATTTATCTCCTTCCTTTTCACCCACACGGCGGTTTGATCAACTAACCATATCCTTACGGAATCCTTAAGAGCTAGTTCGAAAGCTTTCTCCATTAGTGCCTTTCTCTCCTCATATGTGGTGAACTTTTTCTCAGCGAGCTTTGAAGCAACCTCCTGCAGTTCGGGCAGAGCCTTGTAAGAAGCCCAGAGTGGACTAATAGCTGCCATCCCACTCTTGTTGGTGTAGTAGAACTGGAAGTTATCGGAGTCATCCCTCGATACAGCGGTTGTTACCCAGCCTCCCGTATAGACGTGCCACTTGCCTTCCGCCGGGTTGCCGCGCATCCAGATCGGAGAAGCCTCCCTCGACGTCTTCTCCATCCTCTCAACAGTGAAACCTAGCTTCTCCAGCTGATCGGCAACGTAATGCCCTATCCGCTTCCTGGCGTCCTCTACCCTAATCAGAACCTTTATTACTATCGGCTCGCCCTTGTAGTACCACTTCCCGTCGACGTACTGAGCCCCAGCCGCCGTCAGCGTCTTATAGATCGTCATGTTGGCGTAAGTGAAGTTGTAGCTGATCTTCAAGGGCTGGACTACCGGGAGAACGTACTCCGCGTCGGGCATTCCAGCGTACA
>JAGDWA010000021.1:949-27333 GCA_023269735.1 Thermofilum sp.
TAGTACCACTTCCCGTCCTTGAGCTCCACGCCCGGCTCCTTCAGCATCTCGCTGCGTATCACCTCCCAAGCCTTCGTGAAATTGTAGGTGTACTTCGCCTCGAGCTTAGATATGATCTCCTTGTGGCGCTCGTAGTCGGGGAAGCCCTTGCAGACGGGGACGAACTTGGGTACCCCGAGGCCGCCCATGATTTCGTCAACGATATACTGCCTGTCTATGGCCCAGTTCATCGCCTCCCTGATCTTCGGGTTGTAGAAGGGGTTGAACTTCCCATCGAGAGTCACCGGCCCGATTGGGTTAAAGGTGAGGTCATAGTACATCCCATATGAGAATTCATATGTTAGCACTTCTGATGCACGGATTCGCTTGAAGAGAACGGGGTCACCAATCTCCCTGAGGAATACATCCACATCACCCTTTTCTAGCATGTCAATGGCTTTAGCTGGATCGGTCACCCTGAAGAACACTACTTCATCAAACCATCCGCGCATGTTGATCGGAAACGTCTCTTGAGGCTGCGAGACCGTGATGACAGCTGAGCTGACCAGCGCCACAATCAGCAGCAGGCCGGCGATCCTTGAAAGGATAGGCCCTCTCGTGCCCATTAGGATGGCTCTCCCAGGCCAGCTATTTAAGTTTTCCTCCTTACCGTCGGGCAGTGCATGGAAAAGTAATGATACTGAACCCGTTCCTCTCGAGATTCCTTAAGGAGTGCTATTGACAACCTCAAAACATCTTGTTAACAAATCGAATGTAAGCGAAGAGCAAAGCTCTTAAAGCCTCCTGTGGCTGAGCCCTCCGCGGCCCCGGTCGTATAGCCCGGTCAAGTATGCCGGCCTCTCGAGCCGGAGCGCGGCGCGGCCGCACGGAGAACCCGGGTTCAAATCCCGGCCGGGGCACCACTCACCGCGGGGGAAGGCAATATTTTTAGCCTTGAACGGCGGTGACCGCCCGTGAGCAGAGCCTGGTGCCTAGCGATCGCCCTGGCTCTGGCGGCAGCCGCTACCGCGCTGGCGGCCCCCGAGGGGCTCCGCATAGCGATCCGAGCTGTAGGGCCCGACGGGAGCCCCATCGCTAACGCGACAGTCCTCGTCTTCAACGTGAGGACCCTCAGGGCTCAGGCGTTGGGCCTCACGAACGCCAGCGGGTGGTTCGAGGTCACGGTGCCCTCGAACGATTATTACTACATGGTCTATGTCCTCAAGATCTCGAACGGGAGCCTGACGCACGTCCCCGTGCGAATCGACCTGACGGGATACCCCGGCGCGCTAGCGTACTCGGCTAACGTCGTGCTGTATCCCGCGGCCTGCGTGAGGGTCTTCGGGAGGATCGTCTACCTCGGCGGCCAGCCCACGGGCTCCGTCCGCATCTTCGCCCTGGACAGGGAGGGCGGGCCGCTCTCCCAGAGCCTGGCGGCCGGCAGCGGCACCGTCACGCTCGAGAAGGGGGTGGTTGGGCTCAACCCAACGCTGGTGGACGCCTACGGCCCGATGGGGGACTACGCCTTCCTGAAGCGCGGCCTTGGCGCTGAGATCCTGAAGCCGACCGAGGCGCTCGTCCCCGCGGGCGTCCCAGTGCGAGTCGTCATCGAATACAGCGTGATTGAGCTCGACACATGGAGGGTGGTTCCGATCCGCGTAGAGAGGGGATCTCGCGAGAGCCCGATCGAGCTCCGGCCCGGCGAGGAGCTCTCGATAAACATGCTCTCGGTCAGCCTGCAGGGCCAGATCCAGCGCGCCAAGCAGGAGTACTCGAGCGCCGAGAGCATGGTGGCGATGTACGAGGCGATGGGCTTCTACGTGCCGGAGCTCCACGACGCGCTCAGGCTCAGCAGCGACTACATCGCGGGAGCCGAGCAGATGTTCGCCCGCGGCGGCCCGCCCGAGAGAGTCCTCGCGCTGCTAGAGGCCGCGCGCGCGATCGACGTGGGCTTCGTGCCCAAGCGGCTGGGCTTCCTGAGGGACATCGCGAAGCTCGGGGCGATGGTCATGCCGAGCTTCCTCGCGGTCTTCGCCGCGATACTAGCCTTCTACTTCTTCGACAGCCAGCGCGCCAAGATGGCATCTTTCACAGCGCTCTACGCGATGCTAGTGCTCGCGTTCGCCTATGTGTACCCCGGCTTCCGGCTCCTCTGGACGCTCGACAGGAACCTCTTCCTGGCGACTGTGGCTGGGTCGTACGCGGTCTTCTTCCTGGTGGTGTTCATCATGCCTCGGGTCATCAGGGAGCCGGAGCTCCCAGGCGAGGTCTCCCTCGGCGGGCTGGTGGCCATCGCTTTCACGCTGGGCAAGAGGTACTCGAAGGTGAAGGCCCTGAGGACCTTCATCACGGTGTTCAGCGTGGCGGCCTTCATCTGGGCGTTCACGGTGCTCGCCACGTTCGGAGCGGTCTACGAGAAGATCGAGGAGAGGGGGTTCGCGAGGTACCCGAGCAACGTGCTGATCCTGAGGAGGTTCGCCAACGAGACCCCGCTGCCGCTCAACGCCGAGCTGGACCCGCTGCTCTTCGAGGGGAGGAGCGAGGTGGGAGCCCCGCAGGCCATCGTCTTCAACAGGCCCGACGTCACCATAAGAGCCGCGGTCTCCTACAAGGGCCGCGAGGTAGTTCTCCACTCGGTGATGGGGATCACGCCGGGGGAGCTGGAGCTGAACCCCGCGCTCGCGTCGTGCATCAAGCTCGTGAGGGGCTTCACCAACGACTCAGTGATCCTGCCGGCCTCCGCCTGGAGCGCGCTGGGCCTGCAGGGCGGCGAGACCCTTGAGGTCACGTTCGAAGAGGGCTTCGGGCGCGAGCGCGTCAGGCTGGTGGCCGCTGGCTTCTTCGACGCGGACGCGCTGGCGGCCGTGCGCGACCCCGACGGCACGCCCCTCAGGCCCTTCACCCGGCGCGGCGACGGAGGGGTGGCCTACGTGAACGCCTCCACGCTGCTGATCGCCAACAGCAACCTCCTCCTACACCTCTTCACCACGGCGGAGGGAGGGTACTCGCAGGTGTTCTTCATCTACAGGCTCTCGGCCCAGCTCCGCAGCAGCGGCATGGGGCTGGCGAGCGAGATCATCGACAGGAGGGGTGAGAGCTACGTCGCCATCGCCTGCTTCCAGGGGCAGTGCGGCAGGGTCTACTACGGCACGCGCGTGAGGGGGGTCTTCGAGCAGGAGGCTACCTTCCTCGTGCCGCTGGCCATCGTGGTGACCAACGTCCTGATCACGATGATCAGCATCGTGAGGGAGAGGAGGAGGGAGATCTTCATCTTCACAACGGTCGGCTTCAACCCGAGGCACATCGCCCTGGTCTTCCTGGCGGAGGCGATCGTGTACGGGCTCCTCAGCGGCGGCTTCGGGTACGTGACCGGCCTGGTCTCGTTCAGGGTCCTGAGCGCGTTCGCCGCCAACGTGAACCTGATGGTCAGGGAGAAGCTCGAGTGGTACTGGAGCTACCTCGCCATCGCGCTCGCCGTCGCGATCTCGGTGATCGGCGCCATCAAGCCCTCCATGGACGCCGCGTACATGTTCGCTCCCACCGAGGTCCGGCGCAT
This sequence comes from Thermofilum sp., assembly GCA_023269735.1. Lineage (GTDB taxonomy): Archaea > Thermoproteota > Thermoprotei > Thermofilales > Thermofilaceae > JANXEW01. The sequence continues at coordinate 4,485 of JAGDWA010000021.1, forward strand.
CAAGATCTCGGAGGTGAGGGAGAAGGTGAGGCGCACCGAGCACATAACGAGGACGGTGGCCGCGAAGACGTTCTCCATCCCTGGGGCCGTGATGGCCGACGAGGGGGAGGCGGCCTTCTCGTACATCTACTCGAAGCTTGCCGACCTGAGCTACGGGGAGCTGGAGGCGGTCAGGAACCTCACCGAGCACCCGGAGGAGGAGCGCCCGGACGGGACGAGGATCAAGCGCTTCACCTTCAGGTACGTCAGCACGATGGAGGCCGGAGCGAAGGCGGAGATCGACTGCGAGCTCCGCTTCGTGCTGAGCCCCGGCGCCGAGTCCTACAGGGTCGAGCTCGAGACGAAGCCCGTGGGGGAGGCCCCCATCAGCCACATGGACTACGCCGCCGAGCTCGTGAAGAGGATCGTCGGCGACTGGATGAGCGAGAGGGAGAGGGTGCTGTACGCCGGCTAGCCCGGCTTCTCCTCGACCCACTTGACGGGCCTCGGCTTCAAGTACTCGATCCTTCTTTTCACCTCGGCGAGCTCGTGCTCAGCCCCCCGAACCTTCATCTCCAGCTCCCTGAGCTTCTCCTCGACGGCCCTCCGCTTAGCGCTGAGCTGGTGGTACCTGAGCTCCAGCCTCTGCATCTCCTCGTAATCCCTAGCCCTCCGGAACGCCTCGTAGGCCTCGTCCTCGAGCTTCTTCGCCTTCTCGTAGAGCTCCTTGAGCTTCTTCTCCTCCTCCCTCAGCTTCTCCAGCTCCCTCTCCAGCTCCTCCCTCCTCTTCTCGAGGTACTCGAGGCTGAGCTTTTCCATACGTGCCCCCAGCCGGGGGCTCTAGGGCCTTAAATTCCCTATGTCTCCCGCTCGGCTATGAGGGACAGAATCTCCCGCCGAAGACCCTCCCGCGCCAGCTCGTCGATGCTCCAGCCGCTCCTCACCAGCAGCTTGGCGGTCTCGCAGTGCTCGTAGGGGAAGACCACCCACTCTTCGACCACCTCGACGAAGTAGTCGGGCCTGAACCTGCACCAGGGCTTCACGTAGAGGGTGGCGGTTGCTACGCCCCCCGCCTTGCGGTCCCTCACGTGCTCGGCTGCCAACCTCAACGTCTCGCCGGTGTCGGCCACGTCGTCAACGAGCAGCACCTCCAGCCCCTCCACGTCTGCCCCCAGCCCCCCAACGATCACGGGGCGGCTCCCGCGCTCGCCCACGCCGGTGTAGTACTCAACCTGCAGGGACGCGACTCTCTTGACCCCCAGGAGGTCGGACAGCAGCCTGGCGACCACGAGGCCCCCTCTGGCCACAGCAACTATAGCGTCGAAGCTCGGGGGGCCCCGCGAGTCCTCGATCTTCCTGGCGAGCGCCATCGACTTCGCCACCAGCTCGTCCCACGTGATCACGCGGAGCTTCGCCCTCAAGCCCCTCCCCCTCGGCGCGGTGCGGCATAAATACCATCGCTTCGCCGACCGACGGTGCCCCTAATACTGATCACCGGTACCCCGGGGGTTGGGAAGACGACGGTGGCGAGGGAGCTCGCCACCAGGTTGGGGTGCGGGTACATCGACGTGGCCGATCTCGCCCGGCGCGAGGGGCTCACCCTAGGCTACGACGAGGAGGCGCAGGCCCACCTAATCGACGAGGAGGGAGTGCGGGAGCGCCTGAGGGCGGTGGCTCGGGGCGCCCTCTATGTCGTCGACACTCACGTAGTCTCCGCGGTTCCCCCGGAACTCGTTGAGGTGGCGATCGTCCTGAGGCTCGACCCCCGCGAGCTCGAGTTCCGGCTGAGCTCGCGCGGCTACCCCCGGCGGAAGGTGCTCGAGAACGTCCAGGCTGAGATCCTCGATGCTTGCCTGGTTGAGGCAGTCAGCCTGCTGGGCGAGGGCAGGGTCTTCGAGGTGGACGCCACAGGTAAGAGCCCCGAGGAGGTAGTCGCCGAGGTCCTGCGCGTGATCAGAGAGCGCAGTGGGGCCAGGCCGGGCTCCGTCGACTGGCTGGAGAGGCTGGGCGACGAGGCGCTAAAGTACTTAAGCGCCTCCGCGTGACGTGAGTGCGTGCGAGCGCAGTGGGCGCTCCTCCCCCTGGCCGTAGCGGTTGGCGTGCTCATACCCCTCTTGGAGGGGCTGGCGGCGCCGAGGGAGGCGTCTAACGTCTGCTCGCAGCTCACGCGCGTGGATATCGTCGGCTGGCGCAGCGGCCCCCCCGCGGCCCTGTGCGCGGGAGACGCAGCGCTGGGGGAGGGGGCTCTGAACGTCTCCGCCCTCCCGCGCTGCTTCCTCCTGCGCGAAGGGGAGCGGTTCGTGCTCTGGCTGGGGCCGTACAGGCTGAGGGAGTGCAAGGTCTACGGGAGGGGGCCGCGCAGCGTGGTGCTGGTGCTCGAGGAGGGAGGTCGGGGGGTGGCCTACCTTGCACCCGGGCTGATGGCCGGCGACGAAGTGCACGCCGTGGTGAGGGAGGGGGGCGCCCTCTCCTTCACCCCCGTCGCTAGGGCAGTCAGCGCGAGCGCACTCCTCGAGATCAGGGGCTCGGCGTCGGGGGCCCGCGTGGTCGAAGCCTACGCCTACGCGTCGCCCGGGGACTTCAACGCGTCCCAGCCCCCCCTGAGGAGCCTGTACGTCACCGAAGGTGAGGTCGTGAGCGGACGATTCGTGCTGAGGGTCGAGAGGGGCGGACCCCCCTACACCCCCAGGGGCAGGCCGCTGCTCGAGGTTAACAGCACCCTGGTCCTCTACACCGGCTGCTCGCACGCTGTGATAGACCTGGCGAACGTCACCGGGGGAGAGCTGGTCGTCAACCTCGACTGCCGAGCTCGAGGGCGATCTCCCTGACCCTAGCTGCGTACTCCTGGGCCGTCCTCGCCGCCTCCTCCTGGCTCCTCGCCTCGCAGGTAACTCTTACGACCGGCTCCGTGTTCGACGCCCTCACCAGCACCCACCGATCCTCGGTGACCACCTTGACGCCGTCTATCGTTATCACCTCGTAGCGCCCAGCCAGCTCCTCGCGCAGCCTCTCGACCACCGCGAACTTCACCTCGTCTGGCACTTCGACCTTCAGGCGCACCACGGGGTACTGGGGCGGGACGAAGTCCGAGACCCTGCCCAGCCTGCTTGCAGCTTCAGCGAAGTAGATGAGCGTGAGCAGCCCATCGTCCATGTTAGCGTTCCCCCATACCACGAAGTGGCCGCTGCTCTCCACCCCCAGCGTGGCACCGCTCCTGACGAGCTCTCTCACCACGAACGTCCTCCCCACCGGGACCCACCTCACCCTGTAGCCGCGGGTCTCGACTGCCTCGCGGAGGACCATCGAGCAGTCCACGTTGGCGACGACGTCGCCGTAGCCCATGCCCTCCAGCATGACGACTGCCGCCTGCTCCGCCGTCAGAACCCTCCCCCTCTCGTCCACGAACACCACCCTGTCGCCGTCGCCGTCGAACGCAGCCCCGAAGTGGGCGCCCCGCCTCACGACCTCCGCCCTCAGGTCCACCAGCCTCTCAGGCAGGGGGTCCGAGCCTCTAGCCGGGAAGCCCGGGTCGGGGTCGGCGTTTATCGCGTAGACCTCGTACCCCGCCTCCCTCAGCAGCCTCGGCGCCACTAGCGAGGCAGCTCCGTTCCCGCAGTCGACGACGACCCTGAGCTTGCCCCCGCCAGCCCTCGAGAGCAGGAAGTCCGCGTACTCCCCGAGGATCTCGAGCCGGCAGTACTTGCCGGGCTTCTCCGCGACCTCTAGCTTGGAGAAGAAGATGTCGCGCAGCCTCGCGATCTCCTCTCCGAAGATTGGATCCCCGCCCCTCTTGAAGAGCTTGAACCCGTTCCACTCCGGTGGCAGGTGGGAGGCTGTGACGTATGCCGCGGCGTAGCCCTTGTGCAGCGACGCGTAGATCGCCGCGCCTATCGGCACGACGCCTATGTCCACCACGCTGGAGCCGCCAGCCAGAAGCCCTGACACCAACGCGTGGTGAAGGTATGGGGAGCTCGCCCGGACGTCCATCCCCACCGCGTAGATACCGCGCGCGAAGCTCGATAGGGCCAAGCCCACGCGCGCCGCGACCTCCGGCGTGAGCTCGCGGCGGTAGACGCCGCGCAGGTCGTACGTCCGGAAGATGTTGGCGACGCCCTCGGGCAGCATACGGCGCCTCTACCGCACACCATTAAATAATCATTCACTCCGGCAGCACTCGCGCGTCGATGCACACCTTGTACACGCGCGGCGCGTACTCGGACACGATGCGCGCGTCGAGTAGCTTGACCCTCATGCCCCTCAGCACGGCCTCCCTCTCGAGCAAAGCGAAGGCCTCGCTGTAGAGGTCGCCCTCGGGGGCCCAGTGGTAGAAGTGGATCACGCCGCCCTCGGGCTTCAGGCACTGGAAGGCCCTGTCCAGGAACATGTGGGCCCCCTTGGGCAGCGGCATCACCACCCTGTCGCACATGCCGTACCAGCCCCTCGCCGCCACCTTCACGTCCCCCAGCACCGGGATGACCTTGCCCTCCACCTTGTTCAACCTCACGTTCTCGACCATGTACTCGTAGGCCAACGGGTTCAGCTCGATGGCGACGACTCCTTTGACCCCCGGCTGGACGGCAGCTATCATCAGGGCGTAGGGCCCCACGCCGGCGAACATGACCATGACGAACTCCCCCGGCCTAACCTGCCTAGCCACCCTCAGCCTCTCAGTGGCCTCGCGAGGGGAGAAGTAGACCTTCGTGGGGTCGAGCTTCAGCTTCACCCCGTGCTCAACGTGGATCACCTCGGTGCTGCCGCTGCCGGCTATCACCCTGTACTCCCTCAGCCTGAAGACGCCCTTCCTCTCCGACGCCTTCTCGAGGACGACCCTGACGTGCTTGTTGATCCTCATGATGGCTTCCGCCACCGCCAGCTTCACGTGGTCGGGCGCCCCCTCGGGGAACTCGACTATCGCTACGGCGCCCCCCCTCGACCCCACCACGTCGTAACTCGAGGGGACGTACCTCACGTCGTCGCCGAGCTGCTCCGCCAGGAATCTCTTCAGCTGGCCCAAACCCCCTCGCGCTACCGCGGTACTAAACTTTTAAAGCAACGCGAAGTTGGGGGGCTGGTGCGAAGCGGGATGAGCCTTCCTCACGAGTAAAGGGGAGTCGCGGCCCGACCTCGGCGTGAGCGTCAGGAAGGAGGAGGACTTCAGCGAGTGGTTCACCCAGGTGATAACGAAGGCCGACCTGGTCGACGTCCGCTACGGCGTCCAGGGCTTCGTCGTCCACAGGCCCTGGGCGATGAAGATCATCAGGCAGATATACAGGATGTTCGAGGAGGAGCTCGAGAGGACCGGGCACGAGCCGGTGCTCTTCCCCCTCGTAATACCCGAGGAGTACCTCGAGAAGGAGAAGGAGCACGTTGAAGGCTTCAAGCCCGAGGTCTTCTGGGTCACGGAGGCCGGGGGAGAGCGGCTCGAGCGCAGGCTCGCGCTGAGGCCGACGTCGGAGACCGCGTTCTACTCGATGTACGCGCTCTGGATCCAGAGCTGGCGGGACCTCCCCCTCAAGCTCTACCAGAGCGTCGCTGTCTACCGCTACGAGAAGGCCACGAGGCCCTTCATAAGGGGGCGCGAGTTCCTCTGGATCGAGGCCCACTGCGCCTTCGCGACGAAGGAGGAGGTCCTAAGGCAGATCAGGGAGGACATGGAGAACACGAGGAGGGTAGTGTGGGAGAGGCTCGGCATACCCTTCCTGTTCCTCCGCAGGCCCCAGTGGGACAAGTTCGCTGGTGCCGAGGACACCTACGCTGCCGACACGATAATGCCGGACGGCAGGGTCCTCCAGATCTCATCGACGCACGACCTGGGCCAGCGGTTCGCGAAGGCATTCGGGATCACTTACATGAGGGAGGACGGGAGCAGGGACTACGTGTGGCAGACCTGCTACGGCCCGGGCATCTGGAGGATCATGGCGGCCCTCATAGCGATCCACGGCGATGACAAGGGCCTCGTCCTGCCGTTTGAGGTGGCGCCAATCCAGGTCGTGATAATCCCGATATACTACGGCGAGGAGAGAGAGGCAGTCCTCGGGAAGTGCAGGCGGGTGGAGGAGGGGGTGAGGGGGGCCGGCTACAGGGTCCTGCTCGACCTGAGGGACAGGACGCCGGGGTGGAAGTTCAACGACTGGGAGCTGAGGGGGGTCCCCGTTAGGATCGAGATCGGCAGGAGGGAGGTTGAGGAGGGGTTCGTGACGCTGTTCAGGAGGGACCTGAGGACCAGGGTGAGGGTCAGGGACTCCGAGCTGCTAGCCGCGCTGAGGCAGCTGGAGGTGGACATCCTGGAGACGCTGAAGAAGAGGGCCAAGGAGTACTTCGAGTCGCGGATCGTGGAGGCTAGGAGCAGGGAGGAGGTGGTGAGAGCCGTCAGGGAGGGTAAGGTGATCCGAATGCCCTTCTGCGGGCGCGAGGAGTGCGCGGAGGACATGCGCGCTAACGCCGAGGGTCTGAGGGTTAGGGGGACCGAGGTGGACGCAGCCGAGGGCGACTGCGGCTCCTGTGCGTGGTGTGGCGCGCCTGCTCGCTTCATGGTGTACGCGGCTCGGGCTTACTGAGCCCTGGGAGGGCCCTGCTGCTGGCGGCCTCTCTCGCCAGCCTCACGTAGAGGGCGCGCGCCTCCTCCAGGAGCCTGTCCCTCTCCGCGGGGCCCGCGGCCCGGTAGCGCTCGATGACCTCCGCCATCCTGCCGTAAGCGGCGAGCGCGACCTCGAGGGCGGATTCGACCTCGCCTCGGCTGATCGCCCTGAAGATCGACCTGGACCTCGAGAGCGCCTCCTCTATCGTCCCGGCCGCTATGACCTCGTAGACCTTGGCCACTTTCCCCGGGGTCCAGCGCAGTACCCGGCCCACCCGCTGGATCATCTGGCGGACCTGGCCCGTGCCTGAGAGGATGACTGCCACGTCGGCGTCAGGCACGTCAACCCCCTCGTCGAGGACCGTGGTAGCGACGAGGACCCTGACGGCCCCCCTCCTGAAGGCCTCGAAGGCCCTCGCCCTCTCCCCCTTGGCCGTCTCGCCCGTGATGAGGACGGCGCGGGGCTCGACCTCCCTCACAGCCTCGTAGGCCTCGAGGGCCTGCTCGACAAACTGGCAGAAGACCATCACGCGTCCCCTCTCCTCGGCGACGATCCTCCTTAGGGCCTCGAGCTTGCTCTTGGCGCAGGAGGCGATCTTGATTAGCTGGGCCGTCCTGTTGGGGTCCGGGCTCTCGCTCGCCCTCTCGTACTCCGCCGCCTCCTCGTCCCCGAGGGGCACCGGGACCACCTCCACTTGGAGCGGGGCTAGGAGGCCCCTCAGCACGAGCTCGTAGTAGGACGTCCTGTAGACGGGGGGCCCGCCGACCGCGTAGATGAGCGCTTCATTCCTGTCGGCCCTCTCGGGCGTCGCTGAGAGCACCATCGCGTACCGGGCCTTCACGTGGAGCGCTATCTCCTTGAAGGTCTCAGCGGGCAGGTGGTGGCCTTCGTCAAAGACCACGAAAGCGAACTTGTCGTATATCGAGGGCAGGGCCCTCACCGCGCTGGCGTATGTGGCCACAGTTATCGGCTCGACCCTCCTCTCCCCGCCCGCTATCACCCCCGCCCTCACGCCCAGGCCCTCCTGGACCCTCCTGGCCCACTGCCTAGCGAGCTCGACGGTCGTCACGCAGATCAGCGTGGGGACCCTCAACCTAGAGATAGCAGCCAGCGCCACGAAGGTCTTGCCGGCACCCGTCGGCATCACCACCGTCCCCCTGAACCCCGCGCGCACCCAAGCCTCGAGGGCCTCCTCCTGGAACGAGTATAGGCTGAAGCGGCTCTCGAGCGGGGGCAGCGGCGCCCTCGGCCAGTCGACGGCCACGCTGACCTCCAGCCCCGACGCCCTCAACAGCTCCTCCAGCGCGGGGACCAGCAGGTAGGGAGCCTTCAGCGCGCGCCTCGAGAGCACTCTGACGAGCCTCAGGCGCGTGGGCACGAGCTCAACCCCCTCGGCCCCCCTCACCTGCCTGTAGTAGTCGACGGAGAAGCGGCTTTCGAGGGCCGCGAGGGTCCCTTCATCGATCGGCTTTGGGGCTACGGCTAGGCTCCCGCGGGCGCCGAGCCCCCTGATCACCACGCGATCGGGCTCGGGCCTCAGAAGCTCAGCCCGCTCCCTCAGGGCCTCTGCCTGCCTCTGCGTCAGGAGGGGGTCGAGCTGAGCTAGGAGCTCGAGCAGCGCCTCGGCCGCGAACTCGGGCTCGGCCCCCCACTCCAGCACGGTCTCTAGCGCCGCGTTCACGTCCAACCGGTAGTAAGTGACCTCCTCCCCGCCCACCTTGATAGCGACCTTCTCCGAGCACCGCTTGAGCAGGCGGTGGCAGAGCGGGCAGTCGCCACTGGGCAGCAACAGCAGGTACTCGCCGGAGAACTCGTCCCTCGCTTCGCGGTCCCTGGCGATTAGGTCCCTCAGGGCGGCCTCGCCCTCGCTCCCGAATATCCTCCTCAGGACCTCCGATGCCCTCTCGGCGCTCTTGAGGACGTAGCCCACCCTGGCTACCCACAGCTTTTCGTTGGCGTCCCAGGCGCAGAAGGCCTTCACCTCCTCCTTGAAGCTCCTCACCTCGTCCCAGGTGCAGGCCCTGCTGAGCACGCGGCCACCGACCTTCACCCTGAACATCACGCGCCTGAGCGCTGCATCGGCGCTGGGCGTCAAGCCGCTCCCCCGCGGCTGCCCCTCGCCCCCAGCTGCCCTTTTAAGTGGATGACCCTTAGCGTAACTTGGGTGATGAGAGAGGCACCGCTCGAGGTTGTGAAGAGAGCGCCCGCGGGGCTGAGCCGCCGGCGCAGGGCCGCGCGTGAGGGTTGGGGAGAAGCTTTTACGGCGGGGGAGAGGCACTCCCCCGATGCAGGGAGCTGGTGACTGGAAGGCCAGCGTGCTGAGCGAGATGGGCATTCCGGCGCTGACCCTGTCGCCTCAGGAGTGGGTGCTGCTCTTGCTCCTAGCCGACGGCGGCAGGCCGATGATGGGCGAGCTGGATCTGCACCTCGCCTTCTTCATGATGCAAGTGACGCCCTTCCGCTTTGAGCTCCGGGTGGAGCCCGAGCTCTTCTACGTGCACTCCAGCGAATTAAGCAGAGCCCTCGAGGAGCTGGCGGCTAAGGGCCTTGTCAGGCGCGAGGCGTCTCAAGAGGCAGAGCTCATCTCGCTGACGGAGAGGGGTCTGCTGGAGGCGCGGAGCCTCGCTGAGCGGGTCAGGAGAGGGTGGGTCTTCGTGGACGACGTTGTAGTCAAGGAGGGTTCCAAGGTGCTGAGCGACCTGGAGGCTCTGAAGAAGACCTACAACGGCAAGAGCGTCTACGAGTGGATGAAAATAATCGTGGATAAGGTGAGCAGCCCCGAGAGCCCGTTCGATCAGAGGTTCACCAGCGAGGAGATAGAGAGCATGAAGAAGATCCTGTCCCAGGCGCTCAAGAGGCGCCAGAGGCCCCCAAGCCGGTAGATCAGGCGAGGCCACCCACCCCCTCGAGCGACCAACCCCTTTCGGTGAGGCCCAAGTGGGCCGTCAGCCCGTGGTGAACGTATGCCCGGGGGTCGAAGAACGCGATCAGCTCGGCCCTCCTGACCCCTTCGACGCTGAGCAGCGCCCTGTGCATGTCTGCCAGCCCCTCTAAACTCTCGTCGACTACGAGGAGCAGCTCCTCATCCCTCCCCGCCGGCACGAACGCGTCGACTAGGCTAGGTGCTTCACGCAGCGCGAGGAGCAGCCTGAGAGCGACTATGGGCTCCTCGGCCTCAACCCTGTAGAGCACTGCGCTCGATAGGCCCCTATGTTCGATGCAGTTGGCCACCCAGGCGCCCTTCAAGTGCGCACGGTAGTGGTAGGAGGCGGCCTGCTGAGACAGGCCGTGCCTCCTGCCCACTTCACTCAAGCTGAGGAAGCAGAACTCTTCCCTCTCCCTGAGGATCAGCAGGTCGATGGCGTCAGCTGTGCGGGGGGGTTTGGACGCGGCGTGAAGCAGCACGTGCTCGAGGGGGGCCGCACGCTCGGGCAGCCCGCTCCACTTGGTCTTAAGGCGGCCACTGCTCAGCTCAACCAGAGCGCCGTCGAGGGGAGCGAACTTGCCCTCGCGCCTCTTGACCCACAGCTCCAGCAGAGGTAGCGAGAGGGAGGCGGCGAACTCCTCCTCTAAGCCCAGGGGTGGGTTGGCCTCGATTAGGAGCTTCGCGCCCTCCCGGTCCCAAACCCTCGCGGCGCTCCTCACGTAGGGCACCGGCCGCTCCGTGAGCGCCCTGAAGGCTCGAGGCTCGAACTTCGCCACGAGGTAGCAGGCTGAGAGCCCGAGCAGCCTGTAGTCGGCCCAGAACCTCAAGCGGGCCTCGGCAGCCAGCCTCCTGACCCTCCCGCTGACGTACGAGGGGGCCAGGCCCGTAGCTTTCGCCACGTCGCTGTAGGACTTAGCGCGGGGGAGCGCAAGCAGGATCCGCAGCTCGCTATGCGACAGCTCGCTCCAGAGCATCCCCTCGGTAGTGTGACACGCGGTTAAAGTCGTAACTTTGCACGCGAGGTATATATACACCCCAGCGGCCGGCTTTGTCGAGCGCCATGAAGATGCCTACCCTGAAGTTCGAGGAGGAAGAGGAGGAATGGGAAGAGGAGGAGTGGGAAGAGGAAGAAGAGGAGGAGGAATTCGAGGAGGAAGAGTGGGAGGAGGAAGAAGAGGAATTCGAAGAAGAGGAGGAGTGGTAAAGCCGGTCCCAGGCTTCGGGGTCAACCCCAGTTTTTAGCCCGCTAGTGGCTTGCGAGCTCAGTCAAGTCTAAGACCAGCCTGTAGATCCTCTCCAGGGCGGAAAACGCGCCCTCGCTACTCCGCAGGTGAGGCGTAACAGCTGCCTCTCCAGGCAGCGGGCATGCGGCCCCCCCGCTTAGGAAGGCCTTGACGGCCTCCCTCTGGAAGCTCTCCACGACCCTCGCCGCCTCGGCGAGGCCTTCGGCCGGCCTCAGGTGCGTCATCCTCTCCGCCTCGTCGCCTATCTCCTCCAGCAGCTTAGCGAACAGCCTGGCGTCCACCAGGAATAGCCTTTCCTGCGCGCTGATCCCTGCGGACTGAACGGCGCTCCTGATCAGGCGCACGGACAGGAAGTAGAGCCGGTCGAGCTTGTCGTCCCTGCGCCTCACGGACTCCAAAGCCTCGAGGTCGCCCCTCTCCAAGGCGGCGGCAGCGTCGACGTACATGCTCCTGGAGAGGGAGTCCATCCGCGCCAGCACACTCCTCAGGTCGTAGCTCTCCCCCACGAAGCAGTGAAGCACCACCCTGTCGCTGCGGTCCTCCACCACCTCAACTCCAACCAGCAGGTTCAGGAGCCTCTCCAGGGCCTCCCTCAGCTCCTGCGCCGGCTTCTCCACCTCGATGACCTCGTAGCCAGCCAGGTACGCAGCGATCACGTCGCGGCTGCGCCCCCCCACTAGCCTCTTCGCCTTAGGCTCGCCGGGGGGCCCGCTCAAGGGTTTCAACAGGAGGCCGCCCTCGACCGCTTCGACCGCAACCAGGCTGCCAGGTCCTAGGCCCCTGCTCTCGATCCAGCCGCGCGGCACTGAGACGTAGACGCTGTTCCCCACCTTGACGAGCCTCCTGTAGCTGATCTCCCGCGCGCCTGAGCCCGCAGCTGAGCGCGGCCCCATCGAGCTGTCAGCAGCCGTTCAGCGGTGAAAGCTTTAAACCCCTAACCCCTCACCACCAAGGGCTCCGCCCCCGAGGATCCGGGCGCGGGGACCAGCCCCGCGTAGCTCAGCGGTAGAGCGGCCGGCTGTAGCCTGGCGCCCGCGGCGACGCGCGGTGGCGCGCGTGGATGAAACCGCGGCAGCCGGGCCGCCACCGGCAGGCCCCCGGTTCGAAGGGGGCGGAGCTCACCTCGCTAGCGCGATCCTCCCCTCGCTCGATAGGTTCCACCCGGGGAGCCCGATGCCTCGCGAAGGGACGCGAGCCAACTTATCCCAGCGCGTACCCCGGTGACCCGCGCGTCCGGCGCTTCAGCGCTCCTGCGAGCGCCACATAGGTTCTAGCGCTCGCCCCTTCGAAATCGGTGTCAAATCTGTGATCCGGCCTCCTCAAGATGACCCCACTTCAAAGGAGGGTTCGGGGAGAGGAATTGGCTTGAATGCTGCCCGGTGGTCCATGCGCCCCCTCAGGGCGCGCGATGGCGCCTACTGCTCCTCTACATCGATCACTTCTACGCTACCCCTGCTCTTCGCGAGCCTGACCCCGACGGCTGCGATTAGGCCAGCTAGCAGCAGCGCCAGCACTGCCGCCGGAAGCATCGGTGAGGGTGGGAGCACGAGGGTGACGTACTCACCCCCGCTCCTGACCTCTACGAGCTTGCGCAGACCTGTCCCCCTAACGCGAACCTCATAAGTGCCGATCGGGAGATCTAGGGCTGCCGAGCCGCTCCCATCGGTGACCACGCTCGCGTTCGCGGGCCCTGCGAACTCGACCTCAGCGTAGGGGATCGGCCTGCCCACGACATCGACCACCTTCAGGTAGACCCTGCTAACGTTGGCCACCACGACGTAGGTGCTGCGCCCCACCTCGACGTTCATGGTGCCCGCGGCTAGGGCGGTGCCGCCCTTGTACACGGTGTAGTTGTACAGGCCCGTCGGGACGCCGCTAAGGCATGCGCGGCCCCCCCGCTCAACCGCTTTGCGCTCAATACCTCCCCCTTGCAGCCTCAGCTCGTACCCGCTGAGTTTCTCGCCAGTGGGGCGCAGCACGCTCACGCAGAAGCTCTGCAGGGCAGCGGTGATGGTCACCTGCACGGGCCCCCTCTCCACCCTCAGGAGCTCCCTACCGACCTCCTTGACCCCCACGTACGCTGAGACCACGTAGTCCCCCGGCGGGATGTTCTCAAAGGTGCAGCTCCCTTCAGCCGCAAAGCAGTACTGACGCAGAGGGGAGCCCACCCCGGAGAGGATGAGTGTGACGTTGGCAGCGGGCTCGCCCCTCGAGTCCAGCACCACCACGTCTACATCGTACGCTAGGCAAGGCAGCTCCAGGCGTTCGGGGAAGCCGAAGATCGTCAGCGCGTACACCTTCGAGCCCCTCAAGTAAGCCTCCGCCGAAAGGGGGGACGTGCAATCCCTCTCCATTCTGACGCTAGACCAGGCCCGCACAAGGGTTCCGCCTACCACGTAGTCGAGGGGGCACTTGTTGACCACGGTGAGGGGGCACGCAGGTGCGCCCAGCTGGGGGTTTGCGGCCTTAAGCAGCGCCGGGTTCCCGGGGAAGACCCTACCCAGAATGTCGTCGGCCACCACCCTTCCCCCAGGCGGCCCCCATGCCGCTGGCGCGTTGAAGTAAACGTACAGGTTGCCCTGCGCGGGGTCCGGGGAGTAGTACAGAGGCACCACCGTGAGCTGGAGCGAGCTGTTGCTCAGCCTCGCTAGCAGCCGCTCCAGTCCCCTTCCCGTCTGGAGGATGAGCACGTCCCAGGCTGAGGAGTTCGAGAGGAGGGAGGGGAGCGGGACCCTCCTCTTCAGGATTATCGTCGCCTTGACGCCCAAATCCTTGAGCGCGCTCAAGTTCGGGAGGAGCGCCTCCACCAGGTGCCCCCAGATGCCGTCCCCCCTGCTACCGATGCCGTACACGGGGGGCCTCGCCTCCCCCCGTTCGAAGAATACGGTGACGCTCTCCGGCCTCTGCCTCATCCTGGTGAGGTTCAGCCATGCGAAGTCCTCCACCAGCGTGACGCCCTCCTCGTAACTCGGAGTGACGTTCCTTCCGCCAATGGCGACCGCGCATGGCTTGAACGGAGTGGCCGAGTCGACGCGCACCAGCACCTCCCTGGCGTCGCTGGGCACCGGCAGGGACAGCGACGCACCTCCCCTCCACTCCAAGAGCAGGTACTTCACGCTCTCCCCGCCAGCACCCCTCACCCTGACCTCTACGGTGAAGAAGGTAGGCTCGGCGAAGTGCAGCGCAGCCACGATCGCCAGGGTCGCTACGCAGAGCGCGCAAAGCCTCACAGGCAGGTGCTACGCCGCGAGGGAGGTTAGGCAGCCGCTTCATCAGGCGGCATAAGACCCTCCTCTGACGCTAGTAATACGCGCGAACGAGCTCGCCTCGGCGGGAGGCCTTCGCGCGCAAGCGTACTGAAGCGGGCTGCCGCGCACCGGGGGCCTCGAAACCCTTAAGCTGAGCCTCGGACGGGTTCCCCGTGCAGGAGCGTGCAGCCCCCAGCGCGGTGCTCATCGCGCTGACTCTGCTGCCTCTGGCGCTGCTGGTAGCGGTGTGGCTCCTAACAGGGGGGTTCAGCGAGAAGCCACCCCTTTCGCCGTTCTACTCGAAGATCCTACCGCTAGCTCTGGTGGCCGTAGCTGCCATAGCCTCCATCTTCGCCTACAGCCTGGCGCGGGATGAGGAGCCCGAGTGGGGGACTTCCGCGCAGAGGGTGGTCTTCAAGGCGATAGAGGGGGCACTCCTGGCCTACCTCCTCCTCTCAGCGATATTCGCAGCGCTACTGCTCCTCACGTACTTCCTGTAGCGCACCAGCTACTCCTCGAGGAGGCTCCTGAGGGCCTTCAGCTCCTCCTCCCTGCGGGCCAGCTCCTCCTTCAGGCGCTCGTTCTCCAGCTTGAGCTCCCTCACCTGGGCTTCGAGCTCGCTCAGGCGCTTGAGCCGCTGCTCCAGCTCCTCCTCGCGGGACTTCAGCATAGCCTCCCTCGCCTCTAGCTTCTCCCTCATCTCGTTCAGCAGGCCCTCCTTCGTCAGCAGGCTGCGATGGTACCCCACGAGCTCGCGCTCCTTGTCGAGCAGCCTCCTCTCCCACTCCTTCAGCCTCTTCTCCCACTCGCCCAGCTCGCTGAGGCCCTTCAGCTTCCTCTCCACCTCCTCCCTCTCCCTGCTGATGCGCTCCTCCCACTCCTTCAGCCTCCTCTCCCTCTCCTCCAGCTCCTTCCTCAGAATCTCGTACCTGTTTACCAGCCTGCTCACTCTAACCTCTCGTTCGCTCAATTCCTTCTCCCATTCCGCTAACTTCATAAGCTTTTCTTCAACATTCTTTTCTCTATATTTTAATTCCTCCTCCCATTTCTGCAATCTTCCCTCCATATCTTTTAGTTTTGACTCCCATTCTGCTAACCTTTTCCTCATCTCTGTGATCCTTTCGTTCTCAGCTATCAGCGAGGCTCTGAAGCTCTCCAGCTCCCCCCTCTTCTCGACCACCCCCTTCAGCTCCTCCTCTAGCCGCTTCACAGTCTCAAGTAGGCTCGCCCTCGCGTCGTCCATCAGCTTGGGCACTGACTCCATCGCGCGCCTTATCGACTCAAAGCTCGCGTTCAGCGCGCCGAGCTTCTCGTCGACACCCCTCCCCAGCGCGTCGAGCCTCCCTGCGCTCTCGATCAGCGCACCCAACCTCGCCTTCAGCTCGGACTCCAGCTCGCTCAGCCTCCGCTCCCTCTCCTTCAGCGCGGACTCGCGCTCCTCCAGCATCCTGCTCCTCTCCTCCAGCGCCTGAACCTTTGTGAGGGCCTCCGCGTACTCGCTGACGGCCGCGCTGTACTTCTCAGCAGCTTCGACGAGCGCCTTAATGCTCTGCGTGATCTCCTCCTCCCTCTCCGCGCTCCTCCTCTCGATATCGGAGATTAGGCCCTTCAGCTGATCGAGTGCCTCAGAGACCGACTTCAGCGTCGGCACCAGCTGCTCATTCAGCGCGGCGAGGCTCTTGCCCATATCGCCGGCGATCGACGATAGCGTGTTGACGCTGGCCTCCAGCCTCGCGTTTGCGTCAGCGAGCCTGGCGATGGAGTCCTCGAGCTTGGCACGCGAGCCCTCGAGCTCGCCCCTCTGCCTCCGAAGCAGGTCCACTAGGTCGGCCAGGATGGCTCGCTGCTCGTCCAGCAGGGCCACGACCTGAGCCTGGAGCACCCTGATGGACTCCGCGAGCTTCTGGCTGGTCGCCTCGGAGTGCTTAGCTATGAGCGCGCCGATTTCCCCGCTCAGCTGCTCCACCCTGCTCGCCAGCTCCTCCAGACTGATTTCGCGCCTCCTCCGGGCCAGCATCCGGCGATGCGCCCGCGCGGGGGAGATATCCTTATCGCTGGTTTGGCTCAGCCGAACCTCCCTCGGGCTGCGGGTGGCGCTGGCTCAAAGCGATCAGGTGCTTTAGCTCGGATATCTGGGCGGTGAGCCTCTCCTCGAGGCTCCCTACCCTGATCTCGAGGCTGTAGACCGTCAAAGCCAACTCGTGGAGCCTGGACTTCAGCTCGTGGAGCTCGCCCTGCAAAACTTTCAGGCCCTCGCTTATGCTCAGCACGCCGTCCCTCACCTCCACCCTATACGCGCTCACGTCGGCGGTGAGGCTGGAGACGCCATTGGCCAGCGCCGAGACCCTGTGGATGAGGCTGCCCAGCTCCAGGTCGATGGCACCCTTCACGGAGGCCTCTAACCTGTTCAAAAAGCTTTCAAACTGTTTGATCATATCCTCGTATTTGGTCAGGATCCTCATCTGCTTCTCTTCTAGCGAAACCCTGCTAGACTCCAACTCGCTGATCAACTTATTCATATCCTCCTTGAACTTCTCCGTCTGCCTGAGGGCCTCCTCGAGCTGTATCTTCAGCGTCCTCACGCCGTCGCTAAGCCTCCTTATGCCCAGGGCTATGGCAGGCAGCACTTCCTCGTAATCCACGTACTCCACCTCAACGCTGCCCATACCTCGCTCAGTGCGTTGCAGGGTGATTTATCTTAAGCGCTGCCTTACGCCGGATCTACTCGCCGAAGGGCTCCTCTCCACCGTCCGATTCCCGCCCGAAGAAGGCCGCTAGGAGTGCTAGGACAGCGGCGAGGGCGGTGAGGGCGACGCCCAGCGCGATGAAGAAGCTCCTAGCCTGCGGCGCGGGGGCGTGCCAGGGGTACCCGCCCAGAATCAGCCTGTTGCCCCCCAGCTCCACTGGCGGCAGGGGAACCCAGTAGAGTACTACGCAAACACCCAGCAGCACCACGGCGGCAACAGCTGTTGCCCTCATGGGGGTCACCCGGCAGGTCCATCAGCTCGTCGCGAGGCGGTCACCAGTCGCTTGCTCTGGGACGGCCTCATCATCCCTCGCGCCCCCCGTGAGCCACCTATTAAGGGTTTGTGCGCTCGTGACCAATACTTTCAGGGCACTGTATTACGGTGCAGTTTATCACCGGCGCCGCAGAGCTCGCCTCGAGCCGCGTGCCGCCGGTGTTCCAGGACAGGGAGAAGCTTTCCAGCAAGTACGTGCCCGAAAGGCTCCCCCACCGCGATGACCAGCTCAGGGTGCTCAGGGAGCTGGTTCTCGACGTCGTCGAGGGGCGCGCGACAACGCCGCGCACGGTAGTGCTAGTGGGGCCCACCGGCGCTGGCAAGACGTCCAGCGTGATGCTCCTCAGCAGGCTGCTCAGCGCTGAGGGGAGGGCCTTCACGTTCGCCCACGTCAACCTGAGGGTGGAGGGCGAGACCCCCTTCCAACTCTTCTCGTCCCTCTACGAGAAGATCAGCGGGCTGCCGGCATCGAGGAGCCTGGGCGCTCAGGAGCTCCTCAAGGAGGTGGTGGGCGCGCTGAAGAGGCGGGGGCTGCCCGCCGTGCTCACCTTCGACGAGGTGGAGTTCCACGCGCGTAGCTCCCTGAGGAGCGCCCTTTACGCCATCGCCAGGCTCCACGAGGTGGTCAGCGTCCCCGTGCCCACTGCAACCGTGCTGATAGCGAGGGGGCTCGAGTGGATGAAGCTGCTGGATCCCGCCGAGCGCAGCTCGCTCGGGAACCTCGTCATCAGGTACCCGCCCTACTCGAGTGAGCAGCTATTTGACATACTGCTCTTCAGGTGCTCGGAGGCCTTCGCGAGGGGCGCCATCGGCGAGGACGTCATCAAGTGGCTAGCCGACTACACCTACGCGTACATGGGGAGCGACGTGAGGAGGGCGCTGGACGTGCTGCTCTACGCCGGCATCCTGGCCGAGCATGAGGGCTGCGAAAGGGTCGCTCTCCGGCACGTGCTGGGCGCCCTACGCAACCTGGAGACCTTCATCGCGCCCGCGGACGTGGAGGCTCTCACCTTGCACGAGAAGCTGCTCCTCTACGCGGCCCTGAGGCTGGCGAGGGCCAGGCCCCGGCTCCGCCTCAGCGAGCTCTGGGAGGAGTACAGCTCCCTCCTCGAGAGCTACGACCTCGGGCAGGTTACTTTCGATGAGTTCGAGGACCTGGTTCAGCGCCTAGTGGACGTGGGGGCCCTCATGGCGGAGGGGCCGGCGCGGGTGTCCCCCGCACCCTCGGTGAACATTGAGCTTATCAGGGATAGCCTAAGGTCCCAGCTTAGGGCTGCCGTCGGGGATGATAGCAGTTGACTACAGGGAGAGGGGTAGCGGAGTGCCAGAGCTGCTGAAGCTGCTGGGTGCGCCTGTCAAGTTCGCGGAGCTCGACGTCGGTGACTACGCGCTGAGCCCCGGAATCTGCGTGGAGAGGAAGGAGTGCGGCGACCTTGTCTCCTCGATAGTCGATGGGAGGCTCTTCGAGCAGGCGCGCCTCCTATCCTCGGCTTGCGACCGCCCGATGCTTGTGGTGGAGGGAAGGCTGGAGAGCATAGTGGAGCGCCGCAAGATCAAGCTCTCTCAGGTCTACGGCGCGATAGCCTCGCTGCTGAGCAGACGCGTGGTGGTCGTAGGCACGGGGGGCCCGGTGGAGACCGCGATGTTCATCTACGGCCTCTACAGGAGGGCTGCAACCCACTCCGGCTGCCAACAGTGCCCGAGGAGAGTGGTGTCGAAGTACGGGAAGGGCGTCGAGACCGTCCAGCTGAACATGATCGCCTCGCTACCGGGGGTGGATAGGGAGCTGGCGCACAGGATACTAATGCACTTCAAGACGCCCCGGCGCTTCTTCAAATCCTCGCCCTCCGAGCTCCGAAGGGTGGAAGGGCTGGGGCACGCCAGGATAATAAAGATCATAGAGGTGCTCGATTCCCCCTTCGATGCCGGCCCGATCAAATAGGGCCTCCGCTTCGGCTATCTACCCTGCGGCCGAGGACACCATACTGCTGGCGAAGGGCGTGGAGCGCATCGCGCACCCCGGGGGCCTCGCTGCCGAAGTGGGGTGCGGCGGAGGGCTCGTAACGGAGACCCTGGCCGGGACCGCGCGTGAAGTCCTGGCGACGGACGTAGATGTGGCCGCGGCTCACCGCACGTGGCAGCGGGCGAAGGTAAGGGGGCTGGACTGCAGGGTCCACGTCGTCTGCTGCGACAGGCTGGAGGCTGTCAGGGAGGGTGAGGTGTTCGACCTGGTGGCATTCAACCCGCCGTACCTACCCGATGGTGAGGGCGACGTGCAGGTTTCGGGGGGGCCCACCGGCGTGGAGGTCCCCCTCTCCTTCGCGGCCTCAGCTCTCAGGAGGCTCCGGAGAGGGGGCTTGCTACTGTTCATCCTTTCAAGCCTCTCCAGCTGGTTGCGCGCGCTGGTGGAGCTGAGGGACGCCGGTTGTGCGGTTAGCATCGTCAGAGTGGAGCGGGTGGGCCTCTTCGAGGACCTGCTACTGGTGATGTGCGTCAGGAGGCGGTGAAAGCCTCTGAATCCCTATGCGGATTGCGTAGCCTTCGATGTCCCAGTCCTGGACGAGCTCGCCGCGGACATCCTCGGGATCCCCCTTGAGTACAACCTCCGCCGCCCTAGTCTCCCTGGCTACGTACGGCACCTTGGGGGCTAGCAGCTCGCGCAGCTCGGCGGGAACGTAGATCTCCGCCCGTATCGTAGCGTCAACCGCCAGCGCTGCGAGCTTCCTCATGAACTGGATTCTGCGCACCACGTCCCTGGCGAGCCCCTCCGCCAGCTCCTCTAGCCCCGGCTTAACCTCGATTGCCACCGCGCCAGCGTCGAAGCTCTCGACGACGAAGCCCTCGGCGCTCCGCTCCACGAACTCCACCATCTCCTTGGTCACCCTGAACTCGGCTCCGCTCTCATCCTTCAGCAGCACCGACCCGGACTCTTCGAGGGCCTTCCTTAGCTGCCAGGGGTCGCCGAAGCTCTCCAGAAGCTTGACCACCCGCTGCGCATCGGTCCTGTAGACCGGCCCTATCGCCCTCATCACGGGCCTAACTTCCAGCCTCACGAACTCAGCGATGCGGCTCAGGGGCAGCACGTCGACCTCTTTGACGTTGGCCAGCGACTTGATTACACTCGAGAGGGTTCTCACCGCAGAGGATACGGCGGGGCTGTCGGTGAAGACTAAGAGCCTCGGCAAGGGGATCCTCATCTTGATCCCGGCACGCATCCTGGCGGCTGCCGCGCGTTCGAAGACCTTCTTAGCGACTTCCATCTGCCGCTCCAGCTCCTCGTCGATGAGCTCCCTGCGCGCATCGGGCCACGGCAGCATGTGTACGCTCTCCGGATCGCCCTCCAGCCTGAGGGACGACCTGTAGATCCACTCCGCCGTGAAGGGGAGGAAGGGCGCGGCGAGCGCGAGGAACTTCCTCAGGGCGTAGTAGAGGACCGCGTAGGCCGCCATCTTGTCGGCGACGTTCTCCTCCACCCAGACGCGCGGTCTGGCCAGCTTGATGTACCACCTGCTCACGTCCTCCACGATGAAGTCGCGCAGCGCCCTAGCCGCCCTGTGCACCTCGTAGCTCTCGAGCCACCGGGTGACCTCCATCGCCAGCCTCTCCACCCTGGAGAGCAGCCAGCGGTCTTCTACGCGCATGGAGCCAAGGTACTTCTCGACCGGGTGCTCAGCCGGGTTGAAGCCGTCGATGCCCATGTAGAGCGTAGCGAACACGTAGACGTTCCACAGTATGTTCATGTCGTCGTAGACCTCCTCGAGCCTCTTCCAGGAGAACCGAAGGTCCTCCCACGGCGTATTCTGCAGCACGTACCACCGGAACACGTCGCGGCTGCCCTTTTCGAACGCGAGGATCTGGTCCGGCGCCACGTAGTTGCCCAGCGACTTGTGCATCTCCCTGCCCTTCTCATCCAGCATGAAGCCGTGCATCAGGACGGTCGTGTAGGGCCCGGCCCCAAACGCTATCAGGCCGCACCGCATCAGCGAGAAGAACCAGCCGGCGATCTGGTCGTGGCCCTCGACGATCAGGTCGACGGGCCTCAGCCTCTCGTAGTCCTCCCGGCGCAGGGGGTAGCCTAGCGAAGCGTAGAATGCTACGCCGGAGTCTAGCCAGACGTCCATCACGTCCTCAACCCTCCTCATGACGCCGCCGCAGTGGGGGCACTTGAGCGTGACAGAGTCGATCCACGGCCTATGGAGGTCCGGCAGGCTCAGCTTGCCGCCGGCGTACCTCTCCAGCTCTTCGAGGGAGCCTACGACAACTCTCCCCCCGCAGCTGCCGCACACCCAGATGGGGGCCGGCGTGCCCCAGTACCTCTGCCTGGAGATGACCCAGTCCTTCAGCCCCTCGATCCAGCCCTTGAAGCGGGCGCTGCCCGCCCACTCTGGGATCCACCTGACCCTCTCCGCCTCCTCGAGGAACCGGTTCTTCAGCTGGGTCACCCGTATGAACCACTGCAGCGTGGCCCTCATCAGCAGCGGGGTCTTGCACCTCCAGCAGACGGGGTACCTGTGGGTGACCTTGCCCTCGTGGAAGAGGAGCCCCCTGGCCCTCAGGTCTGCGATTATCTCGGCGTTAGCCTCCCTCACGCTTTTGCCGGCGTACTTGCCAGCCCCCCGCGAGAACTCGCCCCTATCGTTCACCAGCATGATTACGGGCAGCCCATACTCGCGCCCCACCTCGAAGTCCTCCTCGCCGTGCCCCGGCGCGCAGTGGACGAGGCCAGTCCCCTCCTCCGCGCTCACGTACTTCTCCGACAGGACAACCCTGTGCGCGACGCCCCTCTGCGCCTCCACTACGTCGGCCAGCGGGTGCTCGTACTCCAGGCCGGCCAAATCCCTCCCCTTGACGCGCTCCACGACCCTGTAGTCAGCGACCCCCGCCTCCCTCATCACCTCGCTCAGCCTTGCCTCTGCCACCAGGAGGCGTTCCCCGTCGACCTCGACCCACACGTAGTCGAGCTGGGGGTGGGCCATCACCGCCACGTTCGCCGGCAGCGTCCAGGGGGTGGTCGTCCAGATGAGGAGGAACCTGCCCCGCTCGCCCTTCACCGGGAACTTCACGTATATGGACGGGTCCGTGAGCTCCCTGTACTCGGTCACCTCGTAGTCCGCGAGCGCGGTCTCGCACCGCGGGCACCAGTGGACCACCTTCAGCCCCCTCTCCAGCAGCCCCTCCTCCTCCGCCCTCTTGACCAGCCACCACGCCGACTGGATATACTCGGGGGCCAGCGTCATGTAGGCGCCGTCCCACCTCATCGAGACGCCGAACTCCTTGAACCACCTCGACATGGAGGCCGCGTTCCTCATCGCGACCTCCCTGCACCTCTCGACGAATCGGTCAACGCCGAAGACCTCGATGTCCCTCTTGGACTTGAAGCCCAGCTCGCGCTCCACGAGGAGCTCGATCGGCAGCCCGTGGCAGTCGTAGCCCGGAGTGTCCACCACGTCGAAGCCCTGCATCCTGCGGAACCGGATGATGACGTCCTTCAGGATCTTGTTCCACAGGGTGCCCGTGTGGGGGGTGTCGGACGAGGTGTAAGGGGGTCCGTCCAAGAAGTAGAACTTCCTCCTCCCCGCCAGCTGATTCCGGATCTTGTCGTAGGTGCGCTCCGCCTCCCAGAGCTGGAGGACCTTCTCCTCGTAACCCTTCGGTGAGAAGCCCTGGGGAAGCGGCCTGACGCGGCTCAAGCTCCCCCCACTGTTGGGGGAGACCTCCCTACCCTCCGCCTTCTGCACGGATAATGGGGTTCACCGCGGCCTCCTCCGCTAACAGGATAAAAAACTTCGCGGGGAGGAGCGCAAGCCTTAAACCCCTTCCCCCGCGCCACCCCCTGGGCCGGTAGCTCAGACTG
>JAGDWA010000082.1 GCA_023269735.1 Thermofilum sp.
ATCCTGCCCAGCGCGAGGTTCGCATCGGTCACCGTGGGATCCGCCCCGCCCCTCCCGTAGCACGCGGGGCCCGGGTCCGCGCCGGCGCTCAGGGGGCCCACCCTCAGCGCGCCCGCCTCGTCCCTCCATATCACCGTGCCCCCTCCCGCCGAAACCTCGGCCAGGTCGACGAAGGGGCACCTGACCGGATAGCCGGAGCCCTTGACCACCCTGCCGTAATGCGACTCCCCGCCCACCTCGTACTCGGTCGCGACCTCCACGGCGTAGTCGGTCACGACCCCCGCCTTCGCGGTCGTGCCCCCCATGTCGAAGCTCACCACCCTGGGGAGCCCCAGCGCTCGGGCTAGCTCGGCCGCCGCCACCACGCCGGCGGCGGGCCCGCTCTCGATCAGCTGCACGGGCCTCTCCGCGGCCTCCTCCGCGCTCACGAGGCCGCCAGAGCTCGACATCACGTAGAAGCCCCTCACCCCCATCCCCCTCAGCTCCTCCCTCAGGCGGCTGAGGTACCTCGAGGCGATGGGCTTCAGGACTGCGTTGACGAGGGTCGTGGAGGCCCTCTCGTACTCCCTCGGCTCGGGGGCCACCTCGTGGGAGAGGGAGACGTAGGGCACGTACTTCGACAGCACTTCCCCGGCGGCCCTCTCGTGGCTCGCGTTCAGGTAGGAGTGGAGCAGGCAGACGGCGACGCTCTCGACCCCCAGCCCCCTCAGCCTCGCGCCCAGCTCCTCGACCTCCTCAAGCCTGAGCGGCTTCAGAACCCTGCCGCGCGCGTCGACCCTCTCGTCCAGCCCGAACCTCAGCTCCCGGGGGCCAGGGGCCTGGGCTTCTCGAAGAAGAGGTCGTAGAGGCGCGGCCTGTTCTGCCTGCCTATCTCGATGATGTCCTCGAAGCCCCTCGTTGTGACGAAGGCCGTTCTGGGCAGCTCGAGGCCCAACTGACCCCTGAGGGCGTTGGTGGCGAGGGTGGTGGCGTGGACCGCCTCAGCGATCGGCGAGCCGCCCGCGACCGCCCTCAGGCCTTCGATGACGGCCCTCTCAGGCTGCCTCGGGGTGGAGAGGACCTTGAGGAAGCGCGGGGTACCGTCGGCGCCCACGTACACGAAGTCGGTGAAGGTGCCGCCGACATCGATGCCGACGCTCACCCCAGCCCTCGAGGAGGCCGACTTTTAAGCGCTTCAGCCGAGTGCCCACGGACTGCTCAGGCGGCATTCGCCCGGGCCCGGCGACCAGCGGCCATCCGAGCAGCGCTGTGGGGCAGCCTAAGCAAGCAGGGGTTCCAGGCCAGCCGCCCGAGGGGGGCCAAGCGGGCTCAGCGCGCTAGCTCCGCCCAGAACGCGGCGCCGAGCTCCCTCAGCTCCTGCTCGTACCGCCTCATCTCCCCCTCCAGCCTGAGGAAGAGGGGCGTCGCGCCCCTCAGCCGGCCGAGGGCTACGACGTAGAGGTCCGGCAGCGCGAGCCTAAGCCTCTTCCTCAGCTCGCCGGCCGCCAGCGCCAGCTCCCTCCCCACGGGCTCCAGCACCACCCCAGGCAGCGCCAGCAGCCACTCGGCGAACTCGAGGGCCCTCGCGTTGGGGTCCCCCACCCCCGCTTCCGCGTAGAGCCTCGACGCCACGTAGACCACCTCGCTGAGCGTGACGGAGGACACGTAGGCCCTGGCGGCGCCCCGCGAGATCAGGTCGAACAGCTCCTCCACCCTGTACGGCGAGTCCTCGTTGATGTACTCGACGATGACGCTAGTGTCGAGGGCGAAGGCCCTCCTCGAGCTCGAGCTCCTCCCCCTTGGCATCCCTGACGACCTCCTGAGCCCTGGAGCCCAGCCTGACGCGGAGGGGCCTCAGCGGCCTCAGCACGATGGCGCTGCCCGCCACGTCGAGGGAGAGCAGGCTCCCCTCCCCGATCCCGAGGGCCTCCCTCACCTCGACGGGTATGACGACGACACCCTTCTTACCGACCCTGACGATCTTACTCATCGCGATCTTCCAACGGAGGGGGCGGATCCCACCTATAAGCCTTCCGCGGGTGTCGCGGGCAGCGTTTTATACGGGCGCCGCCACGGCCCCCCGTGAGGGCCGCCGTCCTCTACGGGCCCGGGGAGCTGAGGCTGGAGGAGAGGCCCAAGCCCTCGCCGGGCCCCGGCGAGGCGCTCGTCAGGGTCGAGGTGTGCGGCATCTGCCGCTCCGACTACCACTACTGGAGGCACGGGAGGATCGGGGAGTTCGTCGTGCGCGCCCCGCTGATCCTGGGCCACGAGGCCTCGGGCGTCGTCGAGGAGGTGGGGGAGGGGGTCGACTGGCTGAGGCCGGGCGACAGGGTCGTCATCGAGCCCGGCGTACCCTGCCTCCGCTGCCGCTACTGCAGGATGGGCCGCTACAACCTCTGCCCCAGCGTGAGGTTCATGGGGACGCCGCCCGTGGACGGGGCCTTCGTCGAGTACGTCGCGTGGCCGGCGGCCTTCCTCTACAGGATGCCGCCCGGGATGACCTTCGAGGAGGGGGCGCTCATCGAGCCGCTGTCCGTCGCGGTGCACGCGGTCAGGAGGGCCGGGCTGGAGCCCGGCTCCAGCGTGGCGATCTTCGGCGTGGGCGCGATCGGGATGGTCACGCTGGAGGCGGTCAAGGCGGCGGGCGCCTCGAGGATCTTCGTGGTGGACGTGGACGAGTGGAAGCTGGAGGCGGCCCTGAGGAGGGGGGCCGACGCGGCCGTGAACGCGAGGAGGGAGGACCCCGTCGAGGCCATCAGGAGGCTGACGGGCGGCGAGGGGGTCGACTACGCCTTCGAGGCTTCGGGGGCCGAGAGGGCCTCCTACCAGGCCGTGAAGGTCGCGAGGAGGGGCGGCGTGGTGGTGCTGATCGGCCTCTACGCGTCGGACGAGTTCCAGTACCCCGTCCTGGAGGCGATCGTCAAGGAGGTCGACATCCGGGGCGTGCACAGGTACGCGAACGCCTTCCAGCCGGCCATCGAGCTCGTCGCCAAGGGGAGGGTGAAGGTAGGCGACCTGGTGACCCACAAGCTGCCCCTGGAGCGGCTCGAGGAGGGCTTCAGGATCATGGACGAGGGCAGGGAGAAGTACATAAAGATCCAGGTGGACGTCACGTAGGCCGCCGGCCCCGGGTCACTTCAGGAACGTCGGCTTGTTGCCCCACCTGTCCTCGAACACTATCTCCCCGAGCGCTTTCCTGGGCCTGGGCGGGGGCGACTCCGCGGGGACCCCGACCGGCGTCAGCGCCACGATGCGGTACTGCGCCGGGATCCCGAGGATGCGCTTGAGCTCCTCCTCGTTGAAGGCCCCAATCCAGCAGGTCCCGTAGCCGAGCTCCGTCGCGGCGAGGATCAGGTGCTCCATCGCTATCATCACGTCCTTGTCGTGCCACCGCGGCGAGGCCGTCGGGTCGGAGACCGCGACGATGATCGCGCCGGCGTCGGCGATGAACATCTGCCTCGCTGAGGCCTCGGCGACCCTCCTCTTCAGGTCGGGGTCCCTGACGACGATGAAGTACCACGGCTGCCTGTTGCCAGCCGATGGGGCGAGGCGGGCGGCCTCGAGGATCTTGACCAGGTCCTCGTCCCTGACGGGCTCAGGCTTGTACGCCCTGATGCTCCTCCTCCTCTTCATGACTTCGAGGGCGCTCATCGGGGACCCCCCCGACAGAGCCTTATCAATGTTAGCGCAGCAAACCATTTATACGGAACGGATTCGGCTGCGCGATGCGACTGGCCATCGTCGGCTGCGGCGGGATGGGGAACGCGCACGCCAGGGACCTGCTGAAGCTCAAGTCGGAGGGCTACGACGTGGAGATCAAGTACCTCGTCGACGTGGACCCGGAGAGGGCCAAGGCCCTCAAGTCGAAGCACGGCCTCGAGGGGGCGGAGGTACTGACGGACTACCGGAAGACGCTCGGCAAGGTCGACGCGGCGGTGATCGCCACGCCCCACGCGGAGCACTACCAGCAGATCATGGACTACGTGGCGAGCGGTGCCCACGTGCTCGTCGAGAAGCCGATGGTGTGCAACCTGAGGCAGGCGCTCGCCGTCTACGAGGCGTGGCGCGAGAGCGGGCTCGTGGTGGAGGTGGCGTTCCAGAGGCACTTCGAGAAGCCGTGGGTCGCGGCGCGCGACATAGTCCAGAGGGGGGAGCTCGGCAGGATCGAGATGGTCTCGATGGTCCTGGGGCAGGCGTACACCGGCGTGAGGGGCACGTGGAGGGCGGTGAAGAGGATCAGCTGCGGCGGCGAGCTGATCGACAGCGGCAGCCACTTCATGGACGTAGCCCTCTGGATCACGGGGCTGCGCGCCGAGGAGGCCTTCGCGTACCAGGACAACATGGGCTTCGAGATCGACATCAACACAGCGCTCGTCGCGAAGCTCAGCGGCGGCGCGTTCCTCCTCTTCACCGTGGCGGGCGACGACCCCAGCTGGCTTGAGGTGGAGATCTTCTGGGGCGACAGGGGCAGGCTGGTCGTCCAGCCGCCAGCAGTCCTCCTCGAGAGGAGGGGCAAGGGCAAGGAGGCGGTGGAGCTGGACCCCTACCCCTCCTCGCGGCCCGTCTTCAACTTCGTCAGGGCCATCGAGGGCTCCGAGGAGAACGGGAGCCCGCCCATCTGCGGGCTGAGAGTGCAGGAGCTCGCGGACGCGGCCTACCGGTCGGTGGAGCTCGGGAGGCCGGTCAGGGTGAGCGAGCTGTACGAGGAGCTGGGGGCGCGGAGGCCCTAGCGCTCGACGGTCGGCGGGGCCTCGAGGGGGACCTCGACCAGCTTTTTCACCAGCATCTCCGAGCCCGGCCTGCCCACCACCACGGGGGGTGCCGCCTCGACGAACTCCTCCGCGGCCTGGAGCCCCGTGGCGCGCTCGCTGTAGACGGTGAAGAGCGGGTCGCCAGGCTTGACGACGCTGCCGAGCTTCACGTGGAGCTCGACCCCCGC
>JAGDWA010000036.1 GCA_023269735.1 Thermofilum sp.
GGTGGCGCAGCTGGCGGTGATGGTCGCAGAGATCCACAGGGCGGTGATGGAGATGAGGGCGGGGGCCCGGTAGCCGAGCTGGCCGCCCTGAGTGAGGGGGCCAGCGTGCTGAGGGGGTGCGCGGTAAAGAGGGTTCGGAAGGGCGTTGTGAGGGTGGAGGTGCTCGTAGACCTTGAGCGGCGCGCGCTGGCTGGCGCGCGCATCACCGGTGACTTCTTCGCCTACCCTGAGGACGCGGTCTGGAGGCTGGAGGAGGGGCTGAGGGGCGCGCCCCTAGGCGAGGTTCGCATGAGGGTGCTGAGCCTGCTACGGGGCGTGAGGCTGGTGGGTTCCACTCCGGAGGACTTCGCTGAGGCCTTGGAGGAGGCTGTTGAGCGGGCGGTGGGAGCGTGCAAGAGTTGAGGGTTCTGCTCTACGAGACTCCGGGCGATCCCTACATGAACCTCGCCTTCGAGGAGGCCTTCGCGAGGGCTCGGGGCGCCGGCCTAGTGCCGGACACGCTGAGGATCTGGCGCAACGATAGGGCCGTCGTGGTGGGGTACTTCCAGCTGGCGTCCGAGGAGGTCGACCTGTCGGAGGCGGCGAGGCTAGGGGTGCCGGTGGTCAGGAGGTTCACGGGCGGCGGCGCCGTCTACCACGACCTGGGGAACGTCAACTACGCCCTAGCGGTGGGGGCTCCCTCCTCCGACCCGATCGACTACGCCTACGGCCGCCTGCTGAGGGGGGCGCTCGCCGCGCTGAGGAGGCTGGGGGCTGAGGCGGAGGTCGAGAACGTGAACGACATCGCCGTCCGCGGCAGGAAGGTCTCGGGTGCCGCCGCCACGTTCAGGTGGGGCTCCTGCTTCATCCACGGCACGCTGCTCGTCGATGCCGACCTGGGAGTCCTCTCGCGCGTGCTAAAGCCGCCGCCGGAGAAGCTGAGGAGCAAGGGGGTCTCTGAAGTGAAGTACAGGGTCGCGAACCTCTCCGAGATCCTCGGGCGCAGGATCAGCTGCAGGGAGGTCGTGGAGGCCCTGGTCGAGGGCTTCGAGGAGTTGCTGGGGGCGCGGGCTTACCTTGACGTGCCCACGCGGATGGAGCTCGAGGTGGCGCGGCTGCTCTACCGGGGGAAGTACTCGAGGCCCGAGTGGAACCTGGAGCGGTTCCCCCACCACGCCTTCGCGAGCCTCGAGGAGCAGGTCGCAAGCGTCCTGGGGCAAAGGACTTAAAGGCCGCAGGCGCCCAGCGCGCGTGAGCGAGGCCCTGGTCTACCGTGAGTACAGGTTCCCGAGGGACCTCAAGTACAGCGAGAGGCACGCGTGGGTGAAGCCCGTGGGGGGCGGCAGGGTGGTCGTGGGGGTGACCGACTTCGCCCAGAGGAGGCTGCGCGCCGTCGTCTTCGTCGAGCCCCCCACAGTGGGCGCCAGGGTGAGGCGGGGCGACGTCTTGGTCACGCTCGAGTCGGTGAAGGCCGTGTCCGAGCTCTACTCCCCCGTCACCGGCAGAGTGGTCAGGTACAACGAGGCCCTCGACGAGGACCCCGGGCTGGTGAACAGGGACCCGTACGGGGAGGGCTGGGTGGCGGAGATCGAGCTGGAAGACCCCGGGGAGCTCGAGAGCCTCCTCTCGGCTGAGGACTACGTGGAGAGGGTCGTGAAGAGGGAGGCCTGAGGAGCCCGCGCGGTGGCGCCCCGGTGCGGGTCGTCGTCGTCGGCTGCGGCGTAGCGGGGGCCGCGGCCGCGCGGGCGGCCCTCGCCTCCGGCGGGCGGTGCAGCGTCTTGGTACTCGAGAAGCGCAGGTACGCGGCATACCACCCCTGCTCGCTGATCGACGCGATCGCGGGTGACGTGCCGCTGAGCGCGCTGGTCGAGGGGACCCCGGGGGCCGCCGGGCTGGAGGTGCGCACGGCCACCCTCGTGGAGGAGGTGGACGTCGGGGGGAGGAGGCTGACCGCCAGGGACCTGAGGACGGGCGGGAGGGTGGAGGTGGAGTACGACGCCCTCGTCCTGGCGACCGGCTCGAAGCCCCACGTGCCCCGCGGCTTGAGGGTCGAGGACAGCAGCGGCGTGTTCACGCTGAAGACGGTGGAGGACGCCGAGCGGATCCTGTCGGCGTGCAAGCACGGGAGCGCGGTGGTCGTCGGTGGCGGGCCCGTGGGCGTGGAGGTGGCCCACGCGCTGAGGAGGCGGGGGCTCCGCGTCACGCTGCTCGAGGCCCTCCCGCGCCTCCTGCCCGGTAGGCTCGACGCCGAGCTCTCGAGGCTCGTGGAGGACTTCCTGAGGGCCGAGGGGGTCGAGCTCGCGCTGGGCAGGGCAGCGGTGGAGGTGAGGGGGGACCTGGGCGACGTGGCCGTGACGGACAGCGGGGGCGCGACCTTCAGGGCGGGCTTCGTGGTGCTCGCGACGGGCTTCAAGCCGGACGCCGCGCTGGCCAGGGACGCGGGCCTCGAGCTCGGGTCGCTGGGCGGCGTGAGGGTGGACGACCGCATGAGGGCGAGCGGGGAGGCCGTCTACGCGGCGGGCGACGTCGCCGAGGTGAGGAACGCGGTCACCGGCAAGCCCATGCTGGCCCTCTCAGCTAGCGTCGCGTCCATCACGGGCCGCGTGGCCGGCGCCAACGCCGCGGGCGGCGACGAAGCTTTCAGGGGGGCCGTCCGGAGCTGGATCGTCAGCCTGGGCGGCCTGAGGGTGGGCGCGGTGGGCCTGACCGAGGGGGAGGCGGCCAGGGAGGGGCTGGACCCTATGGCCGCGACGGTCACCGTGCAGGAGAGACCGCCCTTCTACCCCGGCGCCGGCTGGGTCACGGTGAAGCTCGTGGCCGAGGCAGGGGAGGGGAGGCTGATCGGGGTCCAGGCCGCCGGGCGCGGGGGCGTCGACGGGCTGCTGAACGTCGCCTCGCTGGCGGTACTCAGGGGGGCCACTGTGCGCGACCTGCTGCACTTCGAGCACGCTTACGCGCCCTCCCTCAGCGACCTGCACCACCCGCTCCACGCCGCAGCGGAGGCCGTGCTGAGGCGCATGGCCCACGCCAGGCGGCAGGGGGCTGAGCCGGCCGCCTGAGGATCCCGCCCCCCCGTTAGCGCAGCGCGCCCTTGCTGCGCTCGCGATTAGCGGGAACCGCTGGCCGGCTACGGGCTGGGTGTCCGCTGCTTCGCCACGCATGCGAAGCCGGGCGCCGGAGGGGCGTGGCGCACTCGATGTGCATGCCCGAGGACCTCTTGAGGGGCCTCGACTCTGAGCGTGGGGGCGATCTTCGACCCCGTCCGCGAGGGGTGGCTGCCTCTCCCGCTGCAGCTGGACGTGGTCAGGGAGTGCGTCGAGCGCGTCCATGCGAAGAACTGCGAGTGCGTCCCCCGGGCAGCTGAGCGCCGTCCGCCCGTCTCCCCTCGAGCGGGGCCTCGTGGACTGGAGGCCGGTCGTGGAGGCGCTGCGCAGCTGGGTTACGTAGGCTCCCCCTCGCTCGAGGACCTCAGACCGCCCACAAGAATAAAGCGGCCGGGGCGCTGAGCTTCTTCAGGCAGCTCAGAGTCGAGTAGCCGGTTGGCGATGCAGCTAATAGGCCAGTAGCAGCCAGGCGCATACTGTAGCTAACAGGGCGCTCGCCACGATCTCCATAAGAGCGAGCGCGCTCTCCGTGCGCAGCTTCTTGAGGGTCTTCGCTTTGATGCCTAGGATGAGGACTGCGGCGGCGAGGGCTGCGAGGGGTGCGACGAAGATGAGGTTGTAGCCGGCGAGCAGCGCGTACCTGATGGCCCACTGCTGCACCCGGGAGAGGATGCCTGCGAAGACGAGGTAGGGGCCGCTCGAGCATGGTAGCAGCGTGAAGCTGCAGAGCGCCCCCAGGCCTGCCGCCCCCGCTGGGCCAGCGACCCTGTTGAGCGCACCCTCCGTCACCCTCTTCAGCCTCTCGGGCACCGGGGACCTGAAGCCTTTAAGGCTGGCGGCGATCGAGTAGGCCGCAAGCATGAGCCCGGCGGCCGCGACCGCCTTCAGCAGGGCGGGCGGCATCGCCGACGCGACGGTAACCAGCCCGACGCCGAGCAGGTAGTAGCAGGCGAAGACGGCCGCTATGAACGCTAGGGCTGAGGCCAGCATCCTCCGTGGTCCCCCGAGGACCAGCACCAGCATCAGCAGCGCCGTGTAGACGGCGAAGGTGCAAGGGTTCACGCTGTCGGCGGCGGCCAGCGGCACCAGCAGCGCGAGGGCCTCGGAGGCCGATAGGGGCCGGTAGCCGGGTTGAACCCCCGCGCCCCTCAGCCTAGCCTCAACGATGCTCTGCAGCCTCGCTGCAGCCCTCTCGTCACGCACCTCGAGTACGCTGGGGCCGACCATGGTTAGGAGGTTAGCGGCGTCTGCCGCACGCTGGGCGAAGCTGAGGAGCTGGTCGGCCGTGTAAACGCCGGCCGCCGCAACCCCCCTCACCCGCCCGTCGACCACCACGAGGAGAAGGGGGACGTAGTAGCCGCCCGTCACCTCCCTCAACCCAAGCAAGTCGTAGATCTCCACGAACTCCCTCGCGTTTTCCTCGCTTCCAGCCAGATCAACGTAGACGTAGCTCAGCTTCCCCCCTTTCTGCAGCCCCTCGAGGATCTCCTTCTGCGACGCGCAGGCCGGGCACCTTGACTCGCCGTACTCGATCACCAGGATCAGCTGGGGGGCCGCGATCAGCAGGGCAGCCAGCACGAGGGGTGGGATGAGGGCTAGGCGGACCCGCCAATCCACGCGCCGCGGCCACGGAGTCGCGGTATATAAGGTTTTGCGGCACAGGGGGTGCTAATATAGTGCTCCAGAGGCGACCCCGCCGTGGCGGGCTACCTCGACGTCGCCAGGAGGGCCGCGAGGGCCGGGGCCCTGGCGGCCGTCAGGGAGGCGCTCGAGT
>JAGDWA010000112.1 GCA_023269735.1 Thermofilum sp.
GTCCTCGGGGCGCTGAGCCACCCCACCCATCGCGAACCAGCCGTCCCTCGTCACGTACGCCTCCTCGCCCAGCACCTGGGTGGCCTCGACCTCCTCCCTCGCCGCCTGCCTCACTGGACGCCCGGCCTTGCCCCTCGAGCCGGGGCGGGCGCTCGGGCCGTAGTGCTTCGCCCACGCGTAGAAGATCGCCCTGTTGAGCCCGAACGACTTCGCCCTCTCCAGGTCCCCCGTGAGCAGGTAGTAGCGCGCAGCTTGCAGCAGCGCCATGACCTGGAAGCGGCCCAGCCTGGCTCCCCCGCCCCCCTCGCCGCCTGGGCCGATCCTGGCCGAGGGGCCTCGCAGGCTCCCGAGCGCCCTCAGGGCCTCGAGCGCCAGCTCGTCGGCCTCGCCCTCGACGTGCTCCCTCCACCTCGGGTTGTGCCTGAACGAGCCGAGGTCGGCCCAGGAGGGCTCGAAGCTGTCCAGCTCCTCGGGCTTGAAGCAGACGGCCACCTTGTCGACGCGGCGGTGGACGGAGAGGGGGACGGTGAACACGCGCTTTGGGTCGATGAGGTTCTCCACCTTGAGCGCCCCCCACCTCTGCGCGAGGGACCTGAGCTCCCCCTCCAGCTTCCTCAGCGTGTACTCGACCAGCAGCCTGGAGGCGGTGACGGGGTCCGCGAGGCTCAGCACCCTGCCGGAGAGGGCGGCCTCGTGCACGTGGACGTGGACGCCCTCTCCAGACCACTTGAGGTAGACCGACTCCCTGACGCCCCTGCCCTCGAGGAACCCGACGATCAGCCTCGCGGCCTCCAGCGCCGCCTCCCACTCATCCAGCGTCGCGTCGATGTCCCAGCTCGGCGTCGCGGCCACGACGTTGCCCGGGTCCTCCACGTCCTGCCTCGTCTCCACCTTGCGGTACACGCAGACGGTGGCGTAGATCGATCTGGCGCCGAGTCTCTCCACGAGGCGCCTCACGTCGGCCGGGGTCGAGGCGGTTATCGGCCTGCCCAGCTGCCACCTGACGAAGGCTCTCCCGCCCTCCCCCTCCAGCGCCAGCCAGCGCCCCCTGGCGAACTCGGCGATCTCGGCCCCGACGTCGCTGCGGCGGTAGTGCTCCAGGACCTTCGCGTCCACGCGCGTCGGGCGCCGCTAGGGGGAAATAGCTAACGCTGCCGGGCACGTACCGACCGAAAAGCTTAAATAGGAATATTCCACCTTCTTCCACGGAGGCGGGCCGGCCCCGGACAACCCCCGGGGCACGAGGTCGTGCGGTACAGGCGCAAATCACGCTCAACGCCTCCCAACGCACGTGGCCGCTCGCGCCTCCAGTGAGGCGAGGCGGCCAACGTGGGGTACCCCCGCGGGGGGCGGGGGACGCCGGCCCGCTCCGGCAACCTGAAATATCCGCCACTTCTCCGCCGCCCGTGACCGGGCTCGGCTGGCTCGTGGGCTCGGCGCTCAGCCCCCTCGCGGCCGTCCTGCTCCTGCTCATCGGCCTGCTGCTGATAGTCCTCGTCGTGAAGGCCGTCATCATGCTGCTCCCGGCGTTCCTCGTGGCATTCGTCGTCTGGCTCCTGACGCGGGACACCCTGCTGGCCGCGGTCGCCTTCCTGGTGGTCTCAGTCGTCGTGCTCCTGAAGCGCCTGTGAGGTGGGGCTCGTGCGCGCCTTGAGGGGGCCCGTGGTTTTCGTGGCGATGGAGATCCACCTCGAGGGCATGCCCACCTACGCCGGCGGCCTCGGCATGCTGGCGGGGGATCTGCTCCAGTCCGCGGCCGACCTGGGCGTCCCCATGGTGGGCGTGACGCTGCTCCACGACAGGGGCTACGTGTGGCACGACATCGTCGACGGCCGGGTGGTCGACAGGGACGAGCCCTACGACCCCTTCAGCTGCTGCGAGCGGCTCGGCGTGAAGCTGAGGGTCGACCTGAAGTCGGGCCCGGTGCACCTGGCCGTCTGGAAGAAGGTGGTCAGGGGGGCGGGCGGCGAGGTGCCCGTCTACCTCCTGGACGCGCGCGTGCCCGAGAACCCGCCCCACCTGAGGGGGCTGACCTCGAGGGTCTACATCGAGGGCAGCTGGGAGGAGAGGCTGCTGAAGGAGCTCTGCCTGGGGCTCGGGGCCTTGCAGCTGGCCGAGAGGCTCGGCATCGGCGTCAGCAAGTTCCACCTGAACGAGAGCCACGCCGGCTTCCTGGCCATCGAGCTGCTGAAGAGGTTCGGGAGCCCCGAGGCGGTCAGGGAGAAGGTGGTGTTCACGACGCACACCCCGCTGCCGCACGGGCACGAGACCTTCGACTAC
Organism: Thermofilum sp.; assembly: GCA_023269735.1. Classification (GTDB taxonomy): domain Archaea; phylum Thermoproteota; class Thermoprotei; order Thermofilales; family Thermofilaceae; genus JANXEW01. The sequence continues at coordinate 2,281 of JAGDWA010000112.1, forward strand.
GACCTCGTGGAGGCCCACTACGACGTGCCCGAGTACGTGAAGGAGCTCAGCCCCGGGAAGCTGGTGATGACGAGGGTCCTCATGGCGCTCTCCGGCTACTACAACTGCGTCTCGCGCAAGTTCAGCCTCGTCCACCGCGCGCTGTTCCCCGGGGCGAGCCCCGACTACATCACCAACGGGGTCCACCACGTGAGGTGGGCCCACCCGACCGTGGCCGCGCTCTACGACAGGTGGGCGCCTGGGTGGAGGAGCGACCCGGGCCGGCTCTACAGGGTCATGGCGGCGCCGCCCGAGGAGCTGGCGGCCGCGAAGGACGCGTGCAAGGTCGAGCTGGCCGAGCTCGCCAACTCCAGGGGCCTCGTGAACGCGCCGATCGACCCGCGCCGCTTCGTGGCCGCGGCCAGGAGGAGGATCACGGGCTACAAGCGGCTCACGCTGGTCCTCAGGGAGCCCGAGGCGCTGGAGGAGATGGGGAAGCGCTACGGGCTCCAGCTGGTGTTCAGCGGGACCGTGCACCCGGCCGACCAGGAGGGCAGGGAGGAGCTGAAGAGGATCCTCGACGCCGCCTCCGTGCTGTCCCACGTCAGGGTGGCCTTCATAGGCTTGCGCGAGGCCAGCGTCGAGGGGCTCGTGGCGGCCGGCGCGGACCTCTGGCTCCACACGCCGAGGCCCCCCTACGAGGCCTGCGGGACCAGCTGGATGCGGGCCGCCCTCAACCTCACGCCCACCCTGGCCTCCAGGGACGGCGGTGTCCTCGAGGGCATCATCGACGGGCACAACGGCTGGCTGTTCGGCAGGAACGCGATGTCGCCCAGCGAGCCCGTGGACGACGGCGAGGAGGCGAAGGAGCTCTACGGCAGGCTCCGCGAGATCCTGGAGCTCTACGCCGGGGACCGCAGGGCCTACATGCTGGTCGCCGCCAGGGCGGCGGCCACGATACCGGCCTACTTCAACAGCCACAGGGCGCTCCTCGAGTACGTGGCGAGGGCCTACGCGTAACAGCCCCCACCCGTCACGCGTGCCCCCGGGCGCGGTTCAGGAAATTCTAGCGGGGCTCAGCAGGCTCCAGAAAGCGCCCCCCGCGGCTGCCGCCTAGCGCTGCGTAAGGAGCCATCCGCTTTCCACGCGGCCGCTTTTCGCCACTCGCGCTGCCCCACCCACTTCCCGCTCTGCACAGACCTTGCGATCCGACGGTAGAGCACGAGGTAATTTCTTCGGGGTTTCGAAGTTACATTCGTGGTACCGAAAAGGTCGACGCTCCCCCTAGGCACATCAGTCTGAAGAGGCTTTGCGCCTACTACCTCGAAGGAAGAGGGGCTCAGGGGCCCCTCGAAGGGCGGCCGAGCGGCGTACGTGAAAGCAGCGAGCGTGCCCCCGGAAGGCTTAGAGGGGGCTTCGAGACCAAGCTGGCGAAGAGGATCCTTGGGGGCCTCAGGGTGGGCGATGCGTTTGGCGTGCCGTCCCCGTGCTGCTAGAAAGACCCGAGGACGACGTTTACGAGCTCGTCCTCGCGCTCGGCAGGGTCAAGCACAAACGCATCGAGGGCAGGTTCGCGGACGCGCGCTGGGGTTCCCAGCCTGGTCAAGGAGGGAGAGGTGGGCGTGAGACTCGGGGACGTCGAGCTTAAGCTGGAGGGTGTCGAAGATCGCGACGAACCGGTAGTACTTTCGGCCCGCACTAACAGTCACATTAAACTCCTCCTTCGGGGCCGACGAAGCGTATGGCCGCGGGCCCAGTGCTGGGCCTAGTCGAGAGCGTGATCAGGGGGGTCGAGGGGAGGGTCAGGTCCCTCGCGAAGCGGATCGCCGGCGAGCCGTTCGCGAGGGCCGGCTTCGTCGACGGCAGCTACGTGATGGACGAGAGGAGGGGCACCACCGTGTTGGCCAGGGCCGTCCCACGACCTCCACCTAGGCGGATGGGGGGAGAGAGGGCGCCTATGACCCGCCCCAAGGGAAACCCTCGCCCTTCAGGGCGGGGAGGAGGTCAGCAACAGGGATGAACGTCAAGGGTCAAGCGGGGAAAAGTTAACCTGGTTTTTCCTCGTTGCTCGCGGCTGGGGCTGCTGCGGCTAGGCTCCTTCGCCGCCTCTGAAGAGGTTTAGGATGCCGGCGATGATGGCGACGATGACGATTAGGAGCGTCGCGATAAGCAGGAAGATCTACTGGACGTTCCTGACGAACTGCGTGTAGGTCTGGCTCCAGGTACCTGTGAGCTGCATGCTCTCCTCCAGCTGCCCAATCACTATAAGCCAAAGAGGGCCACTATCAGCGCAACTATGGCCTTGATCACTATGCTCATCTCGTCGGTCTGCGTTCTCGCTCTCGCTCTCAAGACCATATCCTTCTCCGTGTACTCCGGCCTCCGCGCCCCATTTATACCTTGAACACAGTGCTCTCAAATATCACAGCTGCGAGCTGCGCGCCCGGCTCAGCCGAGCAACCCCTGCCTCGGAGCTGCCTCTTTCTACTATCTCATGATTGTTTCTCCCGAGGCCATGAATCACATACCCCCGCCACCGCCGAAACGCTCTTGGAGATGAGGAGTGAGGCAGCTGCGTTA
>JAGDWA010000055.1 GCA_023269735.1 Thermofilum sp.
CCCTTCTGGCAGAAGACCACGTTCGCCCCCGCCGCCTTGATCTTCTCGACCATGTCCCTCAGGAGCTTGGCCTCCTCGTCGAGGAACATCTTCATCTGCTCAGGGCTGCTGATCCTGATCTCAGCGTCGATCTCAGTCTTCTCCACCTCGAGGGGCGCGTCGATGAGCGCGATCCTGGCCTTCTCGACGCGCTTCGGCATGTCGGGGTGGACGACCTCCTTGTCGACTATGATGCCGTAGATCAGCTGGGTGTCCAAGAAGGATCCGCCCTTCTTCTTCACGAGCTGCACGTAGTCTGTGTCGGCGACGAGCTTCCCGTCCTTCTCCTCAACCACCTGCTTCACCGCCTTCACAGCCGTTTCGGCGAGGTGCTCGCGGAACGCGGCCACAGCCTTGCCCCTCATCGCCGTCATGGCGACCTTCTTCAGCGCCTCCACATCGTTGATGTCCACCTTCACAGCCATGCGGCGCAGCACTTCCTCGGCCTTCTCCAGGGCCTTCTTGTAGCCGGACACGATGACCGTCGGGTGCAGGTTCTTCTCCAGGAGCTTCTCAGCCTCCTTTATCAGCTCGCCCGCGAGCACCACGGTGGTCGTCGTCCCGTCGCCCACCTCGTCGTCCTGGGCCTTCGCTATCTCCACCATGAGCTTCGCGATCGGGTGCTGCACCTCCATCTCGTCGAGCACGGTCGCGCCGTCGTTAGTTACCGTGACGTCGCCCAGGCTGTCGATGAGCATCTTATCCATCCCGCGCGGGCCCAGCGTCGTCTTAACGGTCTCCGCGATGGCCTTAGCGACCATGAAGTTGATGGCCATCGCTTCTCGGCCAGTCCTCCTGCTGGTCCCCTCCTTCAGGACGAGGACTGGCACACCGCCTATCTGCGCCAGCTGGGCAGCCGACATACCGCTCCGCGGGGGGAGCGTTTAGCGTTTCTATATATACTTTTCCCTGGTGGGCCTCACGCGCTCCCCTCCTCGAGGAGGCTCTGGGGCTTGGATAGCACGATCCTGAGCGCCATCTCGACGTCCTTCGCCCTCACTGTGCGCCTCTGAGCGTGCTGGGCCATCTGCACCGACACGCGGGCGATCTCCCTGGCCATCCTCTCAACGATGCTGCGCAGCTTCAGTGCTGCCTCCTCACTGACCCGGTACCCCCCCTCCTGGTGGATGATCCTTTCGATCGGGGCCAGCGGGATCTCGTGCTGCTCCCTACCCCTCCTCCCCACGCATCAGCGCGCTGCCTAGCTGGGAAAAACATTGTGGTGCGCCTGCCCCCGGTGGCATTGCGCAATGCTTATATAGGCCGGCTCTGACCGCCGCGCAGCCCCTGCGGCTGTGATGCCGCTATGCTCAGCGAGGACCCCGGCGTTTTGAGGGAGAAGCTCGAGAACCTGAAAAGCAGGCTTAGAGCGCTAGAGAAGGAGGTGGAGGAGTGTAGGAGCAACAGGAACGCGCTGAACGAGGAGGTGAAGAACCTCTCTGCGCAGATAAGGGAGCTGACTAGCGAGTACAGGGCTGCCAAGGAGGAGTTCCTGAAGATAAAGTCGGTCAAGAGCGAGCTGTTCAACGGGATACAGAAGATGAAGGACGAGCGCGACCAGCTCAAGGCGGACATCATGGCGCTGAACGGCGAGCTGAACGTCCTGCTGAGCGAGCTGAGGAGCCTGCAGGGGGTGGTGGGGCGGAGGAGGGCCGACGTCTTCGAGCTGAGGGAGAAGCTGGAGAGGCTGGAGTGGGAGTACCAGACCAGGCCGCTGGAGCCAGAGGAGGAGAAGGTGTACATGGAGAGGATCAAGGGGGCCGAGTCCCTGCTCCGCAGCGTGGAGAGGTACAACGAGTGCCTCAACCAGATAAGGAGCATCAGGGCGCTGATCGCGGAGAAGAGGAGGAAGGTCGCGGAGCTGACCGCGCAGATAAAGGAGCTGTCTCAGAAGTACCTCGAGGTGAAGAGCAAGCTGGAGGAGACCAAGAAGAAGGTCATTGAGATGAGGACGAGGCTGAGCGAGCTGATAGAGAGGAAGGAGGCCATCAGGAGGAAGGCCGACGAGTACCACGCCAAGCTGCTGGAGAAGATGAGCGAGATCAGGAGCCTGAGGGAGGAGATCGAGCGGACGGCCCTCCTACTTAAGGCGGCGGAGCTCTCGCAGGCCCTCAGCAGGAGGCGCGAGCTGCTCTACGAGCAGGCGCTCAGGGCGCTGGAGAGGATGAAGCGGGGCGAGAAGCTCACGCTCGACGAGTTCAAGCTCATGATGGACTTTGGGCTGCTGGGGGAGCATGGCTCGGCTACAAGTGGCGCTTGACCTCACGGACGTCGGCAGGGCCCTGGAGGTAGCCTCCAGGGTCGTTAGCGCGTGTGAGCGCTCCCGCCTCCTGCTGGAGGCGGGGACTCCGCTCATAAAGTCGTGCGGCATTGAGGCCGTGAGGAAGCTCTCCTCGGAGTTCCCGGACATCCCCGTGGTCGCCGACATGAAGATAGCGGACGTGGGGGCCCTGGAGGCCGAGATGGCGATATCCAGCGGGGCGGCGTACGTCACTGTTCTAGCGTGCGCCAGCGACGAGACCGTGGCCGCCGCCGTCGACGCGGCCCACGCGCTGGGAGGGAAGGTGGTTGCCGACCTTATGCCCACCGCGGGCGACCCGCTCCTTAGGGCTCAGAGGCTCCTCAGGCTCAACGTCGACGCGCTCTGCTACCACGTGCCGATAGACGTCCAGAGGCTGGGCGCGCGCCAGGTGGGGTCCGCGGTGCTGAGGGCCCTGAAAGCCCTCGGGGCGAGCGAGGTGGCTGCCGCCGGCGGCATCACGCCGGAGACAGCCAAGGTCCTGGCGGCATGGGGGGCCGACATCCTGGTCGTCGGCAGGTTCATCCACTCGGCAGCCGACCCGGGTGAGGCGGCCCGCCGCATCCTGCTGGAGCTAGGGTGAGCTACCCAGCCGCTCGCTGTGCGCGGCGATCCTACTCTCGATCGCGTCCAGGAACTCCTGGAGCGCCCTGAGCCGGCTCTCCAGCCTCGACTTCATGTCCTCGAGCTTCGCCCTTTCCTCCCTCTTTTCCTCCTCGCTTGCGAGGCCCAGCATGATCTCCACGCTGATCTTCTCCAGGTCCTCGTTGACGGACCTGAGCAGGCTGTCGACCCTCGATATCTTCTCGAGCAGCTTGACCTTCACCTTCTCCCACTCATCCAGGAGCCGCCGGGCCCTGGAGGCATAGTCGCTCCACATCCCGTCGAGCTCGTCCAGCTCCCTCTCGAAGCGCCTCCTGCTCTCGACTTCCGAGGGAAGGAGGGGTTCCTCGCTCATGAGCCCTCACCGGCCGCGTAGCTCAGCTGCTTGATCCTCTCCTCCAGCTCCCTCCGCATCCTCTCGTAGACCTCCTGGCTGACCTTGCCCTCCTTGAACAGCTGCTCGAGCTTCATGAGGCCCAGCCGCAGCTTGCTGATCTCGGACCTCGCTCCAGCAGCCTTTAAGCGCTGGATGTGCGGCAGTACCAGGCGCTCGACACTCCTGAGGCGGTCCTCGAGCCCCTCCCTCCTCCTCCTGTACTCTTCCAACGTCGACCTGGCCTCGCTGCTGAGCTCCTCGTAGACTTCCTTGGTGATCCTCCCGCTCTCGAGGAGCTTCTTCATGCTCTCGACCATCTTCTCGTAGAAGCCGACCACGTCGTCGAGGGCCTTCAGCGCGTAGCCGCAGCGCGTGCTCGCGTCGCCCCACATCTTCTCAAGCCTCTTAGCCCCCTCCTCGTAGAGGCTCCACCTCTCGTTCAGCTCCAGCGCAAACTTCTCCACGCTATCGAGGGCCCTCACAACTTCCTCCTCCAGCTCCTCGACCCCCCTCTCCGCGGGGGGCGGCTCCTTAACCTCTACAGGTTGGACAGCGGCCTCCACCACTGAGGGTGCGACTGCGGGCTCGGGGGGACGTGCCTGCGTGAGAGCGCGCTGCTGGTAGTGCGGGCAGCTGGTGTAGTTGATCAGGCAGGGCATCAGGCCTGGGTCCACGCGGGTCCCCAGCGCCTCGCAGACGAACTTCCCCTCGCGATCCCTGTAAAGGTAGGGGCAGACGGTGCTCAAGCCCATCCTCAGAGACGCGTTGGCGGACCTCATTTAGCTTTAACGCCCACGGCGACCGTGCGCGTGCTACCACCGGCCCGCGCCATCTAACGCCCCTTGGGTGAGCAGAGGGGAAGGCTTAAGGCCCTCGAGCGCGCTGCGGCGGCCGTGCGAAGGATCATCACGCTGGGGGAGGCTCTGCGGGATTTCCTCAAGGACGCCGGGCTGAACCTTTCCGACCTCCTCCTGGCGATGGACGAGGACCCGGAGGGCATACTGGAGTCCCTCCTCAGGAGGGTCGACATCAGCGAGGAGGAGGCCAGGAGGCTGGAGTTAGCGTACACTCCGCGCCAGCTTAACCTGCTGATACTGGTCCTGCACATCTTCTACTACGCCAACCCGAGCGGGTACTACAAGGGGTACCTGCTGTACCCACCCCGCGAGCTGGTGGTGGGGCCCACCGGCAAGGTCACGCGGGAGGGGCTGAACCTTATCATCAGGAGCCTCGGCCTGACGCCCGGGGTCAGCGCCTAAGCCGGCCCTCGCACCGGGGGCCGGCTCCCGTTAGCCCCCCTCGGGCTTACCGTCCCGGTGGCTCGATCCCCCTCCTCGGCCGCACCCCCCGGTGCGTCTGCACGGATACCTCGACCCTCGCCGGCGGGGGGCACGCTGTAGCCCAGCCTTTTAGCGACGTTCGCAGCCGCGTTGATGGTGAGCCAGCAGCTCTTGCACGCGTAAAGCACCGGTGGACGCGGCCCCCCTCGAC
>JAGDWA010000094.1 GCA_023269735.1 Thermofilum sp.
CGCCTCGATCGCGGCCGCGTCGAGCGCCGTCGCGCTCGTGGCGCCCGCGCCGCGCTGGGACCTGAGGTGGAGGGCCATCTACGCGCTGCCGCTCCCCGCGTACCAGGCGATCGCGCTCCGCGGCGCGCGCCCGCTCCTCAAGGCGCTGGCGCTCCTCGCAATGGCCAACTACGCCCTCGGCTTCATCACTAACCTGGCTTAGCGCGCGGAGCCCCCCACCCGAGTGCGAGGCCCTCGGGCCTGCCAGCGCACCCAGTACTCGCCGCACCCCCACTGGGGTTAGCGGGTTTGGCTCCCACTGTGAACGCTCGGCGGCGCTCTGCTTGATCAACCCCCCAGCCTCCCGACCCCTGGGAGGTCGTCTGGGCCACGCCGGCCTCCGCCGCAGCGCCAAACCCTGAATCGCGTGGCACGACCGCTCCCGCCTGAAGCCGTGCGCCACGCGCTCACTTGCTGCAGCAAGGCGGATCCTGTGAGTTCTGCCGGTAGGACGGTGGCGCTGGGATCGGCCAAGGATGGGTCGCGGCGCGGTCGAGGTGGCGGGCAAGCTGCGTCGGCAGCTGGGCGATCCCGGTGGAGCGTGAGGCCTCCCGCGCGGCGCGGGTCGGGCTCGGCATGATCAGCGGGGTGCGCATTAGCAGGTTCAGGGGGATCGGGAGGGCACGCTCGATGGCTTGAGGCAGCTGACCGTGCTCGTCGGTAGGAACGGCACTGGCAAGTCAAGCGTGCTGGAGGCGCTCTACTTAGCGTCGGCCTGCGCGTCCTCCTGGGACGCCGTCAGGCGCGTGAGCAAGCTGGACTACGTCGTGAGCCGGAGAGGCGGCAGGGGCAGCTGGAGCGACTCCCGGCGGTTCCTGTGGTACATGGGGGATACGGAGCACCCCATCGAGGTGGAGATGACCGTGGGGGGTAGGGCGCGCAAGTTCGTCATCCCGTTCGATGGGTTCCCTGCCGTGCGCCTGCTCAGGGATGATGGATCGCTCGTGGATCTTGAGAGAGGCGACGTTTGGTGGCCGAAGGGGGCCTCTTACACGCGCATCGACGTTGACGCCGACAGCGAGCTCGCGGGAATCAAGAGGCTTCTCGAGGGCTTCCTGCTGATCGACGGGGGCTGATCAGGCAGCCAGGCTCCGTGGAGAACTACGCGCGACTGGGGCTGCTGACTAGGAGGCTGAATAAGCGCGTGCTGGAGCTCGTCAGGGAAGAGTTCGAGCCCGAGGCCGAGGGCCTCACCTACGCGCCGGTCGGCGGGGGCTACCACCTGATGCTCCAGACGGCTGAGACCGCCGTGAGGGTCGACGACCTGGGCGACGGTGCCAGGGCGGCCCTGCTGGCTGCGATGCTCGCCTTAGCTCACAGGCTCACGGTCCTCCCGCTGGAGGAGCCCGAGCTCCACATGCACCCGGCGGGGCTCTACACCTACCTGAGGTTCCTGCTGAAGCTCGCCAGGGAGGTGGGGTTCCAGGTGATAGCCTCGACGCACAGCGTCGAGCTCGTCCAGATCGCGCGGGCTCTAAGCATGGAGCTGGGGGTCGAGTCGTCGGTCCTCTACCTCGAGAGAGCGGGGTTCTGAGGGCCAGGAGCTTCTCGCTCGAGGACGCCGAGGCCTTGAGGAGGCTGGGGATCGACGTCAGGCTCCTCGGCAAGTTCTAGCCGTGATCATCCAGCTCAAGGCCCTCGACAGCTCCGTAACGATCTGTCCCGCGTCAGGACGGCGAGGGCCGTCGTCCTGTGCGAGGGCTCCCGCGACGCGGAGGCCCTCGAAGCCCTAGCCAGAAGGCTGAACCTCGCCGAGGGGCCCGGGGCGTGGCGGTAACCGACGCCGAGGGGATCGACACGCTGAGGGGGATCGTCCTCCCCTCCCTGCTAGCGCTGATAGCGGGGAAGGTGGTGGGGAGAGCAAAACCCGTAGCCGCGGTGGTCGACGCTGACGACGTCGAGCCCGAGGAGAGGGTCAGCAGGCTCGCGGGCTCCTTGGAGTCGCGTGGCTACAGGGTGGCCGAGCGCACGCCGGCGTGCAGCAACGTGTGGAAACTGGTGGTCCAGCGGGGCGGCGAGGAGATTACCCTGCTGGTGGCGGTCAGCGGCGTGTTCGAGAGCCCCTTTAACGGGCTCCGGGTGCACGAGCTCGAGGACCACCTGGCCTACCGCAAGCTCATCGAGGGCCGCTTAACCAGGGAGGAGGTCTTGAGGGCCGGTAGGGCGAAGGAGCTGGTGGCGGTGGGCGACCTCGCGCCGCTGGACAGCGCTGGCGAGCGCAACATGGAAAGGGCGTTCGGGCACATGGTCTGCCTGCTCCGGATCCTAGCCGGTCGGCAGAGGGACCGATCCGGCTGAGCGCCGCAGGCCGCGTGAGGGGGTCAGCGAACCTGAGACCCCATCTTCGGCTCTGCCGTCAAGGGTAAGCTCGCCGCTAACAATGGCGTTGCCGTCGTCGTGGCTGTAAAGGATCCCGCAGCACCCCCGAGGGGTGAGGCCGCTCGCAGCAAGCCCCCACTACTCCTTCGAGGCGCGCCCGGTGGCCGCAGGAGCCGGCGGTCATGAAAGGGTCAGACCCTGTCGTGGCAGGGGGTTTGTGCGCAAGCGTCGCCGGCGGCGAGTAGGCCCGGCGTAGGCGGTGATCCTGCGGGGCGCCGGGCGGCAGCCGACCCCTACGAAGGCGCGCGTACCTGAGGCGGCGAGCTGAGAGGGTGCGCGGGGGCGCAGCCAATTTAAAGACCGATACTGCACTGCGCCGCCGAGCGCAGCATGCCTGCGGGGGCCGCCGAGCGGGTGAAGGGAGGGGGGCGCGCGCCGGGAGCCTCAGCCGACCCTTGGGCTCTGGTGGAGGAGCACCTGAAGCTCGCGGAGAGGTACCTGGAGGGGGGCAGTCAGAGGGGCAGCCGCGCGCGGGCCCTAGCCGGGGGGGTGGCGCGTTGAGGAGGGTTAGGCTGCGTTTCGCCAACCTCCAGGTCGAGTTCGTCGACAGGGAGCTTGCTCTGAAGAAAATCGAAGAGTGGGCTGAGAGGGGCACGTTCCCGGTGCAGGTCGTCTACGGGCCGGAGGGCTGCGGCAAGACGGCCTGGCTCAGGCAGGGCGCCGAGCTGCTCAGGGAGCTGGAGTTCGATGTCATCTACATCAACCCGGTCGAGAGGGAGCTAGTCGCCGAGCTCGGCCTCTCGAGCCTAAGAGACAGGATGATCAACCTGGCTAGAGAAGCCGCCTCGCAGATCGCGTGGGGCAGCGTCGTCTGGTCTACGATGGATATCGCCAGAGAGGCGAATAAAAATGGGCCGGAAGAAGGTGGCCACAGTCGTCGACGACGCGTTCCAAGCCATCGGCCTCGACAAGGCGGCGCTGTACGTCAAGGGCCTCCTCGGCGTGCTCGAGCACCCACCCGAGGCGTACGAGAGAGCGATCACGGTGGCCGCGACTAGCGAGGGCGTTAGCCTGCGCGAGATCGGCAGGCACGAGTGGGCGGGCCTGCTGGCGATGTGGAACATGCCGAGGGAGGGCTTCAGGCAGCTGTACGAGCAGATACCGGGGGGCAAGCCGGGCTTCGAGGAGGTGTGGAAGGTCACGGGAGGTAACCCGAGGATCCTCGAGGGCCTCTACGGGGCGGGCTGGGACGCGCGGACCGCGGCGAGGGAGCTCCTCAGGAGGAAGGGCATCACGCCCCAGTTCGTCGCCAAGTGGAGGAGCTGGCTCGAGAGAGCGGTCAGCGACCCGGACGCCCTCTGGAGCCCCGACGCCCCCGAGGAGCTGATCAGCGAGCTGGTCGAGAGGAACCTGATCCTGTACTTCCTGCCCGACAGAGACCCGAGGCTCTGGGTCGACCAGCCCCCGCCCGAGAGGGACCCGGTGCTCGGCGTCGGCAGGCGGGTCGCCTGGCAGACGCCGCTGCACAGGGATGCCATTAAGACGGCTCTAGAGGACTTCGGGCGATGAAGCGAGTCGAGCTCGGCTTCGCCAACCTCCAGGTCGAGTTCGTCGACAGGGAGCTTGCTCTGAAGAAAATCGAAGAGTGGGCTGAGAGGGGCACGTTCCCGGTGCAGGTCGTCTACGGGCCGGAGGGCTGCGGCAAGACGGCCTGGCTCAGGCAGGGCGCCGAGCTGCTCAGGGAGCTGGAGTTCGATGTCATCTACATCAACCCGGTCGAGAGGGAGCTAGTCGCCGAGCTCGGCCTCTCGAGCCTAAGAGACAGGATGATCAACCTGGCTAGAGAAGCCGCCTCGCAGATCGCGTGGGGCAGCGTCGTCTGGTCTACGATGGATATCGCCAGAGAGGCGAATAAAAATGGGCCGGAAGAAGGTGGCCACAGTCGTCGACGACGCGTTCCAAGCCATCGGCCTCGACAAGGCGGCGCTGTACGTCAAGGGCCTCCTCGGCGTGCTCGAGCACCCACCCGAGGCGTACGAGAGAGCGATCACGGTGGCCGCGACTAGCGAGGGCGTTAGCCTGCGCGAGATCGGCAGGCACGAGTGGGCGGGCCTGCTGGCGATGTGGAACATGCCGAGGGAGGGCTTCAGGCAGCTGTACGAGCAGATACCGGGGGGCAAGCCGGGCTTCGAGGAGGTGTGGAGGATAGCAGGCGGCAACCCGAGGGTCTTGGAGGAGCTCTACGGAGCGGGGTGGAGCTTCGAGAGGCTGCTGAGGGGCTTCATCGCTAGGAGGTATCTCAGGGGGTTCGTATCCTCGCTGAGCCCCAGCGAGAGGGAGCTGCTCGCGAGGGCTTTGGAGGACCCCGACGCGCTGGCGAGCAGGGAGGGGGTGCCGCTGCTGGG
>JAGDWA010000148.1 GCA_023269735.1 Thermofilum sp.
ACGACGCTGAACGCGATCGCCACCTTCATCCGGCCCGAGGCGAAGGTCGTCACGATCGAGGAGACGCCGGAGCTCAACCTGCCCCACGAGAACTGGGTCCCGCTGGTCGCCAGGCCCTCCACCGACCCCTGGGCGAGGAGCGTCGACCTCTTCGACCTGCTGAAGTCAGCGCTGAGGATGAGGCCCGACTACATCATCGTTGGCGAGGTGCGGGGCCAGGAGGCCTTCACGCTCTTCCAGGCGATCGCGACGGGCCACGCCGGCATGTGCACGATGCACGCGGAGAACGCGGACTACGCGGTGAAGAGGCTCGTTTCCGAGCCCATGAACGTGCCCAGGTTCCTCATCCCCCTCATGAACGTCTTCATCACGATCAGGAGGTTCACCATCGGCGACAGGGTCGTGAGGAGGGTGGTCGAGGTCCGCGAGGCCGTCCCCAGCGGGAGCGACTTCGAGTGGCACACGGTGTTCAGGTACAACCCCTCTACCGGCGCGGCCGAGAGGGTCGCTGAGAGCAGGCTGATCGAGGCGATAGCGGAGGAGCGCTTCCTCCCCGCGCAGGAGCTGGCGGAGGAGCTCGAGAGGAGGCGCGCGGTCCTCGCCTTCCTGCTCGAGAGGGGCGTCACGGACTTCGCGAGGGTCAGCAGGGTGGTGAGGGACTACGCGGTGCGCCCCCTGGCCGTCTACGCGGCCGTCGAGAGGGGGCTCTACCACATCTCGCAGCCATGATGGGCTGGGCGCTCAGGCTGGCGAGGGAGATAGCCCCTAGGGTCGGCGCCCTCGGGGACGTGTACCGCGCAGCGGGCTTCGAGGAGCCCCTCGAGTCCTACCTCGCCAAGCTCGTGGCCGCCTACGCCCTCTCGGCCCCCGCCGTGGCGGCGGCAGCGGTGGTCGTCCACGCCCTGGTCCTGAGGTACCCACCGCTCGCCGCGGCCGTGCTCAGCTTCCTGCTGCTCGTGATCTACACGCTGCTCTTCGTCCTCTTCGCCCTCTCCTACCCGCTGTACAGGAGGTACTCGAGAGCCGTGAGCATCGACTCGAGGCTGCCCTACACGATCGCGTACTTCTCCGCCCTCGCGGCCTCGGGGATGGGGCTGGAGGGGGTCGTGGAGAGGGTCGCGGAGGTCGAGGAGGTTAAGGCGACGAGGAGGGAGCTGGAGCTGCTCCTGACCGACCTGAGGCTGCTGGGCCTGGACGTGCTGACGGCGCTGGAGAGGAGGGTGAAGGCCTGCCCCTCAGTCGCCCTCTCCCTCTTCTTCGCCGGGCTGAGGGACGCCTACATTACCGCTGGCAACCTGTACGAGTACGCCGCCTTCACGGCTAGGCGCCTCATCGAGCTCAAGCGCCACGAGCTGAGGAGGATCGTCAACACCGTTTCGACGCTAGCTGAGGTCTACGTGACGATGATGGTCGCGGCCCCGCTGATGTTCGTGGTCATGCTGTCCGTCATCTCGATGCTCGGGGGGACGGTGGGCGGGCTCCCACCCCAGCTGCTGATGGCGATCCTGATCGCGGTGGGCGTGCCCGCGTCGGCCGCTGCCATCCTGGTGGCCTTAGACGGCGTCCTCTCCCGGGCCTGAGGGCGCCAGCTATATACGACGCCAGACCTCCGGGTCCCGTGCCTTACGTTGAGCTTAAGGGCCGGCGAGCTCTGGCGCTGGCGCTCGCCTCCCTCACCGCAGCCGCCGCGCCCGCCGCCCTGGCTGCAGCGGCCTTTAAAGGCGCCACCTGGGTCGAGCTGGCGCCGGGGCTGGCTCTACCGTGGTCCAGCGAGCTGTACCTCTTCGCGTCCCTCGCCGTCGCGGCGCTCACTGCCCCCTACGCCGCCGTGAGCCTCGTGAACGCGAGGTACGCGGAGGCGGTCGAGAGGAGCCTGCCGGCGTTCTTCGAGGGCCTCGAGGAGGGCGTGAGGGCCGGTATGCCGCTCGTGAGGGCGCTCGAGACGGCCGCGAGGGCCGTTGGGGGGCCGCTGGCGAGGGAGATGCTTGCGGTCGTAGCGCGCGTCGATATGGGCGACACGCTCGAGGGGGCCCTGGAGCGCCTCGCGGAGCGCCTCCACCTTGCGCCTCGGCAGCTCCTCCCCGTAGCTCCTGCCGGGGTACTCGCTGTGCGTCGTCGCGACCACGAGGAGCCTCGGCCCGTGGGCCTTGAGCAGGGAGAGGGGCACCTCGAGGAAGGCCTCCACCGAGACCTCGTCGTTGAACACCAGGTCCACCGGCGCGCCGGTGAAGAAGACCAGCGAGCCGGCCGCCCCCCTGGCGGCCGCGACCTCCTCAACCCACCTCGCCGCCTCCGCGGGGGTGGACTTCGGGGTGAGGTCGAGCGGGTGGAGCCCCTCGTACAGCCGCGCCAGCCGCTCGAGGAGCCCGCCCTTCCTCAGGTCCCCGTCGCAGTGCAGGATGGCGCGCTTGCCGGAGCCCCTGATGGCCCCCGCGAACCTCTCGTGCCAGGGGAGGTAGGCCTCCTCGTAGAAGCTCCTGCTGTAGGTGGGCCCGGCGTACGTGGCCGCGTCGTCGGCGATCCTGACGGCGTCCACCCCCTCCAGCTCCGCGCCGGCCTTCACGACCTCGAGGACGGTCTCGGCTATGCGCCCGTAGATCCGCAGCGCCTCCGACCTCCTCAGGGCGTAGAGGGCCCCGAAGCCGAAGCGGTGGAGCTGCTGCCCCAGCGCCCTCCCCCTCTCGCCGCTCGGGGGGGCGAAGAAGCCCTCCGCGGTCTCCGTGGGCCCCAGGACCTTCAGGATCAGGAACTTGCCCTCCGCCAGCCCCCTCACCCTCCTCAGGAAGCCCTCGACCGCCCGCGCCGCCACCTCGGAGGGGTCGGGCCACTCGTAGGCATCGGCGCTGACCCTGTCGAGCCAGGAGCCCAGGGGCTCGCCCTCCCTCCTGTGGAAGGGGCCCCCCGCCTCGAAGAAGCCCCTCCACTCGGCCACCCTGACCCCGGCGCCCAGCGCGTCGCTCATCGAGGCCTCGAAGGCCTTGTCGTCGGACTCCACGTGGAGCGGGGGCCTCGGCGGCTCCAGGCCCTCGAAGACCATCTCGACCAGCCTGCGTCCCTCCACGGGCGGCGGGCGGCCGGCCGCTGAAAAGCGTTTGCGCAAGGGTGATTAGGAGCGGCGTCAGGGGGCCCCCGTGGGCGCCGAGCTGGCCAAGCTCAACGCCGCTAGGGCGGCCCTCCGCGAGATCTCGGGCTGCCGGGTCGTCGGCGTGGGGACGGGGACCACCGTCGAGAAGCTCATCGAGCTGCTCGCCTCCTCGGAGGAGTTCCGGGGCAAGCTCTACGTCCCCTCGTCGATCGACACCGCGCTGAAGCTCTCGAGGGCCGGGCTCCGCGTCCTCGACCCCTCCACCTCCCCCGCGCTCGAGGTGTACGTCGACGGGGCCGACGAGGTCGACCCCCGGCTGAACATGATCAAGGGCGGCGGGGCCGCGATGACCATGGAGAAGATCCTGGCCCACTACGCCGAGAGGAGGGTCTTCATCGTCGACCACACGAAGCTCGTGGGGAGGCTGGGCGAGCGGCACCCGGTGCCGATCGAGGTGCTGCCCCAGGCCCTCGGCGGCGTCCTCAGGGCGCTGGCCGGGTGGGGGCTCCGGGCCGAGCCGAGGCCGGCCGGCAGGGGGAAGATGGGGCCCGTGGTCGCGGACACCGGCGGGGTGGTCGTCGACGTTTACACCGGCCCGATCGAGGACCCGGAGGGCCTGCACATGAGGCTCAAGTCCCTCCCCGGCGTCGTGGAGACCGGAATCTTCGTCGGCTACGCCGACGTCGTCTACGTGGGCCGCCCCGAGGGCGTCGAGGTCCTCAGGAGGGCGGGCGTCTGACGCCGGTGATACCGCGGTATTGCGCTCGCGCTAGGCTCACTTTCGCCGCGCTGTCCACGGCGGGCTTTTTTAGGCCGGAGGCGCCCCGCTGGCGATGGCGCGCAGGGTCTACACGCTCGGGGAGTACGAGCGCCGGCTCCTCTCGAGGCTGCTGAGGGAGGCGGGCGTCGACCCCAGGCCGATAGTCGACCGGTTCATGAGGCTCCGGGACGAGTACAGCGCGAGGCTCGTTGACGCGCTCGCCTGCGTGGACCGGGAGACGGCGGAGCGCCTGGCGGCGAAGCTGCTGCGCTCCTCGAACCCCTTCGACAAGACCCTGGGGGCCTGGCTGGCCAGCCGCGGGGGGCCGGCGAGCGAGCCTCCCCCCGGGCTCTACGTCTGACCGAGCACCCGCAGCACGCGCAGGGCGCGGGAGACGAGGGTCGCCGGCAGCCCAAGCTCCTCCGAGAGCTCCTTGACGCTCGCGGCGGGAGCCGCGCTCCTCACCCGCTCGACCACGCCCAGGGGGAGGGGGTAGGCGGCGACCCTCCTCCTCTTCACCACCACCAAGATGTAGCTGGAGCCCCGCTCCCAGACGAACGTCCTGCCCGCCGCCCTCACCCCCCTCAGGCACTCGGCCAGCTCCGGCCTCAGGGCTCCGCCCTCGATGAGGCGCAACTTCCTCATCCTCCAGAGGGCGGCCTTCGCGGTGGCCGCGCGCACGCCCAGGCTCCGGGCGAGCTCGGAGGGCCTCGCGGCCGCCCCCCTCGCCAGCGCGAGGGCGAAGGGGAGGAGCCAGGGGTTCCTCGCCAGCGCCTCGCAGGGCCCGCTAGCCATCGCCGGGCCGCGCGGCGGGCACGAGCAGGCCCTCCATCTGGGTGCCGTAGAGCCTCGCGTAGAGCCCGCCCCTCCTCAGGAGCTCCTCGTGCGTCCCCTCCTCGA